>NZ_QGKS01000110.1 GCF_003172935.1 Micromonospora sicca | reverse complement strand
CCCCACCCGCAAGAACCGCAAGGTCCCCATCCGACCAATGCGCAGCGATCACCTCGTCGGCCATGCCCCGAACCAGGTCCGCCAGCCACCCCACCCGTTCGGCCAATATCCGCCCAACCACCGGCCCCTGCACACCGGGCGCGTCGGGCTTACCGCCACACACCGCCCGGTACGCAGTGCACGTCGCGGTCGACGTCAGCACGGAACCCGTCACTACCCAACGTCCCCACCCGCGGCTGCCAGCAGCCGACGCCTGGCCTCACGAGACCGGATCCCATACATTCGGCCCGCGAACGTGGCCACCAGGGACATGAAATCATCCAAGAGTTCCTCGACCCCACCGGCCGAACCCTTCGCATGCAACACCTCGACGCTCACCCCATCACGGGCAAGCAGAGCGGTCAACCACGCGCCGCCGAACCGGGCCAGCCGATCGCTGTGCGTCACTCTCACCACCGTAAACCCGCCCGCCGCCGCTGCCTTCAGCAGCCGGGCAAGTCCCGGCCGGTTCTCCCGCAACCCAGACGCCCGGTCCTTGAACACGGCCACCACCTCGCCGGCAGCCGTAGCCCGCAACTCTGCCTCCTGGGCCACCAGCGACGACTCCTGGCCAGTCGAACCAGACACCCGTACATACAACGCCTCACGGCGCGGCCGTACCGCCTCAACGCGTCCGACAAACACGTCGAGCAGGGAAGAGTCGAAACGACGCTCCCGACCGACCCACGTCACCGCCACGCGTTCCCTCATCCGCCCACCGGCGCAGGGTCACAGGATGAACACCGACGTACTCCGCAGCCGGACCCAGACGCAGCAAGGACACGACCGACAACGTAGCACATAGGATCGCTTAGCTAATCAGCCAACAGTGATGCACCCTAACCGTTTGACCGATGCGAGTGGGGCCTGGACTGCCCATGGCTTCGGGCAGAGAAGTCGTACCCGGATGTGGCGGGTTCAGGCGATCAGCAGGCGAAGGCCAAGCTCTGCTGCATCGAGATCGACGAGGTCGCGGTTGCGTTCTGCCCACCGACCTGAGGCGAGATCATCACGGAGGCTGTGCACTGCCCTCTGCTCGGCGTCCGGCCCGACTCTGGCCCAGACCGATACCCCGCGACGAACGTTCTCGTCGAGGTATTCCTCCGGCCGGCGCCAGTAGGCCTCGAAGAAGCCGTCAGCGCAGTCCCACGGGATGAGCACCGGCTCCACGCGGGCTCCGATCGCGCTGGCCAGCTCGGTCAGCGAAGGCCGGTCGACAAGGAGGTCCGCGACTTCAGGAAGGTAGTCGCGAGTAAGCCAGAACCGACGAAGCCATCCGGTGTCACTGGTGTCGTGCGTGAACACCACCACGCTGCGAGCAACGCGCCGCATCTCGCGCAGGCCCGCGATCGGGTCCTGCCAGTGATGGATGGTGGCAAAAGCCATCGCTGCGTCGAAGGACTGGTCCTCGAACGGAAGGCTCTCCGCAGCGGCAGCCACGCACGGCGCTGCGCCTGCGGGGCGCTGCGCACGCATGAGCGCCGACGGTTCCACCGCGGTGACGTCACGGTCGGCGGGCTCGTAGGAGGCGGTACCAGCCCCGACATTCAAAACCGTCCGCGCATCGCCGAGCGCAGCCCAGACCCTTGCGGCGATCCGCGGCTCGGTGCGCCGCGTCACGGTATAAGTGGCTCCAATGGTGTCGTACAACTGCGCGCCGGACATGTCGCCGTCTCCCTGGCTGTCACCACCCCCACGCCGCGCACGGGGCCTGGCGTCGCTGCCCTGGAGAGAGTCACGTGCGCACTATTTCACCACACTGGCCGGCCATCGATCCAGCAGCGGCTATCCGCCGGTCACTCTGGCGACACGCGCCGCAACTTCGACACCTGCACCCGCTCGGCCGACTTCGATATCTGCCCCAGCCCGCTTGACTGAAAGCTGTCCTAGAGCTCCTGCACAGGACGTGATAGCAGGCAGAACTCGTTGCCTTCAGGATCAGCAAGCACGACCCAGCTCGCGTCGGAGGGCTGTCCCACGTCGACGCGTCGTGCACCGAGGGTGAGCAACCGGTCAAGCTCCTCCGCGGTGGACACGCCGTCGGCACGCAGGTCGAAATGCAACCGGTTCTCGATCACCTTGCCCTCTGGCACAGCCACCACGTCGATCATCGGCCAGGAACGGTCGGAGGCTGCGATGGTGATCACCTCAGCATCCTCATCAACAACCTGCCAGCCGAGAACCGAGCACCAAAAGTCGGCGATCAGTTGTGGTCGGATGGCGTCGATGGCGATGACGGCAAGACGGCTCGGCATGCCGTCATTTTCACCCACCCGCGGCGATGCACCAGCCCCAGCGCGGCGCTCGTCTCGACACAGCCGACCAGATCAAGCACCACAGCCGACGAGTTCGGTACAGGCTCTAGCCGACCCGGTATCGCAGGTAGACCACGCCGTTGCGGAACCGGCGCTCTTCCAGCAGTTCCAGCTCAAGGTGGAGACCGGCGGACAACGCGCGCGTCCCCCCGCCCACCACGACGGGGTTGAGGAAGAGGTGGCACTCGTCCACCAGGCCGGCCGCGAGCGCGTGCGCCGCGAGTCCCGGACCCCCGACGGTGACATCGCGCTTCGCGGCTTTTTTCAGCCGGCGGACGGCGTCCGGGTCGAACTCCCGCTCGAGCCGGGTCCGCGCGCTGGAGACCGCGTCCAGCGTCGACGAGTAGACGACCTTGTCGGCCGCCTGCCAGATCCGCGCGTAGTCACGCACGACGGCCGGCTGGTCGTCGCCGGCGGAGGCGGTCTCCCAGTAGAGCATCGTCTCGTACATCCGGCGCCCGTAAAGGTAGGTGCCTACCGGCCGTTCCTTGTCGTTGACGAAGGCGTGCACCTCCTCGTCGGGCGCCGCCCAGTCGAAGTCGCCGTTGCCGTCAGCGGTGAAGCCATCGAGCGAGGCGATCGCCGAGTAGATGAGGTTGGCCATCGCGCAATCTTGCCACTGCCCACCCCGTTCGACCTACTACAACCGCACCAGACCGGGACGGCCGCCTCTGAACCGCCCCGCGTTTGGTAGCGGCCCTGCTGTACCGGCCCTGATCGCGGCGACAGCGATCCCGGTCAGGGCCGCTGACCTGCGGAGGAGTGGGCCGCCAGGGACTCGAACCCTAAACCTATGGATTGCGGGCGAGGTGGTCGCTGACGGTTTCGTGCGCCGGCCACAAGCCCCGGCTGGCTGGTTGGAGGTTCGAGCGGTCCGGTGCGTTGCTGTACTTGTCTGCTGTACGGCGACCGAGGCCGCGACGGGGCGACGGGGCTACGAACGTCGGCGGGGAGCCAAAGCATTTGCCCCTGCCGAGCACTCTCGGCGACAGCTGCGCCGCCGACCTGCCCATGCCTCGGCGCCTTGCGATCCGGGGAAACTCACGCAAGCATGCCGAGGTCGCCGAGCTGGTCGAGCAGGGGTGCGAAGCGGGTGACCTCGTTGGTCTTGCCGCGACGTCGGTACTGGCCAGCACGACACCGGTGGCCTGGTTCTGCGGCGGCGAAGACGTGCCGGGCAATAGTGTCGCCGGTCCAGGAGCCGCGCGACGTCTTGCCATCCACGGCGATCGCCCGGTGTGTTCCCGCCGCTGGCACGAGGAGTTGCGCGGCGAGCCAGGCGCCGATCACCATGGCCAGCCGGTCAGGGTCCAGGGCCTATCGCCTGCGACGTACCGTCGCGAAAGCTACAGAGGTTCGATCCTCTACCCACCACCAGGTGCGAGAACGGCCCTGACCAGAAGAAACGCGGTCAGGGGCCGATCTTGTCTGGTCCCGCTGAGTCCAACCGTTACCCGCCGTCGCTCATAGTCTCGGGGGCATATCGGGGGGAGAATCGGGACGCCTGGTTCAGGCTTCGGGAGTCGGACAGAGCCACGGATCCGATCAGCTGGGGCACTTGCAGGCCTCACCGGCAGCAGGTGCCGACGACCGGTACCCCTCTGAAGATCGTTCTGTTAGCCGGCTGGCAAGAGCAGGCGGAGCGCCAGCGTGGTGGTCCAGGCGAAGGCAAGGGTGACCGCGACGGCGAGTCGTACGCTGAGCCCCTCCTGGCCGGGCCAGGCCACCAGCACGAAGCGACGACTCCGGTCGCCGCGCTGTCGGCCGCCCAGCCCTGCTGCCGCATCATGACGGCCCGGCGGACCACAACGAAGCAGGCCAGCACCAGGGCGGTGAAGGCGAGCGGCGGGGCGATCGCGTGCCCGATGCCGTGCCAGCTCATCGGGTCCGGGTTGCCTTCGGGGGCGCCGGGCGGGAAGCTGAGCGCCGGGTCCGGCCGGAACGCTCCGCCCACGATCAGGCCGAGGCCGAAGACACCGAAAAGCGATGGTCCCCAGGTGCCCGCCGGGCCGGGGCGCAGCACCCGCCGCAACCCGACGGCGTATGCAACGCTGAGCAGGCCCGCGACGATGAACGCGGACATCTGAATCCAGCCCAGGGTGCCGAGGGAAGGCGGCGCGACCAGCGGTTCCGCGTTGTCGGACACGGCGGAAGATTTGCTCGTCATCACCGTCTCCTCGGATCCCGGGTCAGCAGGCCAGCGGCTTGCCAGTCTCGAGCAGCGTCTTGAGGTCGCTGAGCACCTCATTCCAGCCGCCGCCGGCGTTGGGCACCTCCCCGGCTACCATCGCTTCCACGCTGGGCGCGTCGGTGACGTCGTGGAGCACCGTCAGCCGGGTGACGCCGGGGCTGGTCTCGTCGATCTCGTAGGTCAGGCGGGTGGCCGGCTCGGCGGCGGCCTCCGAGCCCCAGACTGGGTGCCAGGTCTGCACCAGCCGGCGCGGCGGGTCGACCTCGACGACCTCGCCCTCGATGGCCACCTCGGGCACGCCCGCGGCCGTCATCTCAGGGCTCGCGAGGCCGCGGTACCGGCCGCCGGGGCGCAGCTCGTAGTGGGCGGGCGACCGGTAGCCGTACCGCTCGCTCCACTCCGGGTCCGTGATCGCCGTCCAGACCGCTTTCGGCGTGGCCTGGATGTAGATCCGGTCGCCCTGGACGGTACGCGTGGTGCTGGTCATCACTTGTCCTCCAATTCGGTTTTCAGGTCGACGAGTGCGGCTGGAGGAGTTCGTCGACCTGGGTCCGGGAGATTTGTGATCGCTGCCTCGCCGCCGGTGTCCCGTTCTTCCTCAAGCAGATCGGCGGGTCAACTCCCAAAGCAGGCGGGCGCGAGCTAGACGGCCGGACCTGGGACCAATACCCTGCTGCAATGACGGCCGGGTGAGCCTGCTGCCCAGCCTCCACTCGGCGAAGCCGCCGAGGCCCGTTGCCTAGCGTGTCGCTCGCCGACGTTGTGTACATGAGGGCAGATCGCCGAGCTGGAGAGGAGGCGGAGGGCGCCGTGCCGGATGAGGACAAGAAGCGAGCAGCGCACCGAGCCCTGGTGGATCGCGTCCTGAACGGAGAGGGCAGGGCATCTCCGGAGCAGCGAGCTCGTGCCTTCAGCAACGCCGACATCCCCCCGCCCTTGCACGCGCTGATCGGCAAGGTCGCCACGAGGCCGGCGCAGGTCACCGACGCGGACTTCGCTGCGGCAAAGGCATCGGGCTTCAGCGAGGACCAGCTCTTCGAGCTGGTGATATCCGCTGCGGTCGGCCAGTCCGCCCGGCTGTATGAAGCGGGACTGGCAGCCCTGGCGGAGGCAACCGTCAACGGGGAGGCGGATAATGCGACTTGACATCCTCAACCGCGGTTACGGCCCCGGGACCAAGTTGCTGTTCGGGCTTATCCGGGTGTTCTCCGGGCACCCAGTACCAGACGCCGCCAAGCTGGTTTTCTACCGGCCCGGCTTCTACGGCGCCCGGGCGAAGAAGTTCACCCACGAGGCGATGCGTGGGCCTTCCGCCTGGACGGTAGCTGACCGAGAGCTCATGGCGGCCTTCGTGTCGAAGGTAAACGAGTCTGCGTTCTGCGTCGGCGCGCACACCGCGACGGCGGGGCAGGCGTACCAGGACGGCGCGAAGGTTCATGCGGTGCTGGCCGACCTGGAATCGGCCCCCGTCGAGGACGGGCTCCGGGCAACGCTGCGGATGCTCGGCAAGCTGACCCGGGAGGGAAAGGTGGGCGCCGAGGACATGCGGCAGGTGCTGTCCGCAGGTGTCTCACGCCAGCAGGTCGAGGACGCGCTGGCGGTCTGCGCCGCGTTCAACACGACCGACCGGCTCGCCGACGCCTTCGGCTTCGAACTGCTCAGCCCCGAGGGCTTCGAGGCAGGAGCCAAGTACCTGCTCAAGCGGGGTTACCGATAGCAGCAGGACCGCTTAGGGTAAGGAGGCAAGCAACTTCTCTGGGGCGTGTCAACGATCGAGTGAGGCCGATCCCGGGAAGTTCTGTGGGTGGTTGCTTCCGCTCAGCTGGATCTTCCAGCCACTGCCGCGATGATCACGGCTGGCTCGATGCTGATTGGCCGATCGCTGACCTGCCCGTCGCCCACTTCGACTCCCGCCACACGCCGTCGGCGCGCAGCGCCAGGTCCACCGTCACGAACGGCAGGCCCAATGCGCCGATCAGCGGTGTGAGCCAGCCCAGGTCAATCTCACCCGGCGGTTGGTCGTGTGGGGTGTCCGGGTGCGACCCGATCAGGACGCACCCGCCATGAACCCACCAGGTCCGCACCTCCGCGGAGGTGAACGGCTCGAATTCGCGCAGCACGAACCCGCCGACGAAGTCGTCCTCCCGCAGCTGCCGCAACCGGCTGGCGACCTTCCACGCGGCGTCCCCATCTCCGACGTCCGCAACGAACGCAGCCTCGTCCCAGTAGTGCTTCATCGACTTCACGTAGTCACGCACGACGGCCGGGCCCGCACCGAAAGCAAGCCGAGCCTCGTCGAAGTCCGCCCGGTCTGCGCCCGTAGTCCACGCCGAGCGTGGCGTGACCGCCGCCAGCGTGGGATACCAGCCGGGCAACTCGTGCGCCCGCCGATATTGCTCGGCAGTCGTGCGGACGGTCACGCCCCGCTTGGCGAGCACGTCCGTGAAACGGACGTACCGTTCGCTGCGTAGCATCCAGCCTCGATAGATGGCCGTGCCGCCGCTGGGCACGGGCGCCACCGCCCGCTCTGCGTCATCGCCTCGGGCCAGCGCGTCGTGGTCAACCACAGCAACGGTCAAGCCGGCTTCTCGAGCCGCTTGCGCCTCCGGCGCAAGATGCTCATCCGGACGGCGCGGCCGCAGCGGGTCGCAGGGAACGAGAAGCATCATGCGCCCGATGCTGCCCGACCCGGCGGCATGACCTCCAACGGTTATCCGCCCTCGCGCCGTCGGCGGCATGTGCGGACACCCCTGCCTCCGACACCCGGTCATCGGCGAGCTGCACCTGACCTTCGAAGTGCTGGAACTGGGCGCCGACGACGGCCTGAGCGTGGTCGCCTACGGCACCGAACCGGGCACCGCCTCCGAAGACGGACTACGCCTGCTTGCCAACTGGTCAGCAACACAGAACCAAGACGCGGGCACCGACGCCATCAACAGTCCCGGTAACCGTCGGAGCGTGAATGGGAGACTGCCACGAGAGTCACCCATCACGTAGGCGACGTACTAGCAGCACGTGACCAGACCCCGTCTACTGGTCCAGAGGCTTTAGAGATCGTTTCACTTTGAATTGTGGAGTGTCCGTAGGCAGATGGCGGCGCAGGCCAGGCTCAGCAGGACTTCATAATTGTCGGCGCGGCGATAGCGGAGAGTACGTGGATCCCGTCAGCGCCCGATATGCCGCAGACGCACACCCCCGTCCCCTGGGCTCGCACTTGACCTCATGACGCGGAACGCCATCCCGTCGCCGAGACCGCGCCGCATCAACTGTCACCGCCGGAGGTCGCTTGGTCCCGGCGGTCAGGGGCGCGCCGTATTGAAGCGCGGTGAGCAAGTGACTGTGCAAGTTGGCGTTGGAGTACAGGCCACCGCCTTGATCGCCCGCATGTCCTCCGGTTCGATCGGTGAAACGGCCGCCCGCTTCCTCGACGAGAAGAATCCATGGCGCGTGATCCCAGATGTGGTAGCGCTCGACCAAGAAGGCATCGATTTCGCCACGAACAAGCTCGACGAGCGGGAGGGGGCTTGCCGGTGCGCGGGCCGCGCTCGGTGGGAGACGGGCTCTGGACGCGTCGTCCAGAGCATCGAGCCGAGCATCAGCCAACATCGAAGTGGTGCTGACTTCAAGGCCCTTCGATTCGGCCTCCTCGCGTGGCCAGGACGACTCGAAAGAACCGCCGCCTCGGGTCGCCCACCAGCAGCGTCGCAGCGCAGGAGCGGTGACGACCGAGATCTCAGTGCTCCCGGCAACCTCCAGCGCAATGTGAACTCGCCAGTTCGGGTCACGCCGACTGAAGAACGACGTGCCGTCAACCGGGTCGATGATCCAGACCCGATCGGACTCACCGAGTTGACCAAGTTCCTCGCCGAGGAGCGCATCTTCTGGCCTCGCCGCAGACAACGTCTCGCGAAACAATCGCTCGACTGCCCGGTCGGCTTCCGTGACTGGTGTGCCGTCGGCCTTCAGCGTTGCCGAAACGCCAGACTCGAAGTAAGCGAGCGCGAGGTCCGCCGCCAGATCCGACGTGTCGAACGCGAGTTGTAGGTCATCAGCGCTGTCCACGACCGACGAAGCTATCAGCCCAGACCGCCCGCCCTCAAAGTGCCGTTGGAGGGCAGGGCAAACGTTGCGGCACGAGCTCGACAGCGAGGGACGTACGGGTTCTGCCACGGGCAGCCGGGGGTCGATGAACGACAGCCCCGCCCGCCCGGCGCACTCGTCTGCAGGGCCTGGCAGATCAGCTCGAGGCCGTTGTCGCAACGAATCGCCACCGGCCACCGCCCCCGCGTGGCGGCGATGCGGCCGAGCTCGGCGACGAGATCGTCGCCGGTGGCGACCTGACCGCCGAGGGCTTGCCGGGTGTCCTCGTCGATCACGTTCGCGATCTTGATCGGACGGCCGTCAGTGGTCGCGTCGAACTGGAAGTCAATCGCCCATACCACGTTGTCAGTGGTCGTGTCAGGGGCGTGTCAGGGGGGTGACAGGCCGGGTCCCGATAGTTGGCCGCATGACAACTTCAGCGATTGCGGTCTCAGGACTGCGAAAGGCCTACAAGGACAAGGTCGTGCTCGACGGCATCGATCTTGATGTCCGCGCGGGAACGGTGTTCTCCCTACTCGGCCCGAACGGGGCGGGTAAGACGACGACGGTGAACGTGCTGACCACGTTGATGAAAGCCGACGGTGGCACGGTCCGCGTCGCTGGCCATGATGTCGCAACCGAGGCGAAGGCGGTGCGCGCGGCGATCGGAGTCACCGGTCAGTTCGCTGCGGTGGACGAGCTGCTGACGGGGCAGGAGAACCTGCAGTTGATGGCGGATCTGAACCGCGCGGTCTCCGGCGACGGCAAGCGGGTCGTCACGGAGCTGCTGGAACGCTTCGATCTGGTGGAGTCGGCGCAGAAGTCCGCGTCGACCTACTCCGGGGGTATGCGCCGGAAGCTCGACCTGGCGATGACGCTCGTCGGCAACCCGAAGATCATCTTTCTGGACGAGCCGACGACGGGACTGGACCCGCGCAGCCGCCGCACGATGTGGTCGATCATCCGTGCCCTGGTCGCCGACGGCGTGACCATTTTCCTCACCACCCAGTACCTCGAGGAAGCCGATCAGCTCGCCGACCGCATCGCGGTACTCGATCAGGGCCGCCTGGTCGCCCAGGGCACTCCCGACGAGCTCAAACGCCAGATCCCCGGGACCCACGTCCGGCTCCGGTTCACCACCGCCGCCGAACTCGACGCGGCCGCGCGGGTCCTCACCGACTCCACGCGGGACGACGAGGCACTGACCTTGCGGGTTCCCAGCGACGGCGGCACGAAATCGCTTCGGGCTCTGCTGGACAGGCTCGATGAGCACTCACTCAGTGCCGAGGAGTGCTCCGTGCACACGCCCGACCTCGACGACGTTTTCCTCGCCCTGACGGGCCACGCCACGGAGGTGGACGCGAAATGAGCGCCCAGTCCCACTCGTTGGTGATGTTGCGTCGCAACTTCAAGCACATCGCCAGGAACCCGACCTCGGTCTTCAACGCGGTCCTGATGCCGATCATCATCATGTTGATGTTCGTGTACATGTTCGGGGACGCTTTCAACGTCGGTGTCGACTACATCGACTACGCGACGCCGGGACTGATCCTGCTGGCCGTCTGTTACGGGCTGGGGGCCACCGCGACGTCGGTGAACTCCGACATGACGAAGGGCATCATCAACCGGTTCAAGGTGATGGACGTCTCCCGTGGTGCGGTGCTGACCGGTCACGTCATCGCAAGTGTGCTGACCAACGTGGTCGCCATCGCGGCGCTCATCGGGGTGGCCTTCCTGCTGGGATTCAGCCCGTCGGCGAGTCTCCTCGACTGGCTCGGCGTGGCCGGCATGATCGTGCTGCTCGGATTCGCGGCCGGCTGGCTCACGGTCGCCTTGGGACTGGCGGCAAAGTCTCCAGAGACGGCGGGTCTGGCCGCCGTGCCGCTGGTCATGCTGCCGTTCTTCAGCAGCGCGATCGTCCCGGCGGAGAAGATGGGGCCGGGCCTCAGGCAGTTCGCGGAGTATCAGCCCTTCACGCCGATCATCGAAACCATGCGCGGGTTGCTCAACGGCGCACCGGACACCAGCGACGCGATCATCGCCGTCGCCTGGTGCGTCGGGATTGCTCTCGTCGGATACCTGTGGGCGCGTTCCACGTTCAAGAAGCGAGCGTGACCTCGACCAGCTGACTCCAGCTCGTCTCCGTGCCCTCCCGAGCCGCCTCGGCGAACCCCGTGTCGCCGAGGCGGCTTCGTGCTGCCCGCTCGATCCGGGCCATGTCCGGGAGCGAACGATCCGACAGTCCGCGCACGGCGTTGCTCGCCGCTAGCAGCCGCGCGGCCTGCTCGGGCTGGTCGCGGCGCAGTGCCAGGTCCGCTACCCCGACGAGGACCTGCGCGATCATGGGCGCGTGCCCCGCCTCGGCCGCCGCGCGGTAGGCCGCGGCATGGTATTCACCGGCCTTGTCTAGATCGTCGGCGAGGTAGCCCAGCAGGTCGTGCGTCACCGCGCGGAGCTTCTCCGCTCTGTCCCCCAGCATGGTCGTTGCGACATCGAGTTGCCGGTGAGCCTCCTCGGCGTCGCCGCGCCAACGAGCGAGTTCCGCCTTCGACAGGGCCAGCTCCGCCAGCGCCTCCGGCCAGGTGACCCTCTCGGCATACCGTTCCGCCTCGGCTACTGCGGCCTCGCTGGCATCCTCATCACCGAGCAGCCAGTACAGCTGAGCCTGTCGCGACCGCATCCGGATGACGTCCTCGATGGCACCGACCTCGGTCACAACCTCGACCGCCTGTTCGTAGTACTCGCACGCACCGGCGAACTCGCCCCGCGTGGCGATGCGGTCCGCCAGCTCGGTCAGGGCGAACGAGATCCCGAACCGTTCGCCGAGTGTCCGAAACTCGGTGAGCGCCATCTCAAGGTACGCGTCCGCGTCCCGCCCGGCGTGGCCCAGCATGACCCGTGACTTGCCGAGGTGCAGCCGGGCAAGCGCGCATACCCAGGGGTCCTCGTTGTCCAGCAATGATTCCCACGCGGGCAGGAACGCGTCCGGTGCCTGCAACATGCGTTCCAGCGGGACGACCAAGGCCAGCACGGGGTTGCGGGACTGGCTGCGCTGGGCGAACCGGTACGCCTTGTGGATCCACTCCGCCACCTGGTCTTCGTCGGCGGCCCGCCCGGAGCTGGCGAACGTCACGGCGAGCCCGTAGACGGTGGCCCGGGTCTCGTCGCCCACCTCGCCGGGGATGTTGGTGGCCGCGGTGATCAGCTCCATGCCTTCGGCCCTGTGCCCGCTGAGCCACCAGTACCAGCCGGTACCCGCCGCGAGCCGCATCGCCGCCTGCGCCTCGCCGGCCGCGAGCGCACCACGCATCGCGGAACTGATGTTGTCGTGCTCGGCGTCGAGCGTGGCGAGCCAGGTCAACTGCTCAGCGCGGCGAAGGTGCGGGTCCGCGGTCTCGGTGAGTTCGGTGAAGTAGGCCAGATGCGCGTGGCGCGCCAGGTCCGACTCCCCCACCTCGGCGAGACGCTGCGCGGCGTACTCCTTGATCGTGCCAAGCATCCGGTAGCGCGGTGCGCTGTCACCCGCGGCGACCAGCAGCGACTTCTCAGTCAGCGCCGTGAGCAACTCGAGCACCTCTTCCGACTCGACCGCGTCGCCGGCGCAGACCCGCTCGGCCGCTTCCAGGCTCGCCCCATCCGAGAACACCGAGAGCCTGCGCAGGACCACCCGTTCGGCGTCGGTCAGCAGCTCCCAGCTCCAATCGACCATCGCACGCAGCGTTCGGTGCCGTGGCAAGGCGGTACGGCTGCCGCCGGTCAGCAGCCGGAACCGGTCGTCGAGCCGGTTCGCGAGCTGATCGATCGACATGGTGCGCAACCTGGCCGCGGCCAGTTCGATCGCCAGCGGCATCCCGTCCAGCGCCCGGCAGACGCGCGCCATGGTCGCCAACGTGTGGGCGTCGACCACGAGATCCTTGCGCACCGCGCGCGCCCGGTCTAGAAGCAACCGGACGGCCGGCGCGGACTCGATCTCGCCGGGGGTGGCGTTCCCGTCCGGCAGGGCCAGCGGCGCGACAGGCCACAGCGCCTCACCGGTGATGCCGAGTGGTTCCCTGCTGGTCGCCAGGATCCGCAGCCGCCGGCACTCCCCTAGCATGCGATGGGCGAGCTCGGCCGCCGACTCGATCACGTGCTCGCAGTTGTCCAGGATCAGCAGCATCTCCCGCTCGCGGATGGCGGCGATGAGCCGGTCCCTCGGCTCCAGGTTCGACGCCTCACCGAGCAGTGCGTCGCGGAGGCCGAGCGCGGCGAGCGTGGCCTGCGCCACGTCGCCGTCGGCGCCGATGGCCGCGAACTCCACCATCCAGGCCCCGTCGGGCAGGTCGCCGAGCAGATTGCGCCCGGTTTCCGTGGCCAGCCTCGTCTTCCCCGAACCGCCCGGACCGATCAGGGTGGTGAGCCGGTGCTCGGCGACGAGTTCGGCGACCGCGGCCACATCGGCGTCCTTGCCGATGTAGCTGGTCAGCTCGGCCCGCAGGTTGGTGTTCCGGTTCTCCTCCCGCCGTCCCGACTCGCCGCGCAGCAGCGCGACATGCAATGCGGACAGCTCCGGTGAGGGGTCGACGCCCAGCGCGTCGGCCAAGGCCTCTCTCGTACGCTGGTACACCAGCAGGGCCTCGGTGTCGCGACCGGCCGCCACGAGGGCCCGCATGAGCGCGCCGACAAGCCGTTCTCGCACCGGGTGCGCGGCCACGAGGTCGGTCAGCTCCGTGACCAGCTCCGCACCATGGCCAAGGCTGATCTCCGCGTCGAACCGCTCCTCCATGGCCGTAAGGTGCAGCCTCTCGAGCCGGTTGACCGCAGCGTCGAAAGCCGCACTGTCGGGCAGACCGACGTCCTGCATGGCCGCACCGCGCCACAACGCGAGGGCCTCCCGCAGCCGCCGCACCCGCTGCGGGCCCTCGCCGTCGCGCGCCCGGCCCACGAGGCGTTCGAAGCGCACCGCGTCGACGGCGTCGGGTTCCACCGTCAACCGGTAGCCGTCCGTCTGCCCCTCGATCAGCCCTTCCGGCAGCGCCTTTCGCAGCCGGGAAACCAAGCGGTGCAGGGCATTCGTCGCGTCGGCGGGCGGATTTTCACCCCAGATCCAGTCGAGTAGCGTCGCCTTCGGGACCACACGACCCGGTTCGAGCGCAAGGGCGATCAACAGCCCACGCAGCCGCGCGCCCGGCACGTCGGCGACGCTGCCGTCGTCCGTGCGAACCTCGAACGGTCCGAGCATCCCGATCTGCACCCAACAGATCTTGCCATGCACGAAGATCAGGCCTCCAATCGCCGACGCGGCGTCAAGACCCGGTCACGGCTTGGCCCGGGCCGCGGCCACGCAGCCGGTGCGGACCGAACCCGGGATGGGCCAGCCTCAAGGATTTTAAGATCAACATCTCGTGACATTGAGAGTCGTGCGGCGTCCTGGCCTGGCGCGACCAATTGGATCACCGTGTCAGTGGTCGTGTCAGGGCGGTGGCGGGGCGGTGTCAGGCCTGGCGCCGATGGTGGACGCATGACAGAAGACAGCGCTTCCTCAACTCAGCTCACGCCTCCGCCCGGAGGGTCCCAGGAGATCGACGGCCGCCGCATTTTCGTGCATCGGTCGGGCAGCGGCGGACCGGCCGTGGTGCTGTTGCCGGACGCCAGCGCGGTCGCCTACCCCGGGCACCAGTAAGACCCACATTCCCCATCCGTCCGTTAAGCGAAATTCGTACCAGATTTAGGGAGTGCATAACCATGTCCATCACCCTTTCCGACCAGGACAAGACCACGCTGCGGATTGCCGCGTACGGCGCCGTCACGCTGTTGTCCGCCGCTGGTGCCGCCGGCGGCTCACCCCACAAGATCGCCACCAATGGCAGCATCGCGCTGGGCTCGGCCACCGGCCTGGTCGGGCACGTGCTCGCCGAGTATCCCAAGGGCAAGGAATTGAACGGCAAGTCCGTGGCCAAGATCGCCGACCGCGTGCTGCCGGCCTTGACGGCGGTCATGAGCCTGCTCAAGGAGCAGGCTCCGGAAGAGGCCGACAACTTCCGCAGCACCGTCATCACCGCAATCGGATCCGCCACCCACCACGGCCAGCCCAGCCCCATCGTGGCCGACATGATCCACAAGATCACCAAGGCCCTCGACGCCGCCTGACGGGATGTCAACCTACGCCGCTGTGCCACCGGGTCCTTTCCGGATCCGGTGGCACGCCCGTCGTGGCGGTCAGGGGGCGCGTTCCACGTTCAAGAAGCGAGCGTCACCTCGATTAGCTGACTCCAGCTCGTCTGGGTGCCTTCCAGTGCCGCCTCGGCGAACCCCGTGTCGCCGAGGCGGCTTCGTGCTGCCCGCTCGATCCGGGCCACATCCGGGTGGGAACGATCCGGCAGTCCGCGCACGCCGGCGCTCGCCCCGAGCAGCCGTGCTTCCCGCTCGGGCTGGTCGCGGCGCAGCGCCAGGTCCGCGACCCCGACGAGCACCTGGGCGATCAGGGGCTTGCCCCGTCTCGGTCGCCGTCCGGAAGGCCGCGATGCGGTGTTCGCGAGCCTCGTCGAGATCCTCGGCAAGGTAGCCGAGCAGGTCATGTGCCACTGCGCGGACGTATGCCCGCTTGGCGTCATCGCCCAGCATCGGGTGTCGCGACGTCGAGCTGCCGGTGTGCCTGCTCCGCGTCGCCGCTCCAGCGCGCGAGCTCGCATCGACACGACATCCTCGTTGGCACCGACCTCGGTGACGACCGCTATCGCCTGTTCGTAGTACTCGCAGGCACCGGCGAACTCGCCGCGCATCGCGATTCGATTCGCCAGCTCGGTCTAGGCGAACAAGATCCGGAACCGCCCAACCTCTCCGCCGGATAGTCGATCAAATGAGTTTGATGTATTCTCCGGTTCATGGCTGCGTCGAGCCAAGCCGCCCCAGCGTTCGTACGGCTGGCCGCCCACCCGCTGCGGTGGCGGCTACTGACCGAACTCGCCGACAGCGTGTCGGCGCTCACGGAATTCCCCAGCTGTAGCGGTCTGCCGCTCACGTAATTCCCCACCCGGTCGCTCACGTAATTCCCCATGGGGATGACGAGCGTGCCGTAGGTGTGGGTCCTCGCGATCATGCAGAGTCCTCCCTCGTCCGGGCGACGGGTGAGGGAGTCGATGGCGAGGAGAACGTTCGACGTGGTCGATGTGACCGAGATCTTCATCCACTGGTATGCGGGCCGCTCGATCAGCGAGGTGGCCGTGTCACTGGGTGTGGATCGCAAGACGATCCGTAAGTATCTGGCGCCGGCGGTAGCGGCGGGGCTGACACCGGGCGGGCCGGTGATGGCCCAGCAGGACTGGGCTGCGCTGGTGCTGCGCTGGTTCCCGCAGCTGGCCGATACCAGGCTGCGGCAGGTGACGTGGCCTGCGATCGGCGTGCATCACGATTACATCGTCGAGATGCTCAAGGCCGGGGTGACGCAGGCGACGATCCATCAGCGGCTGCGTGACGAACACGGCTTGACCGCCAGCGTGGCGTCGCTGAAGCGGTATGTGGCCGCGAACCTGCCTGAACAGGTGCGCCGCGACCAGGTCGTGGTGCTGCGCGACGAGGCCGACACCCCGCCCGGTGAGGAAGCCCAGATCGACTACGGGCATCTGGGCTACTGGGCCGACCCGGCGACCGGGCTGCGCCGGCGGGTGTGGGCGTTCGTGATGGTCCTGGCGTGTTCGCGGCACATGTTCGTGCGGCCGGTGCTCGTCATGGACCAGGCCGCGTGGACCGCCGCACACGTCGAGGCGTTCGCGTTCTTCGGCGGGGTGCCGCGCCGGCTGGTTCCGGACAACCTGCGCACCGGGGTGGACCGCCCCGGCCTCTACGACCCGAAGATAAACCGCTCGTATGCCGAACTGGCCGCCCATTACGGGGCGCTGGTCGACCCGGCCCGGTCCCGCAAGCCGCGGGACAAGGCCCGCGTCGAGCGGCCGATGCCGTATGTCCGTGACTCGTTCTGGCGGGGCCGCGAGTTCACCTCCCTGGCCCAGATGCAGTCCGCGGCGCTGGCCTGGTCTCGCGACGTCGCCGGAGCGCGGGCGTGTCGGCCGTTGTCCGGCGCCGCGCCGGCCTCGGTGTTCGCCGCGCTCGAGGCCGAGACGCTACAACCATTGCCTACCAAGGCGTTCGTCCTCGCGACGTGGTCGACGGCGATGGTCGGGCCGGACATCCACGCCAAGGTCGGTAAGACGATCTACTCGATCCCGTGGCGATATCTGGGTCAGCGCGTCGACGCCCGATCGACGCCGTTGGTGGTGCAGTTCTTCCACCAAGGGCAGCTGATCGCGACACACGGCCGTAAACCGCAGGGCAAGCAGACCGATCTGAGTCACTACCCGCCGGAGAAGATCGCCTTCGCGATGCGCACGCCGACCTGGTGCCGCACCCGAGCGGCCGAGATCGGCCCCGCCTGCCGGCAGGTCATCGACGATCTGCTGCAGGTCAACGCCCTGTTCCGGCTGCGCGCCGCGCAAGGCGTGCTCGGTCTGGCCGGTAAACACAGCCCCGCCCGGCTGGAAGCCGCCTGCGGCAAGGCGATCGCGGTGGGTGACCCCTCCTATCGCACCGTCAAGGGAATCCTGATCGCCGGCGCCGAGACCGACCCGCCACCGGCGGCCACCGGTGACGGCGGCGCCGCAGCCCACCTGCACGGCCCTTCGCAGCTGTTCGCGAACGTCATCGCCCTGCCCACCACGAACGCCACGCCCGACGCGGACCCGGCCACCACGAACCGGCGCCCTGACGGTCCTGGCGACGACGAGCTGTCAGAGGGCGCGACGGCGGTGCTGGCATGACCGACACCACCACCACCAGCACACCGCAGCAGCCGGCCTATCCGCTGCCCGCACCCGGCAGCAACGATCCCCGGTTCACCTACGGACTGCTGTTCGACATCGCCGATGTGTTGCAGCGCAACGGTTTCCCCCGCCCCGCCGGCACCGACTGGGCGGACCTGATGGCCGCCCTGGGCCGTTTTCTCTACCAGAGCAAGGAGACCTCGTGACCGTCGTCGACACCGCCCTACACGACAGCCTGCGCGCGTTGAAACTGTCCGGCATGCTGCACACCCTCGACGCCCGCCTCGCTCAAGCCCAGGCCGGGGAACTCGGGCACCTGGACTTCCTGCAAGTCCTCTGCCACGACGAAATCACCCGCCGCGACACCATGAGCATCCAACGACGGCTGCGCCGCGCCCGTTTCGAGCAGGCCACCACCCTGGAAGAGTTCGACTTTCACACCAGCCCGAAACTGCCCGCCGCGCAGATCCGCGACCTCGCCGCCCTGCGCTGGCTGCAAGCCGGCGAATCAGTCGTGCTCCACGGCCCCGTCGGCGTCGGGAAAACCCATGTCGCGCAAGCCCTCGGCCACCTCGCCGTCCGCCGCGGCGCCGACGTCCGGTTCCTCAAAACCAGCCGCGCTCTCGCCGACCTCGCCGGCGGACACGCCGACCGGACCTGGCCCCGCCGCCTCGCCGAGCTCACCCGACCGGCACTACTCATCCTCGACGACTTCGCGATGCGGGAACTCACCGCCCAACAAGCCGACGACCTCTACGAACTGATCTCCGAACGCGCCCAGGCCGGACGGTCGCTGATCGCCACCTCGAACCGGTCACCCGCCGACTGGTATCCGCTGTTCCCGAACCCGGTCGTCGCGGAATCACTGCTCGACCGGCTCATCAACACCAGCCACCAGGTCTTCATGAACGGACCCAGCTACCGCCCCAACAAACGACCCGGCCGCCCAGGCTCGACAACCACCCAGACCACCAAGTAGAACTACACCCGAGGGCCACCACCTGGGGAATTACATGAGCGCAGCCCCGGGGAATTCCGTGAGCGCCGACAGACAGCGACCTGCGGGTCCGCGAGCTGGTCGCGCGGATCGGCCAGCCGCAGAACCTGGTCTCCTACCATTTGCGGCTGCTGCGTAACGGCGGCCTGGTCACCGCCACGCAGAGCAGCTTCGACGGCCGCGACAGCTACTACCACCTGGATCTGGACCGCTGCGCCCAAGCGCTGGCCAGCACCGGCGCCACCCTGCACCCGGCCCTGCGCTTGGACAGCGCCACGCTGGCCCCGCCGGCCCATCAGCGGCGGTTGCCCGGCCTCGCCGTGCTGTTTGTATGCACTGGTAACAGCGCCCGCTCACCGATCGCCGAAGCCCTGCTACGCCACCACACCGCCGGACAGGTGGAGGTCAGCAGCGCCGGCAGCCGACCCAGGCCGCAAGTGCATCCCAACAGCGTGCGGGCGCTGCGCGACCAGTGGGGCATCGACATCGCCGATCAGCGGCCCCGCCACCTGGACACCCTTACCGGCCGCCGATTCAACTACGTGATCACCCTGTGCGACAAGGCCCGCGAGGTCTGCCCCGAGTTCGACGATCACCATCGCCGCATTCACTGGAGCATCCCTGACCCCGCCCTGGCCGGCGACAGCGACCAGGCCAGTTACCCGGCCCTTATTCGCACCACGGCCGACATCGATACCCGCATCCGCCATCTGCTACCCGTCCTCGCTACCCGCCCGCCCATGAGTCAAGGAGGATCAAGCCATGACCGGACCCGACCAGTACGCCAGCGTCCGCTACCTGGTTGACGACGTCCAGGCAGCCGTCGACTTCTACACCACTCACCTCGGCTTTCAACTGAGCACCAACGCCGGGCCCGCCTTCGCTGACGTGGTCCGCGGTCCGCTGCGGCTGCTGCTGTCCGGGTCCGCCAGCTCAGGCGCCCGCGCGACGCCCAAGGACGCCACGACTCCCGGCCGCAACCGCATCCACCTCACCGTCGACGATCTGGATGCCGAGATCGACCGGCACCGGGGCGCCGGACTGTCGTTCCGCAGTGACGTGGTTTCCGGCCCCGGTGGGCGTCAGATCCTGCTGGCCGACCCCTCCGGCAACCTGATTGAGCTGTTTCAACCAGGCCGTTAGACCGGCGCCACACGCCGGCCATACCCTGACGAGACACGGTGATGGGCTGGTGCGGCGGCACCATCTGCTCGCTGCTCAAGCCTGCGCCCGCTCGTTCGCAACCGTCAGTGCCCGGGTTCATCGTCGCGCAACAGGTGCCTAGTGCGGTGTCCACTAACGTTCACCGGGTTTGCGGTGGGTGTTGTGGATCCTCGCCTCGTGGGCGAGCGACTCCCCACCGGGTGGTGGGGCGGGCCTCCGCGGGCCAACTGATCCTCGCGCCGCCCGTGGGCGGCGGGGGTCACGTCGGGACCGGCCGGTAGCGGGAAGGTGCCGGCCGGCTCGACGGTGCGTGACCACCTCCGGCAGCCCAACCGTTGCCAGGGTGGTGGGTCCGCCGCCCGGGGTGCGGGTGGCGATGCTGGCGGCCACGACGAGGTCGCGGTGCCCGGAGAACGCGCAGTGCCGGCAGGACAAGGTCCGGCCGCGGGGTTTCGGTACCCGCCTTCCGCAGGCGGGGCAGGTCGACGAGGTGCCGCGTTCGTCGACCAGGTGGACGGTGATCCCGGCGAGGGTGGGCTTGTCGGTGAGGACCTGCAGGAGCCGGCCGATCTGCCACTGCCGCAACCGCAGGTGGTGCCGCCGCCCCGCCGCAATGTCGAGCACCCCGCGCGGGTCACCCACGTGCAACACACCCACCCGCTGCTCCACCGCCCAGGAGACGACGCTGCGGGCGGCCTCGTGCTGGGCCTGACGCACCCGCCGCCGATGCCGGCCCTCCACCAGGCGTGCCCGACGCCGGTACTTGCGCCACCGCCGCGGCCCCTTCTCACCCGGCTTCGGCGCCCGCCGGGCCACGCCGCGGCGGCGGGCCTTGGTGTCGGCGAGGTGCATGCGATGCTCGGCGCGGATCGCCCGCCCCGACACCAACAACCCCTCCCCGTCGGGGCCGGCCACCGCGTACGGGTGGATGATCCCGAGATCCACCCCGGCCACCCGGCCCGGATCCGGTTGTTCACCAGGCGGGTAGACCGTCACCGGCACCTCGGCGGTCACGTCGAGGAACAGCCGGCCACCCTCACACAGCAGCGTGACCGACCGGACCTGCTCGACCGGATACGGCACCTCCCTGGCCAGACGCACCCACAACGGCGCAGTGCCTCTGGCGGTCGGGATCCGCACCCGCCGGCCGTCGAGGGTGAACGTGCCGTGATACCAACGCACCGGCACCAACCCCCGCCGCCGACGCGGAAACCGGGCCGACAGGTCACCGGCGGTGCGGCGCTTCGCCGCCGCGAACCACGCATCCGAAAACCGGCGCAACACCGAACGGGCGCCGACGGAATCCAGGTCGGCGAACGTGCCCGGCCCCGACCCGGACAGCTCCCGACACAACTGCTGATAGCCCACCAGCGGCGCGCCGCCGCGGCGGCGGCGCCACGCGTTGACCTCCAACACACACGCCCACACGTCACCAGCCGAGCGCAGCAGCCCGAAACACCGCCGCCGCTGCCCCGGCGTCACCCGCACAGCAACCCGGGCCGTGCGATGCACAACCCGCGGCAAGGCCGGATCCCGACGACGAGGCACGAACCGAAGCCAACACCAGCCCTACGACATTTCCCCAACCCCGATCAACCCGGCCAACGTTTGTGGTCAACGCACTAGCTCGGCCAGCCAATCGCGTCGAGGAATTCTTCCACGGCTATCACCACTCGGCCGAGCACTGCGATCGACTCCGTAAGCGGGCCGGGTACGTACATACCGTGATCCGCCCCTTCCACCTCTAGGGCGTGTCTCCTGGATCTTGGGTCGTGGTTCGGCTATTCACGTGTGTCGTGAGTGGGCGGTTTGAGCTGACCGATGTCGAGTACGCGCGGATCGCGCCGTTGCTGCCGGCGATGACGCGGCAGCGTGGTGGGCGGTGGCGTGATCACCGGCAGGTGATCAACGGGATCGTGTTCCGGGTGCGTACCGGGGTGCCGTGGCGGGACGTCCCGGAGCGGTACGGGCCGTGGAAAACCCTGTACAAGCGGTTCACCCGCTGGCAGGAAGACGGGACCTGGGCGCGGATCGAGGCGATGCTGCAGGCCGACGCGGACGCTGCCGGGGATCTGGACTGGCACGCCAACGCCGATTCCACGATCGTGCGCGCCCACCAGCACGCCGCCGGTGCCCGTAAAGGGGGCTGAGCAGTCGTGACGCAGCGCGACGGGAAGGAGTCGGCAAGTCGCGTGGCGGGTGGACCACGAAGATCCACACGATCGGTGACGGGCGGGGCCGGAACCTGACCAGCCACCTGACCCCGGGCCAGGACTCCGACACCCGCCAGCTGGTGCGGCTGCTCGACGACGTGGCCGTGGCCCGTCCCGGCGGGATCGGCCGTGCGCGTAAGCGGCTGGACTCCCTCTCGGCGGACAAGGCCTACAGCTCGCGCGGCAACCGCCGTGCGTTGCGGGCCCGGCGCATCCCGCACGACATCCCTGAGAAAGACGCCCAGAAAGCCAACCGGGCCCGGAAAGGATCACGCGGTGGCCGCCCGCCCACCTTCCGCCCGCACCGCTACCGGCAGCGCAACACCATCGAACGGCTGATGAACCGGCGCAAGCAGTTCCGCGCCGTGGCCACCAGGTACGACAAGCTCGCCTGCCGCTACCGGGCCACCGTGCAAATCGCCGACATCCTCATCTGGCTACGCGCGAAACCAGACCGCCCCAAACCATGATCCAGGAGACACGGCCTAGCACATGGGGTGACAGCCGGCGGGCGATGTCACCGTCCCATACTTTGTCGCCAGTGCCACCCACGAGGAGGAACGGCGCGGTCGCACGGCCCAACGCATCAGCCACCCACGGCAGGGTGAGCAAGGGCGTGAGCCATACGGCGGGCAGGGATCTTTGGGCGGCGATCGCTGCCGCATTCGTGCCGAGCGACTTGGCGATCAGCAGGGGGCGACCGCCAACAGTGTCGAGTAGCGGACCGATCTCACCGCTCACCCAGCCCTCGATTTCTGGCCCATCAGGCTTCGGAGGCTCCTGGGACCACGAGTACCGGTGCACCGCTGCGCCCCGCTGCTCCGCTACATCGCCGGCATACATGAGCAGGGGTGCACCCGGTCCGAACCTAAGGCCGGGAATCACGACAGCGTCAGCCATGCGGACGACCTTACCGAGACCCGCGGTAGTGAATCCCGGACAAGACGGGTTCGGCGTGCAGTCCACGTCAACAGGGACGGCGATGTCGGTCAAGAGCCACTACGCGGTGTCAGCAGGAGTCACACCAGGCCAGGTGAGACCATGCCGACAATGGGACACGGCTCAGCTGGGGTCTGAGCCGTCGCCGCGGTCCCCACCGTCAGTGGCGCGCCGAGCGGCCGACCACGGCCGCTGCGCCGCCGCCCCGGCGTACCGGCTCGGCCGCGGCGAGCAGCCGGCCGTCCTCCAGGAACTCGATACCGGTCGCGGCGCCGATCTCGGCGGTGGGAGAGAAGGCATGCCCCGGGGGGAGGCCCTTGGCGTACTCGGTGAGGAACGCCGGCTCGGCCTGAGTGCTGCCGCCGTTGCGCTGCGATGCCCGCGGCGCCGCCAGCGCCTCCGGCAGGGTCATGCCCAGGTCGATCCGGTTGATCAGCATCTGCAGGACCGTGGTGATGATCGTCGCGCCGCCGGGCGTGCCGACGGCCAGGAACGGCCGTCCGTCGGCCAGTACGATTGTGGGCGACATGGAACTGCGTGGGCGCTTGCCCGGCGCCGGCAGGTTCGGGTCGGGCGCGGTGCCCTGGGTCGGCGCGAAGTTGAAGTCGGTCAGCTCGTTGTTGAGCAGGAATCCCCGACCGGGTACGACCATCCCGTTGCCGCCGGTCGCCTCGATGGTCAGCGTGTACTCCACCACGTTGCCCCACCGGTCGGCCACGGTCAGGTTGGTGGTGCTCTTGCGGTCGTCGCGGGTGTCGGCGACCGTCGCCACCGAGCAGCCGTCGTAGGCGCCGTCGGGGACGCCGGGTGCGACCGGCTTGGGCAGCGCCGCCGAGGGATCGATCAGGCACGCGCGTTCCCTGGCGTACGCGTCGCTGAGCAGTTCGCCGAGCACGTTCTGCGGGGTGTGGTCGCCGACGTAGCGGTTGCGGTCGGCGAACGCCAGCGCGCTGGCCTCCAGGTAGTGGTGCATCGCCTGGGTGGCGGTCATCGACCGCAGGTCGAACCGCTCGAGGATGTTGAGCGCCTCGCCCACGGCGGTGCCGCCGCTCGACGGGGTGGACATGCCGTACACCTCGAGGCCGCGGTAGTCCGACCGGGTCGGCTCGGGGAAGCGGGTGCGGTAGCCGGCAAGGTCGTCGGAGGTCATCCCGGCCGGGCGGATCGGGTACGGCCACGACCCGATCGGCTGCGCCGCCAGCGGCGGGTGCTGCACGGTGGCAACCACGTCGCTGCCGACCTCGCCCCGGTAGAACACGTCGGTGCCCTGCGTGGCGATCAGCCGGTACGTCTCGGCGAGGTCCGGGTTGCGGAAGGTGCTGCCGGCCGCCGGTGGCTGACCGCCGGGCAGGTACAGCGCGCTGGTCGAGCTGAACTGCCCGAACGCGGCCTGATTCGCGGCGATCTGGCCGGCGAAGGTCTCGTCGACGGTGAAGCCGTCCTCGGCGACCCGCGCGGCGGGCTTGAGGATCTGCGCCAGCGACCGGGTGCCCCAGCGGTCCAGCGCGTCCTGCCAGGTGAGCAGGGTGCCGGGCACGCCGACCGACAGCCCGCTGATGCGGGCCTCGTCGAACCGGTACGGCTGCCCGGTGGCCGGGTTGATGAAGCTGGTCTCGGTCATCGACGCCGGTGCCGACTCGCGGCCGTCGATGGTGTGCACCCGACCGGTCTTCGCGTCGTAGTAGACGAAGAAGCCACCGCCGCCGATACCGGCCGAGAAGGGTTCGGTGACGCCGAGCGTCGCCGCCGCGGCGACCGCCGCGTCGACGGCGTTGCCACCGCGGCGCAGCACATCCAGCCCGACCGCCGTGGCGGTGGCGTCCACGGAGGACACGGCGCCCCCGTACCCGGCGGCCACCGGCTCCTTCGGCGGCTCGGCCGGCTTAGCCTGGGCGGGAACGCCGGTTGCGGCCACGAGCGTGGCCAGAGCGACGGTCGCGGTGATGAGGGCCGGAGGTCTCATGTCGTCTCCCCAGATCGACACGGGTGGGCCTTCTGCCTACTCCCCTGGCCGGGAGTCGGCAACCCGAACAAGCCGAAGTCCCAGGACCGGCCCAGCCCATTCCACCGGAATCACCGTCCTACCCGAGCCCCGCTCAATCCGGTCGCTGCACCGCCCGCCCGTCGGGAAACCGGGGCGTGGGCGGGGAGGTAGTCGGCCACCTCCGGCGCTGTTCCTCGTGCAGCGGGATGTGGTCAGGCGTGGCTGTTCTGCCTCGCGGCAGCCTGGCGACGCAGTTCGTGGCGCGCCAGAGCGTTCTTGTGCACCTCGTCGGGTCCGTCGGCGAAACGCAGGGTGCGGACGCGGGCGTAGGCGCCGGCCAGCGGGAAGTCCTGGGAGAGGCCGGCGGCGCCATGGACCTGGATCGCCTTGTCCAGAATCCACTGCACGGTCGCGGGGGTGGCGATCTTGATCGCCTGGATCTCGGTGTGCGCGCCCTTGTTGCCGACGGTGTCCATCAACCAGGCCGTCTTGAGCACCAGCAGGCGCAGCTGCTCGATCCGCACCCGGGACTCGGCGATCCAGTTCCGGATCACCCCCTGGTCGGCCAGTGGCTTGCCGAACGCGATCCGCTGCTCGGCGCGGGCGCACATCAGCTCGACGGCCTGCTCCGCGACGCCGATGGAGCGCATGCAGTGGTGGATCCGGCCGGGGCCGAGGCGGGCCTGCGCGATCGCGAAGCCGTCGCCGTCGGCGCCGATCAGGTTCTCGGCCGGCACGCGTACGTCGTGGAACTCCAGCTCGGCGTGCCCGCCGTGGTCGTGGTCGTCGTACCCCAGCACCTCCATGCCCCGCTTGATCTGCAGACCGGGGGTGTCCCGCGGGACCAGCACCATGGACTGCTGGCGATGCCGCTCGGCGTTCGGGTCGGTCTTGCCCATGACGATGAAGATCCGGGCGTTCGGGTTCATCGCGCCGGTGATCCACCACTTGCGCCCGTTGATCACGTACTGGTCGCCGTCCCGCTCGATGCGGGTGGAGATGTTCGTGGCATCCGAGGACGCCACGTCCGGCTCGGTCATGGCGAACGACGACCGGATCTGACCTTCCAGCAGCGGCTCCAGCCACTGCTTCCGTTGCCGCTGGGTGCCGAACATCGCCAGCACCTCCATGTTGCCGGTGTCCGGGGCGGAGCAGTTCAGGGCGGCGGGCGCCAGGTGGCTCCGTCCGGTGATCTCCGCGAGCGGGGCGTACTGCAGGTTTGTCAGGCCCGCGCCGTGCTCGCCCGGCAGGAAGAGTTTCCACAGTCCTCGCTTGCGCGCCGCGGCGCGCAGCTGCGCGAGCACGGGCACCGAGTCCCAGGCCCAGCGGTTGCCGAGCTGCCCGAGCTCTTCGTGGAAGACGTGCTCGGCCGGGTAGATGTGACTGTCCATGAAGTCCAGGAGGTTGTCGCGCAGTCCCTCGGTCCTGGGGTCCAGGCTGAAGTCCATCATTGCTCCTTGAGGTAGGTCAGGCCCGCGTCGAGCAGCAGCTCGGTGACCTCGCCGAGGCGTTCGAAGCCGGAGCCGACGGTCTGGCCGCGCAGGTGGCGGTAGTGGATGCCTTCGAGGATCGCGGCCAGCTTGAAGGCCGCCAGGCCGAGGTAGAAGCCGAAACCCGGGAGGGCGCGGGTGCTGCGGGCGGCGTACCGCTCGAGGATCTCGTCCTCGGTCAGGAAGCCGGGCGCGGACGCGGCGTCGGCCACCGCCGTTCCGACGAGCCGGCCGAGACGCTGGTAGAGCACCAGCAGCGCCAGGTCGGTCAACGGGTCGCCGAGCGTGGCCATCTCCCAGTCGATGACAGCGGCGAGGCGGTCGCGGTCGTCGGTGAGGACGTTGTCGAGGCGGTAGTCGCCGTGCACGATGCCCGGTGCCGACCCGGTGGGCACGCCGGACGCCAGTCGGGCGTGCAGCTCGTCGGCGGCCGGCAGGTCCCGGCAGTACGACGCGTCGAGCTGCTTCTTCCACCGGCTCACCTGCCGAGCCAGGAAGCCCTCGGGTCGGCCGAAGTCGGCCAGCCCCACGGCCGCCGGGTCGACCGCGTGCAGGGCGGCCAGGGTGTCGACCAGCCTGGTCGAGATGACCCGGGTGCGTTCCGGGCCGAGCCGCTCGAGTTCGGCCGCGTGCCGGTACGCCGTACCGGCCACCCGCTGCATCACGTAGAACGGTGCGCCCAGCACGTCGACGTCGGTGCAGAGCGCGTAGGTGGTCGGCACCGGCACGTCGGTGGCCTGCAGCGCCGACATGACCCGGTACTCGCGGGCCATGTCGTGCGCGGTGGACAGCACATGCCCCAGCGGCGGCCGGCGGACGATCCAGGTCTTCCGCCCGTCACCGACCTCGTAGGTGAGGTTGGACTTCCCGCCGGCGATCAGCCGGGCGGTCAGATCCCCGGCCGCCCCGGGCACCGAGGCGGCGAACCAGTCGGAGAGCCGGGCCAGGTCGAGGCCGGGCGGGTCCTGCGGTGCGGAGGCGATCATGGCACGAGGATGCTGACGGTCTCGACCACGCAGGCCGGCTTCTCCGCACCCGCCAGCTCGACGGTCACCTTCGCCGTCAGCTGGTAGCCACCGCCGCCGGGCACCAGCGACAGCAGCTCCACGCCAGCACGCACCTGGGAGTCGACGGGGACCGGGGAGGGGAAGCGGAGCTTGTTGGCGCCGTAGTTCACGCCCATGGTCAGCCCCTCGACCTTGTACACCTGCCAGACCAGCATCGGCACCAGCGACAGCGTCAGGTAGCCGTGCGCGATGGTGCTGCCGAACGGGCCGTGCGCCGCCTTGGCCGGGTCGACGTGGATCCACTGGTGGTCGCCCGTCGCCTCGGCGAAGGTGTCGATCTGCCGCTGGGTGACGGTGTGCCAGTCGGAGAAGCCGAGGTGGGTGCCGACAGCCTGCCGCAGTTCCTCGATGCCCTGGAAGACCTTCATCATTTCCCCTTTCCCGCTCAGGCCTTCGGCCCGCCGGCGACGTACAGCACCTGGCCGGACACGAAACCGGCGCCCTCGCTGACGAAGAACGACACGGCATGCGCGATGTCCTCCGGCTTGCCGGTGCGCGCGACCGGGATCTGCGCCGCGGCGGCCTTGGTGAAGTCCTCGAACGGCATGCCGATCCGCGCCGCGGTGGCGGCGGTCATCTCGGTTTCGATGAAGCCCGGGGCGATCGCGTTGGCCGTGACACCGAATTTCCCGAGTTCCAGGGCGAGCGTCTTGGTGAAGCCCTGCAGACCGGCCTTGGCGGCCGCGTAGTTGGCCTGACCGCGGTTGCCCAGCGCCGAGGTGCTGGACAGGTTGACGATCCGACCCCAACCGGCTTTGGTCATGTAGCCCTGCACGGCGCGGGCCATGAGGAACGAGCCACGCAGGTGCACGTTCACGACCGCGTCCCAGTCGTCGGCGCTCATCTTGAACAGCAGGTTGTCCCGGATGATGCCGGCGTTGTTGACCAGCACGGTGGGTTCGCCCAGCTCCCCGGCGATCCGGTCCACGGCCGCCTGCACCGCCTGTTCGTCGGCCACGTCGGCGCCGACGGCCAGGGCCCGGCCACCGCCGGCCTCGATCTCCTCGACGACCGGCTTGCCCGCCGCTTCAGCCAGGTCGACCACGGCGACGGCGAAGCCGTCGCGGGCGAGCCGCTTCGCGACGCCGGCGCCGATGCCGCGGGCCGCGCCGGTGACGACGGCGGTACGGGTGATGGTCATGGGGTCAACTCCTCGACGGGTACGGAATGTGGCAGTTCAGAACGGGGTGCGGCCGTGGGCGGCCGGCGGGACAGGCCGGGGATCAACTCGGCGAGCGCGGCCCGGGTGGTGTCGGCGTCGGTGTGCTGCAGCGCCCGCATGCCGACCGCGCGGGCGCCGAGCACGTTCGGCTCGGCGTCGTCGACGAAGAGCACCCGGTCGGCCGGCAGGCCGAGCCGGTCCAGGGTGAGCGCGTAGATCGCGGCGAGCGGCTTGCGCAGACCGACCTCACCGGAAATGACGACGGGATCGAAGAGCGCCTCGATCCGCTCGCGCGGGTACGTGTTGCCCCAACTGTTGGACAGCAGTCCGACGCGCACGCCGACGTCCCGCAGCTCGTGGGCGAGGGCGAACATCGCCGGATCGGGGCGCATCCCGGCGAACAGCCGGACCAGGACGCCGACAGGATCGACCGCACGCCCGTCGAGGGTGGTGAGCTCGGCGGCGAGCAGAGCGTCGAACTCCTCGACGCTCAGCGCCCCGGTCTCCAGGCGGTGGATGGGGGTGCCGTCCGGGGCGTCGCGGGACAGCCAGGCCTTGAGCGTGCGCGAGAACGAGGCCGGGTCGATGCCATCGGCGTGCAGCCACGCGGCGATCGAGTCCCGGACCGGTCCCGTGAGCACGCCGCCGTAGTCGAAGATCACGGCTTGCACCTGGTCGGCGGTGCTCACGAGACGTACACCACCCGGCCGACGGTGACGCCGTCGGCAAGCTCCTGCACGCCGTCGGCCACCTCGCCGAGCGCGAGGCGTTGGCTGACCAGGGGTCGTACGGCGCCCTGGCCGGCCAACGCGGTGAGGGCACGGTGGCATTCGGCGACGGCTGCCGGGTCGTGGCGGTGGTACAGGCCCCAGTGCAGGCCGACGATGGAGTAGTTCTTCACCAGGGCGTGGTTGAGCGCGGCGGACTGGATCCGGCCGCCGGCGAAGCCGACCACGAGGATCCGGCCCTCGAAGGCGACGCACTTGGTGGAACGCTGGTAGGTCTCGCCGCCGACCGGGTCGTAGACGACGTCGGCGCCCCGGCCGCCGGTCTCGGCCTTGACCACCTCGACGAAGTCCTCTTGGCGACGGTCCACGACCACGTCGGCGCCCAGTGCGCGGGCCACCGCCGCCTTCTCCGGACCCCCCACGACGCCGATCACCCGGGCGCCGGCTGCCTTGCCCAGCTGGACGGCGGCGCTGCCGACGCCGCCGGCCGCCGCGTGCACCAGCAGCGTCTCGCCCGCGCGCAGCCCGGCCCGACGGTGCAGGCCGAACCAGCCGGTCTGGTAGCCGATGTAGAGCGAGGCCGCCTCGGCGTCGTCGAGTGCCGCGGGCGCGGGGAACGTGGTCGCCGCATCCATCAGCGCGAGCTGACCGAAGCCGCCGAACGGCAGCACCGCGCCGCCGAGCACGCGGTCGCCGACGGCGAACCCGTCGACACCCGCACCGAGCGCGACGACCCGGCCGCACAGCTCGACGCCCGGGGTGAACGGCAGCTCCGGCTTGACCTGGTATTCGCCGCGGCACATCAGGACGTCGGGGAAGTTGGCCGGACAGGCCAGCACCTTCACCACGAGCTGCCCGGGACCCGGCTGCGGGTCGGTCACGTCGACGAGCCGCAGCACGTCGCGGGGCTCGCCGAGCTCGGCCACCCGCCATGCCCTCATCGGAGCGCCCCCTGGTCCTCGAGTCGTCGCTGGAGCTTGTTCATGCCGTTCAACCAGCGGTCGGTGTCGGTGGCGCGGTGTGCGTAGTACTCGGCCACCCGGGCATGCGGCAGGATCAGGAACCGGTCGCCGTGGAGGCCCTGCCACGTCGCCTCGGCGACGTCCTCGGGGGTGATCGCCGCGTCGTGGCTGAGCAACTCCTGCAGCGGCCCGGCGTTGTCGAGCATCCGGGTCTGTACGCCCTGCGGGCAGATCGCCTGCACGACGACTCCGTGGTGCCGGTAGGTCAGCGACAGCCACTCGGCGAACGCGACGCAGGCGTGCTTGCTGACCGAGTACGCCGCACTCCCGATCATCGTGAGCAGCCCGGCCGCGGACGCGGTCACGACGAATCGACCCGTCCCGCGCTCGACCCACCCGGGCATCAGCAGTCGCGCGGCCCGCACGTGCGCCATGACGTTCACCTCGTGGGTGGCGGCCCACTCCTCCTCGGTGGCCCGCAGCCCGTGGCCACGCTCGATTCCGGCGTTGCCGAACCAGACGTCGATGCCGCCCAGGTGACCTCGGGCCGCCTCGACCAGCGCGGCGACACCCTGCTCACCGGCGGCGTCGCCGGGAGCGGCGTAGCCGCCGATCTCCTCGGCCACCCGGATGGCCGCCTCGGCGTCGAGGTCGTTGACGACGACCCGCGCTCCCCCGGCGGCGAGTCGCGTGGCCAGCGCGCGGCCGATGCCGTGGCCGGCGCCGGTGACGACGACGCCCTTGTCCCGTACCGGCATCAGACACCTCCGGTGAGGGTGAGACCGCCGTCGACGAGCAGCAGCTGACCGGTGATCCAGGCGGCGTCCTCGGAGAGCAGGAACGCCACGACGCCGCCGACGTCCTCGGCTACACCGAGCCGCTTGAGCGGGTACGCGGCGGCGACCTGGTCCTCGCGACCCTCGTAGAGGGCGGTGGCGAACTTCGTCTTCACCACGGCCGGGGCGACGGCGTTCACCCGGATGTCGGGGCCGAGCTCGACGGCGAGCTGCTGGGTGATCTGGGTGAGCATCGCCTTGCTGGCGCCGTAGAAGCCGATGCCGGGCGCGGGCCGGACGCCGGCCACCGACGACACGTTGACAACCGCGCCGCCGTGCTCCTTCATCCAGATCCGATGTACGTGCTGCACCCACGACAGCGCGGCCAGGCAGTTCACCTCGAAGATCTTGCGGGCCGCGGCCAGGTCCAGCTCGACCATCGGGCCGTACGTCGGGTTGATGCCGGTGTTGTTGACCAGCAGATCGGCGCTGCCGAAGGTGTCGACCGCCCGCGCCACGACCTCGGCCTGGTGGTCGGCGTCGTCGGCGTGACCGGCGACGCCGAGCGCGTGCTCGGGGCCCAACTGGGCGACGGCCTGGTCCAGCGCGTCCTGCTTGCGGGCGGTGAGGACGACGTTGGCGCCGTCGGCGACCAGCCGCTCGGCAATGGCCAGGCCGATCCCCCGGCTGGCGCCGGTCACGATCGCGGTCCGTCCGGCGAACCTCGGCCTGCTGGTGGTGCGCGCACCGGTCATGCCAGACGGGTGTTCGACAGGGCTTCGGGACACGGCCATTCCCTCCCGGGTTACTAAGCGCTTGCTTAGGATAAGCTCGACGAAGTGCGACAGCATGGCCGCCGCCGTCAACGGGTCTGACCCGGACGGCTGATGTCCGGTGCTGTGGTATCAATGCCCGCCGAGGCTCAGGAAGGAAGGGTGGACGCACGTTGACCGACACCGCAGAGCACTCCCGCGCCGACGCGACCCGCGCCCGGCTGCTCGAGGCGGCTGTCAGTGCGTTCGCCGAGCGAGGCTTTCACGGCACGACGACACGCGACATAGCCGCGGCGGCAGGGCTGAGCCCGGCCGCGCTCTACGTGCACCACAAATCCAAGGAGGAACTGCTCTATCTGATCTCACGGTCAGGGCACGACCACGTGCTGCGGGTCGTGCAGGACGCGATCGCGTCATCCGACGACCCGGCCACCGCGCTACGGCGGGTGGTCCACGACTTCGTCGTCACCCACGCCCGCGACCACACCACCACCCGGGTCGTGAACTACGAGCTGGCCGCACTCAGCCCCGAGCATCTCGCCGAGATCCGCGACGTGCGCCATCGCATCGAGCAGGCGATCCGCCAGCTCGTGGAGACAGGCGTCGCCGCCGGGGTCTTCGACACCCCGGACCCGCGGATGGCGGGCGCGGCGCTGCTCTCGCTCGGCATCGACGTGGGCCGGTGGTACCGCGACGACGGCGACTGGAGCCCCGAGTACGTCGCCGCCCAGTACGCCGAGATGGCGCTGCGCATCGTCGGCGCCCGCTGAGCGACACATTGGACGTCCGGCAGGTCTCCTATTTCCTCGCGGTGGCCGAGCACGGCGGCTTCAGCCGGGCGGCCGCGGCACTCGACGTCGCCCAGCCGACGCTGTCGCAGTCGGTGCGCGCGCTCGAACGCGAACTCGGCGCCGAGTTGTTCCACCGGGTCTCGCACGGGCTGGTGCTCTCCTACGCGGGCCGGGCCTTCGTCGGCCCGGCCCGGCAGATGCTGCGCGGCATCACCGCCGCCCGGGAGGCGGTAGGGTCACACGAACGATCCGGCCACACCCTCGACCTGGTCACCGTGCCCGTCCTGGCGGCCTACCCGGGGGCATCCCTGGTCGGCTCGTTCCGGCGCGCGAAACCGGACATCGTCGTACGCGTCGACGAGCCGGAGACCGACGACAGCCTGCACATCCTCGTTCGGCACGGGCACAGTGAGCTGGGCCTGGCGCACCTGCCCCTGCCGCACCTGGGGCTACACGTGGTCGAGCTCGGCGTCCAGGAGCTGTGGCTGGCGTTCCCACCCGGCACCGACGTCGGCCCGGGTGCAGCCGTGCCGCTGGCCCGGCTGCACGGCGCCGACGTTCTCGGGGTGCCGCGCGGCAGCTGGCAGCGCGACCACGTCGAACGGGCGCTGCGCGAGCAGGGCGTCCGCACCCGGCTCGTGGTCGAGGTGGCGCACCGGGAAGCGCTCGTGCCGCTCGTCCTCGGCGGCGCCGGCACCGCCTTCGTGGTGCGGGAGACCGCGCACGCGGCCGCCTCGCTCGGCGCGGTCGTACGCCCCGTCGACCCGCCGCTGCGGCAGGCGTACGGACTGGTGCACCGGCCCGGTCCCCTGTCGCCGGCGGCGCGCGCGTTCGTGGCCCACGCCCGCGCCGCTTGTGGGACAGGGTAGCGATGGTCGACCTGCGCCAGATGGAGTACTTCCTCGCCGTCGTCGATCACGGCGGCGTCACCCGCGCGGCCGCGGCCATCTGCATCGCCCAGCCATCTCTGTCGCAGGCGATCCGGGGCCTGGAACGCGAGCTCGGCGTCGAGTTGTTCCACCGCACCGGACGCGGCCTGGTCCTCACCGCCGCCGGTGAGGCGCTCGTCGCCCCGGCTCGGCAGGTCCTCTGCGACGCCACCGCCGCCCGGGCCGCCGTCGCCGAGGTGGTGGGTCTGCGTGCCGGACGGCTCGACATCGCCGCGCACGCCGCGCTGACCGTCGACCCCCTCACCCCGGCGCTCGCCACCCTGCGGCGCCGCTCCCCAGGCATCTCAGTGGGCGTGCGGGAGCCCCGCGACGACGAGGAACTGGCTCGGCTGGTGCGCGACGGAAGCTGCGAGCTGGCCCTGACGTACCTACCGGTACCCGATCTCGGGCTGCCGGTCTCGGCGCTGGGCTCCCAGCAGGTGTGGGCGGTGCTGCCGCCCGGCACCCCCGCCCCCGACGGGCCGCTACCGGTGCGGGCGCTCCACGACACCCCGGTGATCGACATCGAGGGGCACGGTGCGCTTCGCGCGACGGTGCTGGCCGCGCTCGCCTCGGCCGGCGTGCGGATGCGTCGCGCGACGGTGACCCGGCACAGCGAGGCCGTCGTACCGATGGTCCTCGCCGGGGCCGGCACCGCCTTCCTGACCCGGTGGTACGCCGACGAGGCGGCCCGCGGCGGAGCGGTCGTGCGGGCGCTGGACTCGCCGATGGCCTGCCGGTTCGCGGTGGTCCACCGGCCCGGGAGGCTGTCGCCGGCGGCCCGGGCCCTGCTGGAACTGCTGCGCCGACCCGAGGAGACCCGCCACGCCGTCGGCGATCCGTGACCCGGTCGTCGCGGCGCCGTGTGCACCAGCCATAGCCGACGCCTATGGGGCGGGTGAGGGCTCGTCTTTGATTTCGCCTGCCCGCCGGTCTTCGATCAGTGCACCCGTCCGCGTCCGGTCCGCGACGCCGCCCGTCCCTTCGACAGCGAGGAACCCGCACCATGGCCCAACTGTCGCTGGCATCCGTCCTGGCAGAGAGCGCCCGGCGCCGACCGGAGCATCCCGCGATCATCTGCGGCGACGAACGCGTCACGTACGCGCAGCTGTGGGCGCAGGCCCGGGGCTACGCCGCGGCGCTGGCCGAGCGGGGGGTACGCCGCGGTGACCGGGTCGCGCTCATGGCCGCGAACGTGCCGGACTTCCCGCGCGCCTACTACGCGATCCTATCGCTCGGCGCGGTCGTGGTGCCGATCCACCTGCTGTTGACCGCCGAGGAGGTGGCGTTCGTCCTGCGCGACAGCGGGGCCCGCGTGGTGGTGCACGGCGGCGGCGACCCGGCGACGGCCGTGAAGGCGGCGGAGCTGGCCGGGGTACCGGCGGTCCCGCTGGACCCGGCCGATCCGGATTCGCTGGTCGCGACGGCCGCAAGCCTGGCGCCGCGACCTGGGCTGGTGCCGACCGCGCCGGACGACGCGGCCGTCGTGCTCTACACCAGCGGCACCACGGGCCGGCCGAAGGGCGCCGTCCTGACCCACCTCAACCTGACGATGAACGCCACCGTCAACGCCTTCGACGACCTCGGGGTGCGCCGCGATGACGTGATCCTCGGCTGCCTGCCGTTGTTCCACAGCTTCGGGCAGACCGCCGCGATGAACACCACCTTCCGCGCCGCCGCCACGCTCGTGCTCCAGCCGCGCTTCGATCCGACCCGGGCGCTGGAGCTGATGGTCGCGCAGGCCGTGACGGCGTTCCTCGGCGTGCCCACGATGTACGCCGCGCTGGTCGACGCGGCCCGCCGGGGTGCGCCGCGCCCGTCGTTACGGCTGTGCGTCTCCGGCGGCGCGTCGCTTCCGGTCAGTCTGCTGGAGGAGGTCGCGCAGATGTTCGCGACGACCGTCTACGAGGGCTACGGCCTGTCCGAGACCTCCCCCGTCGCGACCACCAACCAGCCCACCTTCGGCACGCGCCCCGGTACCGTCGGCTGCCCCATCTGGGGCGTCGACGTCGAGGTGGCCCGGGCCGACCTGGAGCGCCGCGTCGAGCTGCTCCCGCCGGGGGAGATCGGCGAGATCGTCATCCGCGGGCACAACGTCTTCGCCGGCTACCTCGGCCAGCCACGGGCGACCGCGGAGGCGATCGTGGACGGCTGGTTCCGCACAGGTGACCTCGGCACGCGGGACGAGGCCGGGTTCGTCACGATCGTCGACCGGAAGAAGGACCTCATCATCCGGGGCGGATTCAACGTGTACCCGCGGGAGGTCGAGGAGGCGCTGCTGCGCCACCCGGCCGTCGGGCAGGTGGCGGTGATCGGCCTGCCCCACCCGACGCACGGCGAAGAGGTGTGCGCGGTGGTCATCCCCGCGGCGGAGGTGACCGCCGACGAGATCGTCGAATGGTCGCGCGAGCACCTGGGCCGCCACAAGTATCCGCGGCGGGTGGAGTTCGTCGGCGAATTCCCGCTCGGGCCGAGCATGAAGGTGCTCAAGCGGGAGCTGCGGTGGCGGTTCGCGCAGGACGCGAGGCCCTGACCTGTGCTGGAGAAACGCGATCTGGCGGTGCGCCACGGCCGTGGCGTGCCCGCGCTGCGCGGGGGACAGACCCTCGACGTCGACGGCGGCGCGACCGTCGTCCGGCAGTAACGGAAGGAGTTGCAGTGGTGCGATCCCCGCTCGACCCCGCGCTCGCCCGCGCCGCGTGGCGCCGCGCAGAGCCGATCCACGCCATGATCTATTTCGCCCCCGAGGCGCGCCAACGGTATGCCGCGCTCGGCCTGGACGGCCCGATGGGCTACTTCGCGTCCCGGTCGGCCCCGTTCGGCCCGGTACCGGCCGAGCCGGTCATCGCGACGTTCTTCAACTTCAAGCCGGCGCTGGTGCGCTCGGCGCTGCCCGCCGCATGGCAGCACGCCGACCCGGCGACGGTGCTTCGCGCCCGTCTCGACGCCGCGGACGCGGCGCTGCGCCGGGCCTTCGCGGGCCTGCCAGGCGATGCGCTGACCGGGGCGGCCATCGCCGAGGCGGCCGGGCTGGCGCGGAGGGCCGCCGAGACGGCATCCGAGCACCTGCCCGGGCGCCCGCTGTTCGCCGCCCACGCGGCGCTGCCGTGGCCGGACGACCCGCACCTCGTGCTGTGGCACGCGCAGACGCTGCTGCGCGAGTATCGCGGCGACGGGCACGTGAACGCGCTGCTGGTAGCCGGTGTCAACGGTCTCGACGCGCTCGTGCTGCACGCCGCGACCGGGGAGGCGCCGGAGCGGTTCCTGCGCAGCAGCCGCGGCTGGACCCGGGAAGAGTGGGCCGAGGCGGTGGACGGCCTGCGGTCCCGCGGTCTGCTGGCCGCCGCCGGCGTCGACGCCGAGGACCTCGCGCTCACCGATGCCGGCCGGGAGCTGCGCCGGTCGGTCGAGGAGCGGACCGACGCTCTCGCCGAACCGGCCTACCGGGCGCTCGGCGAGGACGGCTGCGCACGGCTGGCGGAACTGGCGCGCTCGTTCAGCCGCGCCGTCGTCGACGCCGGGCTGCTGGACCTGCGCGCCACGCCCACTGAGCGGTAACCGCCGTGAGGCCGCCTGCGGCACCGGTTTCATTGGCGGGTGTCAAGTCACCGTGGACGGCGCGTGGCGGGCTGGTAGGGAGCGGGACCCCTGCTCAGCCCCTCCCTGCTGTCGGGCGGCGTCGGCGCTGGCTGGCGGTCCTGGCTGCACGAATGGCTGTACGGCGACCCGTTCCTACACCGAGTTGCCGTCCTGCCACCTCACTCCTGGCCATCGATCTGTGGTGGCAAGGAAGTGGACCACGATCGGCACGACGCGGCGAACCTCGACGGTGTCACGGTCGGCGTACTGATCGACTTGGCCGTTGGCCAACATGTCGAACACGCCCCGCCCAGGCTTCAAGTGCTGGAAGATTCTGCGCGACTATCGCCGCGCTGCCCGCACATTGACCGACGCCGCTTCCGGCATTGCCCACCTGCACAACATCGTCCTGGCTGGGTGAGCAAAACCCGGGTCATCGGCAACGCCTTCACCGCGTTACGAGACGCCTCTTAGGACCTCTCGAGTGTTACGACTCACTTCCCCTCCGGCTCCGACCGACCATGTGCCGGCAAAGCTCGCCCCTGGCCAGGGCGTGTTCGCTGCGCGTGGACGGTGCGGTGTTGGGCGTTCAGCTCCTCTTTCCAGGCCGGCAGCCGGCGGCCGGCTGCCGTCACGGTTCTTGCGGTACGGCATGGTCACCTCACGCGGTTGCCCTGGTAGCCGCCGTCGGCCATGACCGGCCGCCCGGCCAGCTTCTGGTCGATTCCGCTGGTCCGGTAGACGATCGTGTCGTTGCGGTTGCCTGGTTGCGGGTCGCCGACGGCGATCACCAGTCTGGTGCTCGTGTCGATGGTGACCTGCAGGTTCGTCGAGTAGCGGTAGTTCTTGCTCGGTGCCGCGAGGCGGTGGTCCCGGGTCGGGATCAGGGTGCCGTCAACGATCGCGATCTGGTCGACCGGCCGCCGGCGCACAGGTGCCAGGGCCAGCAGCGGCCCGAGGCTGTCGATGACCCGATGCGCGGCAGAGTGCGACACCCCGAACAGCGGCCCGATCTGGCGCATCGTCAGGCTGGTACGTCTGTAGGCGGCCAGCAGCAGCACCCGATCCGGCAGGTCAGGCGCCCACTGCCGGCCCGGCCGCCCGTCAGCGATGCCGTCCCCGCCACGCTCGGCGACCAGCCGGACCGGCCGGCGGAACTGAGCGGGCTGCAACCCAGTGAACGAGAAGATCCAAATCCGGTCGGGCTGCGGAGATCACCTGCATCCCAACATCCTCGATGATGGTCCTCACCAGACAGACATCGGGTTGCGAGACGTCCCTTGGGAGCCCATGAATGCACGTCGAAATGGCGACTAGCGCCGGTAGGGCCGGCCAGCCGAACGAGGACTTCGCCGGCGCTGTTCCCGGCGCTGCTGTGCTGCTGGACGGCGCCGGCATCCCGGGAAGCGAGTCGATCTGCTCCCACGGTGTCGCCTGGTATACGCACCGTCTCGGCGGCGCGCTGCTCGGCCGGCTATCGCGTGACGACGGGCGAGACCTCGCGGCGATCCTCGCCACCACGATCGGCGAGATAGCCGCCGATCACCGCGGCACCTGCGACCTCACGAACCCCAGCAGCCCGCAGGCAACCGTGGTGATCGTCCGCGCCCACCGGGGCCGCCTGGACTATCTCCTGCTCGCGGACTCCTTCCTCGTCCTCGACCAGGTCTGCGGTGGCCCGCAGGTCATCACCGACGAGCGCGAGGTCACCACCAGGCGCATCTGCTCGGCGTCCCTGGATGGCGTTCCCGGGGGAACGGTGGAGTACGACCGCATCCGAGACTCCTGCATCGAGGCGCTGCAGGCTCGCCGGAACCAGCCGGGCGGCTACTGGATCGCCAAGGATGATCCGCACGCGGCGGAGGAAGCGGTAACCGGCAGCCGGCCCCTTCATCACCTGCACAGCGTCGCGCTGCTCAGCAATGGCGCCAGTCGCATCGTCAGCCCGTACGGCCTGACCGACTGGCCCGGCGTACTGGAACTGCTCGCCGCTAACGGGCCGGCCGATATCGTTCGCCGCGTCCGGCAGGCCGAAGCCCGCACCTCCGCAGACCCCGATGCTCGGGTCCCTGACGACGCCACGGTTGCGCACTGGACCCGCCTGCCGCGCTCCGAGGTCGGCGAACTGTCGTAGCCAGCAGTTGGCCGCTGGTGCCCGCTGAATTTGACGACCCACGATGGAGAAGGCTCACTGCAGGTTCTGGCAGGCTGACGTGCGGGATCGCTTGCTCAACGAGGAGGCGCTGGAGTCCTCGGCGGTGGTCGCCAACTCCGCCATGAACCGCGAGCGTCAGCTTGACGGCGTCAACAGCTACAGCCGGGAACTGGGGTTCAATCCACTCGACTGGATCATCGCCCACCTCCGGAAGCTCGTTCCCGGCGGGCGAGAGATCACCACGGCTGGCTGGACCTGTGCTGCGGCACGGGCCGATGTTTGGTGCAAGCCGCGGATGAGCTTGCTCGTGCCTGCGTGCATGGGCTGCACACGTCGGCGACAAACTCGCCGTGTTGAGCCGCATCGCTGGTTGGCTCACCGACGGCGGACCGTTCGTAGCCGATCTCGACCTGGACAATCTGCGGCTGGCTGACGGTGGGCCCGCGGGACGCAAGCTGATCACCGCACTGCGCCAAGCGGGCTGCACGGTTGACACCCGCCGTCGGCGGATCGGGCATACCAGCCCCGGAGCGTTGTCGTTGCCGTACGCCTATCTCGGTGCCGACGACCACGCCGGGCCGAACTACACCGGCCAACCCGCCGTCAACTCCTACTACGCCGATCTACACCGATCCGAGGCACACCAGCACTGACATGCCGCTGGCAGCGCATCCGAGACGAACCAGCTCTGCCGAGATGAGTGCGTCGCCTATGGCGTGGAGGGAACGACGAGGCTGTGGGAGTAGACCGTGTTGGTGCCTGCCGCGGCCGTATCGGCCGGCACCGAGTAAGAGATCAAGATTGTGCCCACCACGAGCGCGATGGCGCCCACGGCCCAACCGATGAGCGGGCCCAGGCCGACGCCGCGGTCACCACGCAAGACCAGCCAACCGCCCGCCAGGACACAGCCGGCGAACAGCGCCAGTTGAAAAAGGATTACGAGACAATCCACCATGAACAATGAGTCGGGAGTTGCGTGGTAGATGAACGTGTAGCAGGAAACGAGCCACAGGCCGCTTGCGGGTAGGTGGCCGACAACCGCGATGCCGATACCGGCGCTGACCCGCCCGCGCCGGATTGGCGCCGGGCGTGCCAGCGGCTCTGGCGGCAACCGTGGCGCCTCGGGCAACGATCCCGTCCACTGCGGATCGGATGATGACGGAGATGGGGCGGCCATCACAAGGATCCTCGAGCGCTGCGTGCTGGCGCATGCCAGGCTGTGCGAGCGCACGTGAGGATCCGGAGCATGGCACGGAGACTACGCGGAGCCAGCGTGGTCGGCCGCCTCTCCGCCGTGCCGCCCGGCGCACGCCCCATCAACGACGGTTGGTCCCCGGTGCCAAGCTCGGGGGCGAACCGCCGTTGCTGCACAGCCCGGAGGTGGTCGACGGCCTTCGCCGGGCCAGCGCGCCCTGCCTTCTCATCGGCGGTACGGGCGACAGCAGCTGGCGTCCCGGCCTCGCCCGGGAGTTGTCGCCGCATGTACTTGAAGTAGAGGGTGGCGATCACCGACTCCGCGGCCGGGACCGCTTGCCATGTCGGCGGCGGTGCTGGGCGAGATGGCTACGGCGGTAGAGGAGTTCCTTGACCAGGTTCTATGGCCCGCACCGAGCGCTAGTGTTCTGTCTCAGAAATAGGTAGCCAGTTGGTACGATGCTGGTCGTGAGTCGTACCGCTGCACCGTTGGTGCTCGATCCAGGCCAGCGTGAACTGCTGGAGTCCCTGGCGAAGTCGCGGACCGCGGAGCACCGTCTGGTCCAGCGGGCGCAGGTGCTGCTGCACGCGGCCGACGGGGTGTCGAACACCGACATCGCCGTGCTGGCCGGGGTGACCCGGATGACGGTGCGGGCGTGGCGGGCGGAGTTCGCCGAGCGTGGGCTCGCCGACCTGGGCAAGGTGGCGGCGGGTCGGGGCCGCAAGCCGTCGATCCCGCAAGCCGTGATCGACCAGATCGTGGAACTGACGCTGCATTCGCGGCCCGAGGGAGCCACGCATTGGTCGTGCCGGTCGATGGCGGCCAAGGTCGGCGTGTCGAAGGCCACCGTGCAGCGGGTGTGGGACGCGCGGGGGCTCAAGCCGCACCTGGTGGAGACGTTCAAGCTGTCGAACGACAAGCGGTTCGAGGAGAAACTCGTTGACGTCGTGGGCTTGTACCTGAACCCGCCGGACAAGGCGGTGGTCTTGTGCATGGACGAGAAGAGCCGTGCGCCACGAGGCGCTGATGTTGCCGTGCAGGAGGAAGTGCCTGCCGCCGGTCATCGCAGTGAACGGTAGAAGCTGAGGGCAGGCTGATCCCCGGGTTGGGGGTGAGGCCGGGAGCAGCCCT
>NZ_QGKS01000470.1 GCF_003172935.1 Micromonospora sicca | reverse complement strand
GAGTTACGGCGGTCATGGCGGAGGGGAAACGCCCGGTAACATTCCGAACCCGGAAGCTAAGCCCTCCAGCGCCGATGGTACTGCACTCGGGAGGGTGTGGGAGAGTAGGACACCGCCGGACAATCTTCCAGTCGAGGGCCGCCCCATCCGGGTCGGCCCTCGACTGCGTTAGCGTCTCTGGGGACGCAATCAGGAAGGATGTACCTGTGAGTTCAGGACCGCAGGGCGGCGATCGCCCCCGTCGTTACGAGGACCGCGCCGACCGCGAGCAGGGGCGCGGTGACGCCCGCCGCGACGACCGTCCCCCGTACCGGGGCAACCGCGACGACCGCTCGGGCGGGCCGCGCAGCGGTTCCGGTGGCGAGCGCCGCGAGGGTGGCTTCCGCCGGGACGACAACCGCGAGGGTGGCTTCCGCGGCGGTGACCGCCGCGAGGGTGGCTTCCGTTCGGGGCCCCGCGAGGGTGGCTTCCGCCGGGACGGTGACGCGCCCCGCGAGGGTGGTTTCCGGGGCGGCGAGCGCCGCGAGGGCTTCCGGCGCGACGACCGCGAGGGCGGATTCCGCGGTGGCGAGCGTCGTGACGCTGGCTTCCGTTCCGGTTCCCGCGAGGGCGGCTTCGCCGGCGGCGACCGCCGTGAGGGTGGTTTCCGCGGTGGCGACAACCGTGAGGGCGGCTCCCGTGGCGGCGAACGCCGTGAGGGCGGTGCGCCGCGTGAAGGTGGCTTCCGTGGCGGTGACCGTCGTGAAGGTGGCTTTGCCGGTGGCGAGCGCCGTGAGGGCGGCTTCCGTGGTGGTGACCGTCGTGAGGGCGGTGCGCCGCGTGAAGGTGGCTTCCGTGGCGGTGACCGTCGTGAAGGTGGCTTTGCCGGCGGCGAGCGCCGTGAGGGCGGCTTCCGTGGTGGTGACCGTCGTGAGGGCGGGGCGCCGCGTGAGGGCGGCTTCCGTGGGGGCGAGCGCCGGGAAGGCGGTTTCCGCGGCGGTGACCGGCGTGTAGGCGGTTTTGCCGGCGGCGAGCGCCGTGAAGGTGGCTTCCGTGGTGGTGACCGTCGTGAAGGCGGGGCGCCGCGAGAGGGTGGCTTCCGTGGTGGTGACCGTCGTGAAGGCGGGGCGCCGCGTGAGGGTGGCTTCCGTGGTGGTGACCGTCGTGAAGGCGGGGCGCCGCGTGAGGGTGGCTTCCGTGGTGGCGAGCGCCGGGAAGGCGGTTTTCGCGGCGGTGACCGGCGTGAAGGCGGTTTTGCCGGCGGCGAGCGTCGCGAGGGTGGCTTCCGTGGTGACCGCCGTGAGGGCGGTGCGCCGCGCGAGGGCGGCTTCCGTGGCGGCGAGCGCCGTGAGGGTGGCTTCCGTGGTGGTGACCGTCGTGAAGGCGGGGCGCCGCGTGAGGGCGGCTTCCGTGGCGGCGACCGTCGTGAAGGTGGCTTTGCCGGCGGCGAGCGCCGTGAGGGCGGCTTCCGTGGCGGTGACCGTCGTGAAGGCGGGGCGCCGCGCGAGGGCGGTTTCCGTGGTGGCGACCGTCGCGAGGGTGGTTTCCGTCGTGAAGGCGGGGCGCCGCGTGAGGGCGGCTTCCGAGGCGGCGAGCGCCGTGAGGGCGGCTTCCGCCGGGACGACCGCGAGGGCGGTTTCCGTGGTGGCGACCGCCGCGAGGGCGGGGCGCCGCGTGAGGGCGGCTTCCGGGGCGCGGACCGTCGTGAGGGCGGCTTCCGCCGGGACGACCGCGAGGGCGGTTTCCGCGGCGGCCCGCGTACCGAGCGGGACGGCGAGCGGCGGGGCTACGGTGACCGGCCGGGCCGGGACGACCGGGCTCGGCAGGGCGGCTACGGCGCCGGCCCGCAGGACCGGCGGGACGACCGCCGGGACCGGGCCGAGGGCGGCGAGCGGGTCACCGGGCCGGCGCTGCCGGACGAGATCGTCGCGACCGACCTCGACTCGCCCGTCCGGGCCGAGCTGCTCTCGCTGGCCAAGCCGGTGGCGGAGACCGTCGCCCGGCACCTGGTCGCCACCGGTCAGCTGATCGACGAGGACCCCGCGGAGGCGCTGGCGCACGCCCTCGCCGCCCGTCGGCTCGCCTCGCGGATCTCCGCGGTGCGGGAGGCGGTCGGGCTGGCCGCGTACCACGCGGGGGAGTGGCAGACGGCCATCGCAGAGCTGCGCACGTACCACCGGATGACCGGTCTGCAGAGCCACCTGGCGGTGCTGGCCGACTGCGAGCGGGCCCTCGGGCGTCCGGAGCGGGCGATCGACCTGTTCCGGGGCGCCGACCGGGAGAAGCTCGACCGGTCGGTGGCGATCGAGCTGCTGATCGTGGCCGCCGGGGCGCGGGGCGACCTCGGCCAGAAGGACGCGGCCGTGGCGATGCTCCAGGTCCCCGAGCTGACCGCCGACTCGCCCGAGCCCTGGGCCGCGCGGCTGCGCTACGCGTACGCCGACGCGCTGCTCGCGGTGGGCCGGCGCGAGGAGGCGCGGGAGTGGTTCTCCCGGGCCGCCGACCTGGACTCCGAGGGGGAGACCGACGCGGCGGAGCGGCTGCTCGAGCTCGACGGCGTGGTGATCGAGGGCGACGAGGAGGACGAGGAGTCCCCGGTCGAGGACATCGCCGCCGGACCGGGCGCCCCGGGCGCCGTGCCGGCCCGTCCCGACACCGACCTCACCGGCGGTGACAGCGAGCCGGACGAGGACACGGACGTCGACGACCAGGACGACGACGACCAGGACGACGAGGACGAGGACGACGACCTCGACGGCGACGCCAGCCACGACGACGAGGACGACGACCTCGACGACGAGGACGACGACCGGGACCGTGGCGGCGACGCCCGGTACGGCGAGGGCGACGACCTGGCCGAGGACGAGCTGACCGACGACGAGGCGCGCGTGGTCGCCGACCAGGCCCGGTCCGGCGAGACCGGCTCGGCGGGCGGCACGAGCGGCGCGACCGGCGGCGAGCCGGTCCGCGGGTCGGAGTCGGACCAGTAATGACCGCGGACGCCGGGGAACGGCTGGTCGACGGGTACACCCTGGTGGTCTTCGACCTCGACGGGGTGATCTACCTGATCGACCGGCCGATCCCCGGTGCCGTCGAGGCGGTCGGCCGGCTGCACGCCGACGGCAGGGCGGTGGCATACGCCACCAACAACGCCTCGCGCCGCTCCAGCGAGGTGGCCGACCTGCTCACCGGCATGGGCGTCCCAGCCCGGCCGGAGGAGGTGCTCACCTCGGCCGCCGCCACCGCCGAGCTGCTGCGCGACCGGCTTCCCGCCGGCGCGCCGGTGCTGGTGGTGGGCGCGGAGGCGCTGCGCGCCGAGATCCGTGCCGTCGGCCTGCGCCCGGTGTCCCTGGCCGAGGAAGAGCCGGCCGCCGTGGCCCAGGGCTACGGCCCGCAGGTCGGCTGGGTGGACCTGGCCGAGGCGTCGCTGGCGGTCCGCGCCGGCGCCCCCTGGTACGCCACCAACACCGACCGCACGCTGCCCAGCGACCGGGGCCCGCTGCCGGGCAACGGGTCACTAGTGGCCGTGCTGCGGACCGCCCTGGAGCGGGATCCCGACGTGGTGGTCGGCAAGCCGGAGCCGGCGCTGTTCGCCACCGCCGCCCGTCGGGCGGCCACCGGGCGGACCCTGGTCGTCGGCGACCGGTTGGACACCGACATCGAGGGTGCCCGCCGCGCCGGGCTGGACAGCCTGCTGGTGCTCACCGGCGTCAGCGGCGTACCCGAGCTGCTGGCCGCCCCCGAGGCGCGCCGGCCGACGTACGTCGCGATGGACCTCGCCGGGCTCTTCGACCCGGCGGCGGTGGTCCGGCTGCCCGGCGTGCCCGACGGCCGGGGTTGGTCGGCGGCGGTGACCGACGGCGGCCTGGCGCTCGACGGCGCCGGCCGCCCGCTGGACGCCCTGGCCGCGCTCTGCGCGGTCGCGTGGGCGACCTCGGCGGGCCCGGCGGTGCGGGCGGTGTCGCCGGAGGCGGCCGCGGCGCTGGCGGCGCTGGGCCTGTCGGCCTGACGCCGGCCCGGAGTCGGCCGGCCGCCGGCTCGGCTCAGAGCAGTTTGCGGAGCTTCATCAGGTCGAACGGGTTGGCCTTGATGAACACCCGACGGGCGGCCAGCGCCTTGGTGATGTCGAGCTGCCCGTGCACCAGGGCGATCAGGTCGTCACTGCCGGCGCTCAGCGCGATCTTGGCGTTCGGGTCGTCGCCGTCGGAGAGGTCGACCAGTCGGCCGCCGGAGATCCGGCCGCGGAACGCGGTGCCCAGGTCGGTGACCCGGCAGGCCAGCGTCCGGTCCAGGTCGATCTTGTCCTGCACGTCCGCGTGGCGGTCCAGGCGGTCGGCCAGCTCCCGCAACGCCTGCCGGCACTCGTCCACGCTGGCCACATCGTCTCCTCACCACATGCCACACCGTTCCTCGGCACCGTACCGCAACAGGTGGTCGGAGGGGCCGGTAGCGTGACACCTGCACACCCCCGCCGGTTGGAAGGACTCAGGCATGCAGGACGCGTGGCGCGCCTACCTCGAGCTGGCCATGGGCCTGACGGAGGCGCCCCGGAAAAAGGCCCAGGACGCCGTTCGGCGCGTGGTCGGCCAGGGCGGCGCCACCGCCGGCCAGTTGCAGGCGCTCGCCGAGGAACTCGTCTCGACCGGCCTGGCGAACCGGGAGGCGCTGACCAAGCTGGTCCGCTTCGAGGTCGAGCGGGCGCTCGGCGCGGTGGGGCTGGCCACCGCCGACGAGGTCGCGGAGCTGACCCGCCGGGTGCACGAGCTGGAACGCCAACTGCGCGAGGCCAAGGCGGTCCCGGCCGACACCTCCGCCGCCGCGGTGGTGGGGGTGGGCG
>NZ_QGKS01000252.1 GCF_003172935.1 Micromonospora sicca | reverse complement strand
CGTGCCCGCCGTCTGCCCGGCCGCCGCAGCGGTCGGGGGTGAATCTGGCGCCGAAGGCGGCTCGGACACAGGACGCTCCTTGGTCACAGGGTGCCGTCACTGTAGGGGCAAGCCCTCGCCGCCGTGCCGGCCCGGTCCCCGGTCGGGTCGCCTTGGGCGTCGCCGCGCCGCCCGCGGCTGCCCGGCCGGCCGTCCGGTCCACCGTCGGGGTCCCCGAAGGACCGGTCACCGAGCCGGTCCGGCCAGCTGTCGTCGCCGTACGCCGCCCCGTCGCCGTGGGCGGGTGACCGGCCGTCGTCGCCGTTCCCCCGTTCTCCGTCGGCCGGCGCGTCGGCGTCGGCGCGGTCCACGGCGTCATCGGCACCGGCGGGTGCCGGCGGGCGCTGGTCCCCGGACGGCCCGTGCCGGTCGGTCCCGCCGTGGCCCGCGGAACCGTGCCCCTCGTCGGCACCCGCCCGGTCGCCACCGTCGACGCCTTCGCCCGGCCCGCCGCCGCTGGGTCCGCCGTCCGGCCCCGGCCCGCCAGGGCCGCCGTCGGGCCCGGGCCCGTCGGTCGGGCCGCCGTCCGGCGGGTCGTCGTCGGGGTGCTCGTCCCGGGCACGTTGCAGCGCCTCGTCGAGGCGCTTCTCGTCCAGGCCCGGGGTGTCGAAGGGGTCGCGCCGGCGCCGGTGCGGCAGGGCCAGGCGGGCGGCGACCCGGACGTCGTCGGCGGTCACCCGCTCCCGACCCTGCCAAGCGGCGTGCGCGACGGCGGTCCGGGCGGTGACGATGTCGGCACGCATGCCATCGACGTCGAACGCGGCGCAGACCTCGGCGATCTGCCGCAGCGCGGGGTCGGGAAGGCGTACCCGGTCCAGCCGGTCGCGGGCGGCGACGACCCGCCGGGCCACCGCCGCGTCGGCCTCCGCCCAGCGGGCGGCGAAGCCGGCCGGCTCGGCGTCGGCGGCGAGCCGGCGGCGGACCACCTCGACCCGGACGGCGGGGTCGCGGCTCGCGGCCACCTCGACGGTGAGCCCGAACCGGTCGAGCAGCTGCGGGCGCAGCTCCCCCTCCTCCGGGTTCATCGTGCCGACCAGCAGGAACCGGGCGGCGTGGCTGACCGAGACGCCCTCCCGCTCGACGTGGCAGCGCCCCATCGCCGCGGCGTCGAGGAGCAGGTCGACCAGGTGGTCGTGGAGCAGGTTCACCTCGTCGACGTAGAGCACGCCACGGTGGGCGGCGGCGAGCAGGCCGGGTTCGAAGGCGCGTACCCCCTCGGCGAGGGCCCGCTCCAGGTCGAGCGCGCCGACCACCCGGTCCTCGGCGGCGCCGACCGGCAGTTCGACCAGGCGGGCCGGGCGGCGCTCGGCGGGGCCGCCGGCCGGGTGCGGGCCGTCCGGGCAGGCCGGGTCGGGCCCGGCCGGGTCGCAGCCGAAGCGGCAGCCGGCCACCCGGTCCACCGGGGGCAGCAGCGTGGCGAGGGCCCGGACGGCGGTGGACTTGGCGGTGCCCTTCTCGCCCCGGACGAGCACCCCGCCGATGGCCGGGTTGACCGCGTTGAGCAGCAGGGCGAGCCGCATCTCGTCCATGCCGAGCACCGCGCTGAACGGGTAGCCGGTCACTGTCGCTCCTCCAGGTCGCCCTCGCTGGCCAGGTACGTCTCGCGGAGCCGGTCGAGGGTGGCCGGGTCGGGTTCGGCCCACATCCCCCGCTCGGCGGCCTCCAGCAGGCGTTCGGTGATCCCGCGCAGCGCCCACGGGTTGGACCGCTCCAGGAACTCCCGGGTGTCGGGGTCGAACAGGTACGCCTCGGCGAGCCGCGCGTACATCCAGTCGTCGACGACGCCGGCCGTGGCGTCGTAGCCGAACAGGTAGTCCACGGTGGCGGCCAGCTCGAAGGCGCCCTTGTAGCCGTGCCGGCGCATCGCGGCGATCCACTTCGGATTGACCACCCGGGCGCGGAACACCCGCCGGGTCTCCTCACCGAGGGTGCGGGTCCGCACGTCGTGCGGCATCGCCGAGTCCCCCACGTACGCGGCCGGCGCGACCCCGGTGAGGTGGCGGACGGTCGCCACCATCCCGCCGTGGTACTGGAAGTAGTCGTCGGAGTCGACGATGTCGTGTTCGCGGGTGTCCTGGTTCTTCACGGCGACGGCGATCCGGGCGAAGGAGCGTTCCATGTCGGCGCGCGCCTCCCGCCCGTCCAGCCCGTGGCCGTAGGCGTAGCCGCCCCAGACGGCGTACACCTCGGCCAGGTCGGCGTCGGTACGCCAGTTCCGGGCGTCGATCAGCGGCAGCAGTCCCGCCCCGTACGCCCCGGGCTTGGAGCCGAAGATCCGGGCGGTGGCCCGCCGCTCGTCGCCGTGCTCGGCCACGTCGGCGGCGACGTGCGCCCGGACGTAGTTGTCGTCCTCGGGCTCGTCCAGCGCGGCGACCCGCCGGACCGCGTCGTCGATGAGCGCGACGACGTGCGGGAAGGCGTCCCGGAAGAAGCCGGAGATGCGGACCGTCACGTCGACGCGGGGCCGGCCGAGTTCGGCCAGCGGCACCACCTCGACGCCGGTGACCCGGCGCGATCGGTCGTCCCAGGTGGGCCGGCAGCCGAGCAGCGCGAGGATCTCGGCGACGTCGTCGCCCTGGGTACGCATGGCGCTGGTGCCCCAGACGGTGAGCCCGACCGAGCGGGGGTACGCCCCGGTGTCGGCGAGGTGCCGGGCGAGCAGCGAGTCGGCGAGCGCCACCCCGACGTCCCAGGCGTTGCGGCTGGGGATCGCCTTCGGGTCCACGGAGTAGAAGTTCCGGCCGGTGGGGAGCACGTTGACCAGGCCGCGGGTGGGCGAGCCGGACGGGCCGGGCGGGACGAAGCGGCCGTCGAGCGCGCCGAGCACCCGGTCGATCTCGTCGGTGGTCCGGTCGAGGCGGGGCACCACCTCGCGGGCGGCGAAGCGCAGCACGTCGGCGGCGTCGGGGAGCGTCCGCCCGGTGACCTCCTGGACGACGGCGTCGACCTTGCCGGCGTCCCAGCCGAGGGTCTCCATGCCGACGACCAGGCGGCGGGCCAGGGCCTCGATCAGGTCGACCGCGTCGGCGGCGGTGGCGGCGGGGCCGTCCACCACGTCGGTCAGCGCCTCGGGCAGGCCGACCCGGGTTCCGGGCGCGGCGAGCAGGGCCTGCTCGTCCAGGCCGACGCTCGCGGCGAGGGCCTGCCGCAGGCCGGGCAGGGCGCGCGCGCCACCCCACACCTGCGGGGCGCGGAGCACGGCGAGGACCAGGTTGACCCGGGCCTCGCCGCTGGGCGCCTGGGCGAGGACGTGCAGCCCGTCGCGGATCTGCACGTCCTTGACCTCGCAGAGGTACCCGTCGAGGTGCAGCACGAAGTCGTCGAAGTCCGCGGCGTCGGGCATCCGCTCGGTGTGCAGGTCGTGGTGCAGCTCGGCGGCGCGCACGAGGTCCCAGATCTGCGCCTGGACCGTTGGCACCTTGGTCGGGTCGAGGGCCTGCACGGTGGCGTACTCGTCGAGGAGCTGTTCGAGCTTGGCCAGTTCCCCGTACGTCTCGGCGCGCGCCATCGGCGGCACCAGGTGGTCGACGACGACGGCGTGGGCGCGGCGCTTGGCCTGGGTGCCCTCGCCGGGGTCGTTGACGATGAACGGGTACACCAGCGGCAGGTCGCCGAGGACGGCGTCGGGGGCGCAGCCGGCGGCCAGCCCGAGCCCCTTGCCGGGCAGCCATTCCAGGGTGCCGTGCTTGCCGAGGTGCACCACCGCGTCCGCGCCGAAGCCGCCGTCGGCGACCGGCGCGGCCAGCCACCGGTACGCGGCCAGGTAGTGGTGGCTGGGCGGCAGGTCGGGGTCGTGGTAGATGGCGATCGGGTTCTCCCCGAAGCCGCGCGGCGGCTGGATCAGCAGCACCACGTTGCCGAAGCGCAGCCCGGCCAGGACGACGTCCCCGCCGTCGGTGTAGAGCCGGCCGGGCGGCTCTCCCCAGTGTTCCCGCATCCGTTCGCGAAGCGAGGACGGCACCGCGTCGAACCAGCGCCGGTAGGTCTCCCCGGGCACCCGGGCCTCGGCGGCGGCGAGCTGCTCCGGGGTCAGCCATTCGACGTCGTGCCCGCCGGCCGCGATGAGGGCGTGGATCAGCGCGTCCCCGTGGTCGGGCACGGGCGCGCCGCCCAGCCGGTAGCCGGCGTCGGCGAGGGCGGCGAGCAGCCGTACCGCCGAGGCGGGGGTGTCCAGGCCGACGGCGTTGCCGACCCGGGAGTGCTTCGTCGGGTAGGAGCTGAGCACCACGGCGACCCGCTTGTCGGCGTTCGGCACGTGCCGCAGCCGGGCCTGGCGCACCGCGATGCCGGCGACCCGGGCGGCCCGCTCCGGATCGGGTTCGTAGACCGAGAGCCCGTCGGCGTCGATCCGCTTGAACGAGAACGGCACGGTGATGATCCGCCCGTCGAACTCGGGGATGGCCACCTGCATCGCGGCGTCCAACGGGGAGAGTCCGGCGTCGCCGGCGGCCCACTGCTCCCGGGTGCTGGTCAGGCAGAGCGCCTGGATGACCGGTACGTCGAGGGCGGCGAGCGCGCCGACGTCCCAGGCGTCCTCGTCGCCCCCGCCGGAGGCGTCGGCGGCGACCGTCCCGCCGGCGGCGAGCACCGTCACGACGAGCGCGTCGCAGCGGGCGAAGAGGTCGAGCGGTCCGGCGCCGGGGGTGAGCCCGCGCAGCGAGCCGCAGAAGATCGGCAGCGGGCGCCCGCCGGCCGCCGCGACCGCGTCGGCCAGGGTCTCGACGAAGGCGGTGTTCCCGGCCAGGGCGTGCGCCCGGTAGAACACGATCCCGACCGTGGGCCGTCCGTCGCCATCCGTGGCCCGGCCGCCGTCGTGGGCGGGGTCGCCGAGGATGCCGTACGGC
>NZ_QGKS01000266.1 GCF_003172935.1 Micromonospora sicca | reverse complement strand
ACTCAAAGACGGTACGTTCTGCACCCCGCCCGCTGTCAACCCACCCGGGCCTGTCGTGTGTTGCGACACGGCGTGTCGCGTCGGCGCGTCTCGATCCGACGACCGTCGGTGCTCTCAGCGGTCCAGATGACGGCGCAGCAACGCCCGCGCCGCCGCCGGATGGTCGGCGGCGAGGAGCCCACCGGCGGCCAGGACGTAGTCGACGTCGACGACGGGCCGGGCCGCGCGCGGCAGCGGCCACCCGCCGGCGTGGTCACCCAGCACCGCGCCCAGCACACCGGCGGCGTCGGTGGGCGTCGCGTGGCGCAGCACCCCGCCGGAGCCGACCAGCAGCCGCACGTCCCGCAGGTCCCGGCCGGCCCGCTCCCCCGTCGCGGCGCCGCGCGCGTGGCGGCGCAGCGCCACCGTGGCCGCGAGGGCGGCGATCCGGGCGTCGACGGCCCGGTCGGTGTCGCCGGCGGGCAGGAAGCCGGGCTCGGCGGCCCGCACCGCCGCCGCGGCGGCCAGGTCGTCCTGCTCGGCCGGGGCGAGGAGACGTTCCTCGGCGGCGGCGCGCACCACGCCCGGGGCGCTCCACCGCATGCCCAGGTCCCCCTCGACGGTGCGGGCCCGCCACAGGCTGCCGGCGACCTCCCGCCCGGGCCCGCTGTCCCGCTCGTCGGGGGTGAGCATCGAGTACACGTCGGTGGTGGCGCCGCCGACGTCGACGACGGCGAGGTCACCGCCGAGGGCGTCGGCGAGGACCTCCACCCCGGTGAGCACCGCGTCGGGGGTGGCGGCCCGCACCAGCCGGGCGAAGCGGGTGCCGCGGGAGAGCCGTTTGCCGCCGATGACGTGGCGCAGGAACACCTCGCGGATCGCCGCCCGCGCCGACGCGGGGGCGAGCACCCCGATGCGGGGCAGCACGTTGTCGGCGACGGTCACCGGCACCTTCGCGGCGGCGAGCAGGGCGCGCAGGTCGTCGCGGACGTCGGCGTTACCGGCGAGCACCACGGGCACCCGCCAGCGGGCCCGGGCCAGCCGGGTGGCGTTGTGGGTGAGCGTGTCGGCGTCGCCGCCGTCGGTGCCGCCGACCAGCAGCACCACGTCGGGGCGGGCGGCCCGCAGCGCGGTCAGGTCGGCCGCGGCGAGCCGACCGGCGGCCACGTGCACCACGTTCGCGCCGGCGGACAGGCCGACCCGCCGGCCGGCCTGCGCGGTGACGAGGGGTTCGTAGCCGATCACCGCGAGGCGCAGGCCGCCGCCGGCCGACGAGCAGACGTACCAGGGCGCGTCGGCTGCGTCGAGCCGGGCGGTGGCCGCGCCGACGGCAGCGTCCAGGCCGTGCAGCACGTCCGTGCCGACGGTGGTCGGCGCCGACGCGGCCGCGACCAGCGCGCCGCCGTCGAGGTCGACCACCGCCGCCTTGGTGTACGTCGACCCGACATCGGCGCAGACGGCGACGTTCACGCCGCCGGGGGTACGACCACCGTGCCGGTCGCGGTGACCGCCACGATCGGCTCCGCGAGGACCTCGGCGGCGGACTCGGACTTGTCCGGCCGGCCCCGGCACACCACCCGCGCGGCGAAGTCGATGGTGCGGCTGCGGGTGCCCACCCGGGTCACCGTCGCGGTCACCTCGAGCACGTCACCGGCCTTCATCGGCGCCCGGAACTGCACGTCGGAGTAGGAGGCGAACAGCCCCTCGTCGCCGTCGGTGCGGATGCACACCTCGGTGGCGACGTCCCCGAACAGCCCCAGCGCGTACGCCCCGTCGACCAGGTGCCCCGCGTAGTGGGCGTGCGAGTACGGCACGTACCGGCGGTGGGTGACGGTCAGACCGACCCGGGAGTCACTCATGCTCTCGCCTTCTTGCTCGTGATCAGCGCGTGGACCAGGTAGCTGGCGACCTCGCCGGGGGTGGTGCCCCGGCCGAAGATCCGGTCCACGCCCAACTCGTCGGTCATCGTCTCGTCGAACCGGGGGCCGCCGACGATCAGCAGCGGCCGCTTCCCGGCCGGCATCGCCTCGCGGAACGCCGCGGACATCTCCCGGGTGTTGTGCAGGTGCGCGTCGCGCTGGGTGACGACCTGCGACACCAGCACCGCGTCGGCCTTCTCGACCCGGGCGGCCTCCACCAGCTCCGGCACGCTGACCTGCGCGCCCAGGTTGGTGACCTTCAACTCCCGGTAGTACTCCAGGCCCTTCTCACCGGCGATGCCCTTGACGTTGAGGATCGCGTCGATGCCCACGGTGTGCGCGTCGGTGCCGATGCACGCCCCCACCACGGACAGCTTGCGCCGCAACTTCTGCTTCACCACCGCGTTGACCTCCTTGGCCGACAGCAGCGGGAAGTCCCGCTCGACCACCTGCACCGCGGCGAGGTCCACCAGGTGGTTCACCCGCCCGTACACCACGAAGAAGGTGAACCCGTCACCGATGGGCTTGGCGTGCACCAGCATCGCCGGGTCGATGCCCATCTTGTTCGCGAGCTGGACCGCCGCGCCCTCGGCCCGCTTGTCGTGCGGCACCGGCAGGGTGAACGACACCTGCACCATGCCGTCGCCGGTGGTGTCCCCGTACGGCCGCACGATCTTCTTCTCGGCGCCCGCGCCGGTCTCGACGACGCTCACGCCTGCTGCCCTTCCAGGATGTCGGTGGCCGGGTTGTAGTAGTCGCCCTCGTGCCTGGCGACCCCGTCGAGGCCCTTGCCCCGGTCCGCGGGCCGCTTCATGATCCCGAAGGTGCCCTCGGCGATGGCCGTGAGCAGCGACTGGTCCCCGATGCGCTCCAGCAGCTCCAGGGCCTCACCGAGCACCCGGTTGGCGCGCTGCTGGATGAACCCGCCGGGCGCGGGCACGAAGTCCTCGTGCAGCCCGCCGGCCGCGCCCAGCACGTAGCGGACGTTCTGCAGGGCGATGTCCCGGTCGGACAGCCACGGCGTCACCACCGCCTCGGTCATCATGCCGACCAGCAGGATGCCCTGCCCGGTCATGGTGCCCACCAGGTTGAAGAACCCGTCGAGCAGGTTGCCGCGGAACACGTCACCGGTCATGTGCTTCGTCGGCGGCATCCACTTCAGCGGCGCGTCGGGGAACAACTCCCGGGCCAGCAGCGCGTGCGCCAGTTCGAGGCGGAACGACTCCGGCACGTCCGGGTTGATCTCGAACGCGTGCCCCAGCCCCAACTGCCAGTCGGCCAACCCCGCCTCGTGCGCGAAGTACTCGTTGAGCAGCTGCGACACCGTCACCGTGTGCGCCTCGTCGACGGCGTCGGCGGTGGTGAGGTAGTTGTCCTCACCGGTGTTGATGATGATCCCCGCCCGGGCGTGCACCTGCCGGGAGAACCGCTGGTCGACGAAGGTGCGGATCGGGTTGATGTCGCGGAACAGGATCCCGTACATCGAGTCGTTGAGCATCATGTCGAGGCGTTCCAGGCCGGCCAGCGTCGCCATCTCCGGCATGCACAGACCCGACGCGTAGTTCGTCAGCCGCACGTACCGGCCCAGCTCCTTCGACGACTCGTCCAGGGCCGCCCGCATCAGCCGGAAGTTCTCCTGCGTGGCGTACGTGCCGGCGAAACCCTCCCGGGTCGCGCCCTCCGGCACGTAGTCCAGCAGCGACTGCCCCGTCGACCGGATCACCGCGATGACGTCCGCGCCGGCGCGGGCCGCGGCCTGCGCCTGCGGGATGTCCTCGTAGATGTCCCCGGTGGCCACGATCAGGTAGATCCACGGCCGCTGCTTCGGGTCCCCGTACCGCTTCACCAGGCGGTCCCGCTCGGCCCGGCGCCGGTCGACCTGCCGGACCCCGGCGGCGACCGCCTTCCGGGCGGCCTTACGCGCCGCGGTGGCCGCCTTCCCGGTGGGCTGCGTGAACCGCACCGACCCGGCGGCGCCCTTCTGCGCCAGCAGCGTCACATCGGTGATGCCCTCCCGCGCCAGGGCGTCGAACACCGCCGCCGCGACGCCGTGCCCCAGGCCGGTGTCGGCGACCACCGCGTCGACCAGGCGGTTCACCCACGGGATGCCGTCGGGGTCGGCGCCGGTCACCCCGGCCAGCCGCAGCACCGCCCGCTCCACCGACACGGTGGTGTGGCTGCGCGCCAGATCCACCACCGGCTGCCCGGCGCGGCGCGCCAACTCCCGCGCCCGCGCCACCAGCGCCGGATCCAGCTCAAGCTTGCCCGTCACGCTGTCGCGCCCCCGTCTGTACCGATGGTTCGCTCGCTCCGCTCGCTCACGAAGACCCTTCCTGATAGATCACGTCACCCCGCAGCACCGTGGCCCGGCACACCGGCAGCGGCGTCGGATCGTCCGCGCCCCGCAGCTCCGGGTCCTCGGCCAGCAGCACCGGCAGTCCCCGGTCCACCCCGGCCGGGGTGGACCACACCGCGAACGTCGCCGGCGCGCCCAGCGCGAGCACACCCTCGTTGTCCAGGTGCACCGCCCGCCACCCGCCGCGGGTGTGCGCGGCGAACGCCGCCCGCGCGCTCATCCGCTGCGCCGGATTGTGGTGCGCCGCGGCGGCCCGCACCGAACCCCACGGGTCCAGCGGCGTCACCGGCGAGTCCGACCCGAACGCCAACGCCACCCCGACCGAGTGCATCGCCCCCATCGGGTTGGACTCCAACGACCGGGAAAGGCCCAGCCGCGACTCGTACATCCGGCCCGCGCCGCCCCACAGCCGGTCGAACGCCGGCTGCATCGACGCCACGATCCCGTACTCCACGAACCCGGCGATCAGCCGCTTGTTCATGATCTCCGCGTGCTCGACCCGGTGCCGGGCCGCCCGCAGCCGGTCGGTGCCCACCTTCTCCGCCGCTGCCGCGAACCCCGCCAGCACCGTGTCGATCGCCGCGTCACCGATGGCGTGGAACCCGCCCTGCAGGCCGTGCGCCGCGCAGTCCAGCAGGTGGTCGCGCACCTGCTCCGCGGAGAGGTACCCGTGCCCGCAGGACCCGGCCGTCGAGTCCAGGTACGCCGCCGACACGTGCGCCGTGCGCGACCACCTGCTGGACTGCGCGGCGCACGGCCTGCAGCCC
>NZ_QGKS01000469.1 GCF_003172935.1 Micromonospora sicca | reverse complement strand
TCCGGGCTCCCCGCCGGCCCCGCCGCCGTGGTGCCGCCGGCCGCCGCCCGGCCGGTGCGGGCGTTGAGCAGGTCACGGACCGCGTCGCGGACGGTCATCGCGCGATGCGGGTCGCCGCCGCCGAGCACGGCTACGGTGACCGGGCCGTGCCGGGTCACCGCCGGGGTCCACGCGGTGGCGGCGGCGCGGTCGTCGGCGCGTACGCAGAAGATCCGGCGTTCGGCGGCGGCGGCGCTGACCGCGGCGGCGGCCGCCCGGTCGTCGACGGCGGCCTGGACCAGCCACGCGCCGTCCAGGTCGGCCGGGACGAACCGGCGCGGCTCCCAGCGCAGCCGGCCCGCGTCCAGGTGGGCGCGCAGCGCCGGGGTCAGCTCCGGCGAGACCACCAGGACGTCCGCGCCGGCGTCGAGCAGGGCGGGCACCCGCCGGGTGGCCACCGCTCCCCCGCCCACCACGACCACGCGCCGCCCGGCGAGCCGCAGGCCGAGGGGGTACGGGTTTCCCGTCACTTCTCGGCCACCCCGGCCGAGTCGAAGGTGGCCACCTCGTGCAGCACCCGGACCGCGCCGGTGACGACCGGCAGCGCGAGCAGCGCGCCGGTCCCCTCGCCGAGGCGCAGCCCGAGGTCGATCAGCGGGTCGAGGCCCAGGTACCGCAGGGCGGCGGTGGCCCCCGGCTCGGCGGAGCGGTGCCCGGCGACCATCGCCCCGACCGCGTCCGGCGCGAACGCGGCGGCGGCGAGCGCGGCGCTGACCGCGATCACGCCGTCCAGCAGCACCGGGACCCGGCGGGCGGCGGCGCCCAGGATCAGCCCGGCCAGCGCCGCGTGCTCCAGCCCACCCACCGCGGCCAGTACGCCCAGCGGGTCGGTCGGGTCGGGCGCGTGCCGGTCGAGCGCGGCGCGCACCACGTCGACCTTCCGCCGATACGTCTCGTCGTCCACCCCGGTCCCGCGACCGGTCGCCGCCGCCGGGTCGACCCCGGCGAACGCGGCGATCAGCGCGGCGGCCGGCGTGGTGTTGCCGATGCCCATGTCCCCGGTCAGCAGGATGCCCGCCCCGGCGTCGACCAGCTCGCCGGCGACCCGGATGCCGGTCTCCACCGCCGCCCGCGCCTCGTCCCGGGTGAGGGCGGCGCCGACCGTCATGTCCCGGGTGCCCGGCCGGACGTTCGCGGCCACAAGCCGGGGCCCGGCCGGGCCGGTGCCCTCGGCCGGGTCCACCGGCAGCGGGGTGGCGACGCCGACGTCCACCACGGTCACCGAGGCGCCGGCCTGCCGGGCGAACGCGTTCACCACCGCCCCGCCGGCCAGGAAGTTGCCGATCATCTGGGCGGTGACCTCCTGCGGCCAGGGGGTGACCCCCTGGGCGTGCACCCCGTGGTCACCCGCGAAGATCGCCACCGCGGCCGGCTCCGGCAGCGGCGGCGGGCAGCTCCCGGCCAGCCCGGCGAGGCGTACCGACAGGGGTTCCAGGGCGCCGAGCGAGCCGGCGGGCTTGGTCAGCCGGCCCTGGAGGTCGCGGGCGGCCACCATCGCCGCCTCGTCGAGCGGCCCGATCGCCGCGACCGTGGACTCCAACATCATGCCTCCAGGATCTCCGCCAGTACCTCGGTGAATGCGTCGCTGGTGGCCGGGTCGCGCACCGCGATCCGCAGCCAGTCCGGGCCGAGCCCCGGGAAGCTGTCGCCCCGGCGGACCGCCCAACCGCGCTCGCGCAGGCGTTCGCGGACCCGGTCGGCACCGGGCCGGTGGATCAGCACGAAGGCGCTGGCCGGGTGGCCCGCGACGCGTACGCCGGGCAGGCCGGACAGGCGGGCCACCAGGTGGTCGCGGTCGGCGGCGAGCCGCGCGGCGATGGCGCGCTCGGCCGCGACCGCGGTCGGCGACGCGCAGGCGGTGGCGGCGGCGAGCGCCGGGGTGGAGACCGCCCAGAGCGGCTGGGCGGCGGCCAGGCGAGCGAGCATCCCGGCCTCCCCGAGCAGGTAGCCGATCCGCAGGCCGGCCAGCCCCCAGGTCTTGGTCAGGCTGCGCACCACGAGCAGGCCGGGCAGGTCGCGGCGGGCCGCGAGGGACTCCGGCTCGCCGTCGACGCCGGGGGCGAGCGTGGTGTCGGCGAAGGCCTCGTCGACCACCAGCACCCGGCCCGGGCGGGCCAGGGCGGCCAGCGCCTCCGCGGGGTGCAGCACGGAGGTGGGATTGGTCGGATTGCCGACCATGACCAGGTCGGCGTCGGCGGGCACCCGGGCCGGGTCGAGCCGGAAGCCGTCCGCCGGGTCGAGCAGGACCCGTTCGACGGCGTGGCCGGCGGCCCGCAGCGCGGCTTCCGGCTCGGTGAACTGCGGGTGCACCACCACCGGCCGCCGGACGTCGCGCAGCGCCCGGGCGATCAGCACGAAGGCCTCGGCGGCGCCGGCGGTGAGGAGTACCTCTTCCGGGGGACGCCCGTGCCGGGCGGAGACGGCCGCGCGGGCGGGCGCCGGGTCGGGGTAGGCGGCGAGGTCGCCGAGGGCGGCGATCACCGGGTCGGCGAGCCAGTCGGGCATCGGGGCCCGGCGGACGTTGACCGCGAGGTCGACCAGGCCCGGGGTCGCCTCGGCGTCCCCGTGGTGCCCGAGGTCGGGCTCGGTCCCGGTGTCCGGCGGCGTTCCGATCAGCTGACCACGCATGTCCGCGATCCTGCCGGGAAGCTGCCGTGCGGGACAGCGGATCCCGGCGTGGGCCGCGTCACCACTCCTCCACCCGCTCGCCCGTTTATGAATTCTTCTCATTTCCGAATCGGAAATGTCATAGCTTGACCATGTGAGCAACCGACCCCTTGCCTCCGCTGGTCGTGCCATTCCCCTCCTCCGCGCCGGGCTGATCGCCGGCATCGTGGTCGCCGCCGCGGCGTACCCGTTGGCCGCCGTCACCGGCATCGGCGCCAAGGCCACCGCGCACGCAGTGGAGCAGAAGACGAGCATCCTGAAGACCGCGCTGCCCGCCGAGACGTCGTACCTGTACGCGCCGGACGGCAAGACCGTGCTGACGATGTTCTACGAGGAATACCGCCAGTACACGAAGCTCTCGGACATGTCGCCGAACATCCAGCAGGCGATCGTCGCCGCCGAGGACAACCGCTTCTACCAGCACCACGGCGTCGACCCGAAGGGCGTGGCCCGCGCCTTCGTGTCCAACGCCCGCTCCGGCGGCGTCTCCCAGGGCGCCTCCACGCTCACCATGCAGTACGTCCGGATGGCACTGCGGGACAGCGCCAGCACCCCGAAGGAGGTCCAGGAGGCCACCCAGCAGACCAGCCTGCGCAAGGTCAAGGAGATGCGGATGGCGCTGGACGTCGAGAAGGAGCTGAGCAAGGAGCAGATCCTGGAGCGCTACCTCAACTCGGCCTACTTCGGCCACCGGGCGTACGGGATCTACGCGGCCGCGCAGATCTTCTTCTCCAAGACCCCGGCCACCCTCACCCCGGTCGAGGCGGCCACCCTGGCCGGCCTGGTCAAGTCCCCCTCCGAGTACGACCCGATCACCTCGGACCAGAAGGACGCCACCGGGCGGCGTAACTATGTGCTGGACCGGATGGCCCAGCTCGGCTACCTCTCCCCGGACGCGGCGGCGGCGGCGAAGTCCCAGCCGATCCAGCTGAAGCTCACCAACCCGCCGAACGACTGCGCCTCGATCGACGAAAAGCGCACCAGCTGGGGCTTCTACTGCGACTACCTGAAGAACTGGTGGAGCACCCAGCCGGCGTTCGGCGAGAACCGGCTGGAACGGATGGACAAGCTGCGCCGCGGCGGGTATCGGATCGTGCTGGCCATCGACCCGAAGGTCCAGGACGCGGCCGAGAAGAACGTCGGGGCCAAGGACGGCACCGGCAGCCCGTTCGCCAACGGCATCGTGGTCGCCGAGCCGGGCACCGGCCGGATCAAGGCGATGGCGGTGAATCGGAACTACTCCCTGGACCTGAGCGAGAACGGGCCCAGCTCCAACCCGGAGGCCGGCCCGAAGACCAAGGCGAACTACCCGAACACGGTCGCCCCGCTGCTCGGCGGCGGCAGCCTCCCGGGCTACCAGGCCGGGTCGACGTTCAAGATGTTCCCGATGCTGGCCGCACTCAACTCGGGCAAGACGCTGTCCACCGAGTTCAACGCCCCGTACCGGTACAGGTCGCATGTCTACAACGACTGGCAACCGACGAACGCCAGCGGCGCGATGACCGGGCAGCAGACCATGTGGTCCGCCTTCGGCAAGTCGGTGAACACGTACTGGGTGTGGATGGAGGAGCAGATCGGCGCGGAGAAGGGCGTCCGCCTCGCCGAGCAGCTCGGGCTGCGCTGGCGGACCGACGTCGACCGAGAGCACGCCGCGCCGGACCGCGCGTCCAAGTGGGGCGCGTTCACCCTGGGCGTCTCCGACGCCACCCCGCTGGAGATGGCGAACGCGTACGCCGCGATCGCCGCCGACGGCCGGTACTGCGAGGCGATCCCGGTGAACTCGATCCTGAACCGGGACGGGACGCCGGCCATGTACACCACCATCGGCGGGGTGCAGCGGGAGGTCGCCAAGCCGCGCTGCCGGCAGGTGGTCAGCGCGGACGCGGCCCGGGCCGCCACCGACGCGGCCCGCTGCCCGACCGGCGACACCCCGGCGAAGGGCAGCTGCGGCGGCTGGTCGACCGCCGACAGCGTCCGGGGCACGGTGGGCCGCCCGGTGGCCGGCAAGACGGGTACCACGGACAGCACCCGGTCCGCCTGGTTCGTCGGGTACACCCCGGAGCTGGCGGCGGCGAGCTTCATCGCCGACCCGGACAACCCGTTCAACGCGGTGGGTGACGGCCTGTCCCAGGTCCCGATCGGCGCGGTGGCCGAGACCCTGCGCGACGCGCTCAAGGGCCAGCCCACCCGCCAGTTCACCCCGCCGTCCGACCAGATCGTCGGCTGACCGCGCCGCCGACCACCCACCACCGGACCGCCCGGGGGTGCGCCCGGGTTAGTTGATCAAGAGGTTTGCGTCCGGATCCCCGGGATCCCCGACGCAAACCTCTTGAT
>NZ_QGKS01000405.1 GCF_003172935.1 Micromonospora sicca | reverse complement strand
CCTCAGTCCGGGTGGGCGGGTCAGGGCCGGGGTCGGGCGTCCAGGGCCAGCAGCGCGGCGCCGAGGCAGCCGGCCTCGTCGCCCAGGGCCGCCGCGACCAGGCGTGGCTCCCGGTGGAACGTCAGTCGCTCGCGCAGCGCCCCACGCAGCGGGTCCAGCAGCCGGGGACCGGCCTGGGCCAGCCCGCCGCCGATCACGATGGTCGCCACGTCGAAGAGGGCCTGCCCGGTGGCCAGCCCGTCGGCGAGCGCCTCGACGGCCTCCCGCCAGACCCGGCCGGCCAGCGGTTCACCGGCCGTGGCCCGGTCCGCCACCTCGGCGGCGGTCGCCGGGTCACCGGCCAGTTCCGCGTACCGGCGGCCGATCGCGGCGGCCGACGCCACCGCCTCGAGGCAGCCGGGGCGGCCGCAGCCGCAGCGCGGGCCGTCGGGGCGTACCAGGATGTGGCCGATCTCCCCGGCGGCGCCGTGCGCGCCGACGGCGGCCGACCCGTCGACCACGTGGGCGGCGGCGATGCCGGTGCCGATCGCGACGAAGAGCACGTGGCCGCTGCCCTGCCCGGCGCCGAGCCGGGCCTCCGCCAGGCCCCCCACGCGCACGTCGTGGCCGAGCGCCGTCGGCAGGCCGAGCCGCGCCTCCGCCAGCTTCCGCAGCGGTACGTCCCGGAAGCCCACGTTCGCCGACCAGACCGCCACCCCGCGGGCCTCGTCCACCACCCCCGGTACGGCGATGCCGCAGGCCACCGGCGTCAGCCCGTCGGCGCGGGCCTTGCCGGCCAGCCCCTCGGCGACCTCCAGGACCGTGTCGACCACGGCGTCCGGGCCGCGCCCGGCGTCGGTGGGGTGCCGTTCGGCGTGCACCACCGCGCCGTCCGGGCGGACCAGGGCGCACTTCATCCCGGTGCCGCCCACGTCCAGCGCGACGACGACCTGGGTGGCTGCGGTCACGCGAGGACCACGGAACGGGTCAGGTGGCGGGGCGCGTCGGGGTCGAGGCCGCGGCTGGTGGCGAGCGCGACGGCGAACCGCTGGGCCAGGATCAGGTCGGCCATCGGGTCGACCGGGGTACGCCCGGCCGCCCAGCTGGTCAGCACCGTGTGGCAGCCATGGGTGCGGCTGTGCACGAACGCGGCCCCGGTGGCGGCGACGTCCTCGGGCAGCCCGTCGGGGATCGGCCCGAACGCCCAGACCAGCCGGCCCGGGGCGGCCACCGAGATCGGGCCGTGCCGGTAGTCCATCGCCGGGTACGCCTCGGCCCAGAAGGTGGCCGCCTCGCGGCACTTCAGCGCGGCCTCCTGGGCCAGCCCGACGGTCCAGCCCCGACCGAGGAAGGTGACCTGCTCGATCCCGGCCGGGTCGATCGGCAGCGGGGCCCGGACGGTCACCTCGGCGTCGGCGGCCAGCGCGCCCACGTTGTCGCCGAGGTGGGCGCGGAGCAGCGCCAGCGCGGTGGTGGCGAAGCGGGTCTGCACCACCGACCGCTCGTCGGCGAAGGGCATGGTCACCGCCGCGTCGGCCAGCGCGACCGCCGGGGAGCCGGGGTCGCCGACGAGCACCGTCGTGGGCACCTGGCCGCGCAGCGCGGACAGCAGCTCCAGCACCTCGGTGGTGGTGCCGGAGCGGGTGATCGCGATGAGCCGGTCGTAGCGGCGGCCGGCGGGGAACTCGGAGGCCTGGAAGGCGTCGGTCTCGCCCTGACCGGCGTGCTCGCGCAGCCCGGCGTACGCCATCGCCATGAACCACGACGTGCCGCAGCCGACGACGGCGACCCGCTCGCCGGGGCGCGGCAGGCGGTCGGCGACGGCCGGGGCGAGCTGCGCCGCCTCCCGCCAGCAGTCGGGCTGGCTCGCGATCTCCGCGTGCACGTGTGCCATGACAACTCCTCGCAGGGGAGACCGTTGCGCAATGCGGCTCGTTATGGCCGTCTTTCGCGCGTTATTCTGCGCGAGCCCGGGCGGCCCTCGCAACCAGCTCCCAGATCGCGCAGCCCAAGGTTTTGCGTACCGGCAGTTTCGCGCACTACTGTGCACGCAATCAATCACCCTTCGTGCAGAGTCTCTGGAGGCCCCCGCGGTGGACCGCTACGCCCGATGGAACGCGCTGCTCGAGATGCTGACCGACAGCGGTCGGGTCAGCGTCGAGGAGGCAGCCGGGCGCCTGGACGTCTCCCAGGCGACCATCCGGCGTGACTTCGACCAGCTCGCCCAGCAGCAGATGATCACCCGGACCCGGGGCGGCGCGGTGGCCAACGGCGTCTCGTACGACCTGCCGTTGCGCTACAAGACCGCCAAGCACTCGGCCGAGAAGCAGCGGATCGGGGCGGCCGCCGCGGCGCTGGTGACCCCCGGGACCGTGGTCGGCCTCAACGGCGGCACCACCAGCACCGAGGTGGCCCGGGCCCTGGCCGTCCGGCCGGATCTGAACACCAGCGCCGAGGGTGCCCAGCTCACCGTGGTCACCAACGCCCTGAACATCGCGAACGAGCTGCTGGTCCGCTCGCGGATGAAGGTGGTGGTGGCCGGCGGCGTGGTCCGGCCCAAGTCGTTCGAGCTGGTCGGCCCGCTGGGTGGGGCGCTGCTGCGCGAGGTGACCCTGGACATCGCCCTGCTCGGCGTGGACGCCATCGACCCGCAGCTCGGCGCCGCCGCCCATCACGAGGGCGAGGCGGCGATGAACAACCTGATGGTCGCCCGCGCCAAGCGGGTGGTGATCATCGCGGACTCGTCCAAGCTGGGCGGTCACGCGTTCGCCCGGATCTGCTCGGTGGACCGGGTGGAAACCCTGGTCACCGACTCCGGCGCGGCCTCCGCCGTGGTGGGGGCCTTCCGCGACGCGGGCGTGCACGTCATCTGCGCCTGAGGCGGAATCCGGGAAATCCCGATGCATACCCGGTATTGTCTCTCGCTGCATACCGCGTATGGTGTCCGCTGTCACCATCACACATCGGGGGAGGTCAGCTTGTCGGCTGTCCTGGAGATAGCAGGTCTCCGCAAGACGTACCGGAGTCGCCGGCGCGGGGTACGGCACGCGCTCGACGGCTTCGACATGCGGGTCGAGGCGGGCCAGGTGCACGGCTTCCTCGGCCCCAACGGGTCGGGCAAGACCACGACCCTGCGGACGCTGCTCGGCCTGATCCGGCCGAACGGCGGCCGGATGGCGATCCTCGGCCACGAGGTGCCGCAGGCGCTGCCGGTGGTCGCCGGCCAGGTCGGGGCGATCGTGGAGAGTCCGCAGTTCTTCCCGCACTTCTCCGCGCGGGACACCCTCGGCCTGCTCGCCGGAGCGGGGCAACTGCCCCGGCAGCGGGTCGACGAGGTGCTCGAGCTGGTCGGGCTCCGCGACCGGGCCGGCGAGCGGGTGAAGACCTACTCGCTCGGCATGAAGCAGCGGCTCGCGGTCGCCTCCGCGCTGCTCAAGAACCCCAAGCTGCTGATCCTCGACGAGCCCGCCAACGGCCTCGACCCGGGCGGCATCCGCGAGATGCGCACCCTGATGCGGGACCTCGCCGCCGCTGGCATGACCGTGGTGCTCTCCAGCCACATCCTCGGCGAGATCCAGCTCATCTGCGACTCGGTCACCATCATCTCGCTGGGCCGCCGGGTCGCCTTCGGCCCGGTGGAGCAGGTGCTCGCGGAGCACTCGCAGGGCGCGGTCCGGGTCCGCGTGGAGGCGGTCAGCGACCTTCCGCAGGCCGCCGAGGTGCTCACCCGGGCCGGGGTGCGGGTCGCCGCCGAGCCCGACCACCTGATGCTCGCCGGCGTCGACAAGCCGGCCACGGTCAGCCGCCTCCTCGCCGAGCAGGGCCTGTACGTCAGCGAGCTGGCGCCGGTCGCCGTCGACCTGGAGAGCGTCTTCCTCGAACTGACCGCCACCGCGCCGGTACCCGGCCAGCACCGGCAGGTCGACCAGTCCACGAAGGTCGGTGAGCCGGGCGTCGGCGGCACCGGGGGAGGTTTGGGCGCATGAGCCTGTACGTCACCGAGCTGCGGCGGCTGGCCAAGCGCCGGCTCACCCGGCTGCTGCTGGTGCTGCTCGTCCTCGGGCTGGCCGGCATCGCCACCGCCTTCAGCTTCTCCAGCCACAAGCTCTCCCCCACAGTGGTCGCGGAGGCGCAGGCGAAGTCGGACGCCGACTACCGGCAGGCGGTGAAGGACTGGGAGAAATCGGTCGCCGACTGCGACGCCGCCGTCGCGCGCGGCGAGAAGACCGAGGACCGGTACGGCCCCGACTGCGGCCGGCAGTGGCAGCCGCAGCCGGAGATGTTCGACCCGAAGTGGAACCTGCCGTACCAGTTCGACTTCCGCGGCGAGTTCGGAAACTTCATCGCTGTCTTCGCGGGCGCCGTCGCGCTCTTCGCGTTCCTGGTCGGCGCGTCGTTCGTCGGGGCCGAGTGGAGCTCCGGCGGGATGATGAACCTGCTGCTCTGGCGCCCGAAACGACTGGCCGTGCTCGGCACCAAGCTGGCCGCCGTGCTGACCGCCGTGCTCGGCGTGAGCGTCGTGCTCGGGGCGCTCTGGACGCTGGCCTTCTGGCTGATCGGCACGTACCGGGGCAGCACCGCGAAGATGACGTCCGGGGTCTGGCAGTCCACCGCCATCAGCGGCGTCCGGGCGCTGGCCCTGGTGCTGGCGGTGGGCGCGGTGGCCTTCGCGCTCGCCTCGCTCGGCCGGCACACCGCGATGGCGCTCGGCGCCGCGGTCGGCGTCGGCGTGATCAGCGAGGTCGGCATCCGGATCGCCGTCGCGATGGCGGGGGTGCGCTTCGGGGACCGCTACGTCCTCTCCACCTACGCCCTGGCGTGGTTCCAGAAGCAGTGGAAGCTGATCGACTACCGGTCCTGTGACTTCGCGCAGGGGCAGTGCAATCCGAAGGAGATGCTGATCACCTGGCAGGACTCCGCGCTGGTGCTCGGGCTGGGCGGTGCCCTGGTGCTGATCGCCGCCTTCTGGACGATGCGCCGCCGGGACATCACCTGACGGTGGTCGCCGCGGACGCCGCGTCCGATGCGCTCGGGGCGGGCCCTGGTTAGGCTGGGGTCCCCCCGGTCGGCGCCACCGCGCCGGCCC
>NZ_QGKS01000427.1 GCF_003172935.1 Micromonospora sicca | reverse complement strand
TCTCGATGGCCAGCACGGCGGTGGAGAACCCGCCCTGGGCGGGTTCTCCACCGCCGTGCTGGCCATCGAGATCCGCCGGGTCCTGCGCAACCGCCGGACGCTGGTCTTCATCCTGGTCATGCCGGCGGTCTTCTTCCTCCTCTTCGGACTCCCGCAACGCGGACAGGAGCTGCCCAACGGCCGCCCGGTCACCGGCTGGATCATGATCAGCCTCGCCGTGTACGGCGCCATGGTCGCCACCACCAGCGCCGGTGCCGCGGTGGCCACCGAGCGGGCGCTGGGCTGGAGCCGGCAGCTCCGGCTCACCCCGCTGCGCCCGCCCGCGTACGTGGCGACGAAGGTGGCCACCGCCATGGTGCTCGGGCTGATCGCGGTGCTCGTCGAGTTCGCGGTCGGCGCGGCCGCCGGGGTCCGGCTGCCCGTCCAGGTCTGGCTGCTGTCCGGGCTCACCGCCTGGCTCGGCTCGCTGGTCTTCGCCGCCTTCGGGCTCTTCGTCGGCTACCTCGCGCCGGCCGAGAACGTCATGCAGTTCATGGGCCCGATCCTGGCGATCCTGGCCATGCTCGGCGGCCTCTTCGTCCCGCTCGACGTGCTGCCGCACACGCTGCAGCAGATCGCCAAGTTCACCCCGGTGTACGGGGTCGGCCAGCTGGCCCGGGCCCCGCTGACCGGGGCCGGGCTGGACTGGGTGGCGCTGGGCAACGTGGCCGGCTGGACCGTGCTCTTCGGCCTCGGCGCGGCCCGGCTGTTCCGCCGGGACACCACCCGCGTCTGACCGGGACGGCGGAGGCTAGCGTGTTCCGGATGGACCTTCCGCCGGACCCGATCCGGCCGGCGAGCCGCCACTGGCGGGTCACCGGCTGGCTGCTGGCCGCGGTCTGGCTCTTCTTCCTCAACATCCCGCTGCTCGCCGCCCTGCACCAGCCGGAGGTCTGGCGGCGGGTGGTGGGCGCGGTGACGCTGCTCGCCTTCGGGGTCCTCTACGTCTGCGTCTTTCAGTGGGCGCGGGCCCAGCGGCAGCAGCACCGGCCCATCCCGGTCGGCCGGGCGTGGGCGGCCGTGGCGCTGCTGCTCGCGCTCGGGTTGGCCGGCATCCCGGGTACCGGCGGCGACTGGTTGACCACCCTGGTCTTCGTCGCGGCGGCGGCGGTGTTCCTGCTGCCGAGCCGGCACGCGCTGGCGGTGGTCGTCCTCGCCGCGCTGACCCCACCGGTCACCGCCGCGCTGGTGCCCGGCTGGGAGGCCGAGGGCACGGTGGTCTTCGCGGTGCTGCTCGCCTCGTTCGCCATGTTCGGGGTGACCCGGCTGGCCCAGCGCAACAGCGAACTCCAGGCCGCCCAGCAGGAGATCCGTCGGCTCGCGGTGGCCGAGGAGCGGGCGCGCACCGCCCGGAACCTGCACGACATCCTGGGCCACTCGCTGACCGTGGTGGCGGTGAAGGCGGAGCTGGCCGGCCGGCTGCTGGAACTGGATCCGGCCCGGGCGGCCACCGAGATCGCCGACGTGGAACGGCTGGCCCGGCAGGCCCTCGCCGACGTGCGGGGCACCGTCGGGGCGTACCGGGGGATCAGCCTGGCCGGGGAACTGGCCGGCGCCCGCTCCGCGCTCGCCGCCGCGGGCATCGCCGCGGAGCTGCCAGGCGGGGTGCCGGAGCTGCCGGCGGAGCGGGACGAACTCTTCGGCTGGACGGTACGGGAAGGGGTGACCAACGTGGTCCGGCATAGCGGGGCGCGGCGCTGCGTGATCCGGGTGGAACCGGGCCTGGTCGAGATCCGCGACGACGGGCGGGGACCCGCGGCGGCGTCCGCCGGGCCGGGCGGGCACGGGCTGGTGGGGCTGCGCGAGCGGGCCCGGCGGCTGGACGCCACGGTCACCGTCGGCCGTCGTCCGGACGGCCCGGGCTTCCTGCTCCGCGTCACCCTTCCGGTCGACCGGTGAGCGAGCCGATCCGGCTGCTGCTCGCTGACGACCAGGCGCTGGTCCGGGGGGCGCTGGCCGCGTTGCTGTCGCTGGAGCCGGACCTCACGGTGGTCGCCGAGGTCGGGCGGGGCGACGAGGTGGTCCCCGAGGCCCGCCGCACCACGCCCGACGTGGCCCTGCTCGACGTCGAGATGCCCGGCCTGGACGGGATCGCCGCGACCACCGCGCTGCGCGCCGCGGTGCCCGGCTGCCGGGTGCTGGTGGTGACCACCTTCGGCCGCCCCGGCTACCTGCGGCGGGCGATGGAGGCGGGCGCCAACGGCTTCGTGGTGAAGGACACCCCGGCCCGGCAGCTCGCCGACGCGGTACGCCGGGTGCATGCCGGGCTTCGGGTGGTCGACCCCACCCTGGCCGCGGAGACCCTGGCCACCGGGGCCAGTCCGCTGACCGAACGGGAGACCGAGGTGTTGCGGACGGCCCGGGGCGGCGGCACGGTGGCCCAGCTCGCCGCCGTGCTGCACCTGTCCGAGGGGACGGTGCGCAACCACCTCTCCGCCGCGATCGGCAAGACCGGCGCGCGGAACCGGGCCGACGCGGTGCGCATCGCCGAGGAGAACGGCTGGCTGCTCGGCGAGTGAGCGCGCCGGTCAGGCGGTGGCCGGCGGGGCGGGCAGCTCGTCGACCACCACGACACCGGTGCCGGCGGGCACCTCGCCGAGGAGTTGGCGCTGGCCGCTGCGGGTCAGCCGGATGCAGCCGTTGGTGACGTTCTGCCCGAGGGTGTCGTCGTTGTACCAGCTGTGCAGTCCGATGTGGGCACCGCGCAGCCCGGCCGGGACGGCGCCCGGATCGTCGGGGATCGCGCCGAGGGCGAAGATGTCCACCCCGCCGTAGACCGCCTGCGGCGGGGGCGTGCGGCCGAGGATGAAGGTCCGCCCGAGCGGGGTGAACTGGCCCGGCCGGCCGAGGCTGACCTCCCACGACTTCACCGGGCGGGCGTCGCGGTACCAGGTCAGCCGGTGCGGTCGGCGTTCCACCACGATCTGGTCGCGGAGCGCGACGGTGGTCCAGCCGCCGGCTGGCAGCCAGGCGATCCGGCGGTTGGCCGAGGGGAGCAGCACCGCCGTCCAGCCGACGCGGTGGTCGACCACCGGCATGGTCAGCTTCACGTCCCGGATGGTGGGGGCGAGGAAGGCCAGCGGGCGTCCGCCGGGCGCGTCGTAGGCGGCGATCTGCCGGGTGGGCGCGAGCCCCTCGGTGAGCGGGCGGGTGTCGCCCGATCCCGGGTCGGTGGGGAAGCCGCGTGGCGCGGGCTCGTAGTCCACGACCGGCAGGTCGTCCGGGGCGGGCGCCGCCGCGGGTACCGACTCCGCGGGTGTCGGCGCCGGGTCGGTCGCGACGGGGCCGACCGGGCCGGTCACCACGGGGCCGGCTGCGGCCCCGGTCGGCGTCGGCCCGCCGGTGAGCGTCCGCCCGACCAGCAGTGCGGCCAGGAGCAGCAGCGGTACGCCGAGCGCGGCGAGCAGCCAGCCCAGCGTCCAACGGGAGATCAAACGGTCAAACAGCACAAAGTGACTGTAAAGGACAGGAAGCCCCCCGCTCGGCTGAAGTGCGGTGCGGGGGGCCTCCGAGTCGGTCCGGGCCGGTCGGATCGGGCCGGCCGGGCCTGGTCGGGTCAGGGCAGCTTCGCGCCGATGTGGACGGCGACCGCGTCGTGCGCGTTGATGTTCGCCGCGAACCAGCCGTTGGCGTCCACCGTGATCACCGGCCCGCTGCAGGAGCCGTTGCTGAAGTCGCCGTGGATGACGTCGCAGTACCGGCCGGCGGGCAGCCCCGCGTAGTAGGAGCGGCCGGTGACCGCGAAGTCCTCGTCGTTGACGGTCAGGTAGCCCTTGCCGGCCCGGCTGAACGCGATGTGCTGGTACCCGTTGTCGTACCAGTTGGCCACGGCGGCGCCCTGGGTGGCGTTGTTGAAGGCGACCATGTTGGCGATGACCCGCCAGCGGTGCTCGCACTGCCAGCCCGAGTAGCAGGTGGTGTTGAGCGTCTTGTTGTCGGCGTCCGAGGGCGGGCCCTGGTCCCGGCTGCTGAACGTGAAGCTCGACATCACCGTCGGCCAGCCGTACGGCCAGGCCAGCATGAACGCGTTCGCGAGCGCGTAGGTGCCGCCGTTGCGGTAGGTGAGCACGCCGCCGTCGCGCTGGGTGTCGTGGTTGTCCACGAAGACCGCGGCCGAGCCGGTGGGCAGGTAGCCCCACGCCTCGCCGAAGTTCCTCAGGTACGCCAGCCGCTCGCTGTTGAACATCCGGGCGAGGTCCTTGCCGTACCGGAACTCGTGCACGTCGCCGTTGCCGGTGTACTCGGTCGGCTGGATCGGCTCACCGGCGCCGTAGATGACCTCCTGCACGACGTACGCCGAGCGGGAGAGCTTGCCCTTGATGGCGGCGATGTCGGCGGCCGGCATGTGCTTGCTGGCGTCCAGCCGGAACCCGTCCACGCCGAGCGAGAGCAGGTCGTTCAGGTAACCGGCGAGCTTCGACCGGACGTAGTCCGACTCGGTCCTGAGGTCTGCCAGGTTGACCAGCTCGCAGTTCTGCACCTCGTACCGGTCGTTGTAGTTGACGATGTCGTCGCCGCCGTTGCGGCCGCAGTGGTGGAAGTCCTGGGTCTGGTAGCTGCCCGGGTAGTCGTAGTGCCCGTACGACGAGCCGGCCCAGCCGGTGCCGCCGATGTCCTGGCCGGACATGTGGTTGATGACGGCGTCGACGATCACCTTGACGCCGGCGGCGTGGCAGGTGTCCACCATGGACTGGAACTGTGCGCGGGTGCCCTTGCGGGACTCGACCCGGTAGCTGACCGGCTGGTAGGCCAGCCACCACGGGTTGCCCTTGACGTGCTCCTGGGGCGGGGAGACCTGGACGTAGCCGTAGCCCTTGGGGCCGAGCACGCTGGTGCACTCGCTGGCCACCGAGGGCCAGTTCCACTCGAAGAGCTGGGCGATGACCTTCTTGGTGCCGGACGGGGCCGCGGCGGCCGGGGGAGCCGCCACGACGGTCGGTACGAGCAGGCTGGGGATCATGCCGAGGGCGAGGACCGCCGAGCGGCATCGGCGTCGATGCATCGGGACTCCTGGGGGGACGGGGGTGG
>NZ_QGKS01000341.1 GCF_003172935.1 Micromonospora sicca | reverse complement strand
GGTGGGGAGCTGCCGGACGGAACCGGCCGGGGCGGCAGGGAGATGGCCGCGGGAGGATCCCGCGGCCATCCGGCGAATCAGGTGGAAATGTGTTCAGCGATTGCGCAGCGGGGCGAGCGCGGTGCTCCAGGCCACGACCTGGTCGAGGGTGGTGCTCAGCGCGTCCTGCTGGAACTGGTTCGGCTTGAAGACGCTGAAGTTCTCGAAGTCCGTGAAGAGCGACAGCGCCACCTGGGACCGCACGTCGGCCATCTGGAGTTCGCCGGCGATCAGGCGCAGGTGCTCGACGGCGCGGGTGCCGCCGACCGAGCCGTAGCTGACGAAACCGACCGCCTTGTTGTTCCACTCCGCGTAGAGGAAGTCGATGGCGTTCTTCAGGGCACCCGAGGTGGAGTGGTTGTACTCCGGGGTGACCATCACGAACCCGTCGAACGACGCGATGGTGTTGGCCCAGCGCAGCGTGTGCGGCTGGGAGTACTGGCCCATCGACGGCGGGTACGCCTCGTCGAGGTGCGGCAGCTGGTAGTCGAGCAGGTCGATCAGCTCGAACTGCGCGTCGGTGCGCTGCTTGGCCACCTCGAGCACCCAGCGGGCGACGGATTCTCCGTTACGCCCCGGGCGGGTGCTGCCGAGGATGATCCCGATCCTGGTCATGTGTCTGGTGCCCTTCCAGTCCGACGGTCCTTGCCTGGCGTCGCCGAAGCTAGCGAGCGATTGCTTGACCAAGCAAATATCCATGGCCGACGTCACATCACTGAGGTGAAGGTTGTCCGGTCAAGCAACTAGGATGAATGGCATGTCCCGGACCTCCCGAGAACCCGAACCGCTCAGCCCCGCCGAGGAGGCGCTGGTCCGCTCCCTCGGCCGGGTCATGTACGTGCTGCCCCGCGCGATCGACGCCGACATGGTGGGGGAGCGCCAGCTGCCCCTCACCGAATACACGGCCCTGATGCACCTGTCGGAGGCGCCGGGCCGGCAGATGCGGATGAGCGAACTCGCGGGGGCGTGCGAACTCTCGCTCAGCGGGATGACCCGGACCATCACCCGCCTGGAGACGGCGGGGCTGGTCGAGCGGGTCAGGTGCGAGAAGGACGCCCGCGGCTGGAACGCCGTCCTGACCGACGCCGGCTTCGCCCGCCTGGAAGAGTCCTGGCCGAGTCACCTGGCCAGCGTGCGGCGGCGGTTCCTGGATCATTTCGAGGGCTTCGACCTGGTCCAGTTGGCCCGCGCGTTTCAGCAGATCGGGACGGCCGACTGAGCCGGGCCGTGGTGCCTCGGTGGCGCCCTGCCCTCGTCCTGCGGAAGAGCCGGCGCAGGGCGCACCCGAAGCGGCCGCGGCCGAACGGAACGGCCGACACCAGGGGCGCGGCGGCCGCGAAAGCGACCGTGAGGGCGTACCCGGGCCGGACGCCCTAGGGTGGTCACCGTGGCGACCCTTCTCCTTCTGCGACACGGCCGGACCACCGCGAACGCCGACGGCGGCCTGGCCGGCCGGCAGCCGGTCGAGCTGGACGAGACGGGTCGCGCCCAGGCCACCGCGGTCGGGGAGCGGCTGCGCGGCCTTCCGCTCGCGGCGGTGGTGACCAGCCCGCTGATCCGCTGCCGGCAGACCCTGGACCTGGCTCTGCCGGAGGCGGAGCCGGTGGTGGAGGAGGGGCTGATCGAGTGCGGGTACGGCAGCTGGGAGGGGCAGCCGCTGAAGAAGCTGGCCAAGGAGCCGCTCTGGCCGGTGGTGCAGCAGCATCCGAGCGCCGCCGTCTTCCCGGCGGGGGAGTCGATGGCCGCGATGTCGGCGCGGGCGGTGGCGGCGGTGCGGTCCTGGGACGCCCGGATCAGCGCCGAGCACGGTCCGGAGGCGGTCTGGCTGGCGTGCAGCCACGGCGATGTGATCAAGGCCATCGTGGCCGACGCGCTGGGCGTACACCTGGATCTTTTCCAGCGGATCGTGGCGGACCCGGCGTCGGTGACGGCGATCCGTTACACGCCGTTGCGGCCCTTCCTGGTCCGGCTCAACGACACCGGCGGCGATCTGGCCGGGCTGGTGCCGCCGCCGCGCAAGCGGCGTCGACGGGCCACCCGCGCGGTCGACTCCGACGCCGCGGTGGGCGGTGGCGCGGGGGCGGCCCGGTGAGCCGCGTCGCCACGCCCGGGGCGCCGCGGCGTGGCCGGTGGCGTTTCGCCCTGGGCGGAACCACCGTCGGTGCGGTGCGCGACGCCTCCACCCGCCGGATAGGGTCGTGGGTATGACCCACCAGGTGCACGCCTTCGAGCCGCCGGAGCGGTTCGTCGCCGGGACCGTCGGCCCGCCGGGGGAGCGTACGTTCTTCCTCCAGGCGCGCGGCGGTGGCCGGCTGGTCAGCGTCGCGCTGGAGAAGGTCCAGGTGTCCCTGCTCGCCGAGAAGCTGGAGGAGCTGCTCTCCGAGGCGCAGCGCCGGTTCGGCGTGGACCTGCCGGAGACGACCCCCGCCGCCGGCGACAACGACCCGCTGGACACCCCGGTCGACGAGGAGTTCCGGGTCGGCACCCTGGGCCTGGCCTTCGACGTGGACACCGCCACCGTGGTGATCGAGGCGATCGCCGTCGGTGAGGCGGAGGCCGAGGTCGAGCTGGGCGACGTGGAGGACGACGAGGACGCCGACGAGGAGCCGGACGAGCCGGACGAGGACCTCGACCGGCTGCGGGTGCGGCTCACCCCCGAGGCGACCCGCGCCTTCATCGAGCGGGCCCGCCGCGTGGTCAACGCCGGCCGCCCGCCCTGCCCGCTCTGCGGTCAGCCGCTGGACCCGGCCGGCCATCTCTGTCCGCGGCACAACGGTTATCACCGGTGACCTCGTCGGAACTCCAGCCCCGACAGGACAGCGCCGTCGCTCTCCGCCTGCTGATCGACGGTGAGCTCGACCTCGAGGGGCGGCTGGTCGACGCCTCCAACACCACGCTGCGCGGCATCCTCAGCCTGGACGGGGTGACGGCCCGCTGCGTCTACAAGCCGGTACGCGGCGAGCGCCCGCTCTGGGACTTCCCCGACGGTACGCTCGCCGGCCGCGAGGTGGCCGCCTACCTGGTCTCCCGCGCCACCGGCTGGGACCTGGTGCCCCCGACGGTGCTGCGGGACGGCCCGTTCGGTCCGGGCTCGTGCCAGCTCTGGATCGACGAGCCGGAGGACGGCGAGCCGCTGGTCGGGTTCGTGCCGGCGGACGCCCTGCCGCCGCGCTGGTTCCCGGTCGCCGCGGCCCGCGACGACGACGGCGCCGCGTACGCCCTGGCGCACGCCGACGACCCTCGGCTGGCCCGCCTCGCCGTCCTCGACGCGGTGCTGAACAACGCCGACCGCAAGGGCGGCCACGTGCTGATCGGGCCGGAGGACCGGATCTACGGTGTGGACCACGGGGTGTGCTTCCACATCGAGGAGAAGCTGCGCACGGTGCTCTGGGGCTGGGCCGGCCGGCAGTTGCCGCCCGACGCGGTGGAGATGCTCGACGCGCTCGCCGGTCAGGTCGCCGGACCGCTCGGCGAGGAACTGGCCGAGCACCTGACGATCGGCGAGGTCGCCGAGCTGGCCGCCCGCGTCGACCGGCTGCGGGAGAGCGGGCGGTTCCCCCAGCCGCCGGAGGACTGGCCGGCGATGCCCTGGCCGCCGATGTGAGCCGTTGTCGCGTTGATCACGCCCAGGGCGGCATCGGGCGGGTGGGCGGCTCGTTAGGCTGACGGTCATGGAGTCTTGGGTGGGACACGAGGTGCCACGGCTGCCGGGTGTGGGCGTGCCGCTGAGGTTGTACGACTCGGCGCGGCAGGGCGTCCAGTCCAGCGAGCCCGACGGCGCCGCCTCGATGTACGTCTGCGGCATCACCCCGTACGACGCCACCCACCTCGGGCACGCCGCCACGATGATCACGTTCGACCTGGTGCAGCGGATGTGGCGGGACGCCGGCGTGACCGTGCGCTACGTGCAGAACGTCACCGACATCGACGATCCGCTGCTGGAGCGGGCCGAGCGTGACGGCGAGGACTGGAAGGTCCTGGCCATGCGGGAGACCGCGCTGTTCCGGGAGGACATGGAGGCGCTGCGGATCATCCCGCCGGCGCACTACGTCGGCGCGGTCGAGTCGATCCCGGACATCGCCGACAAGGTCCTCGTCCTGCTCAAGGACGGCGCCGCATACCGCCTCGACGACGGCACCGGCGACGTCTACTTCGACATCTCCGCCGCCCCGGCGTTCGGGTACGAGTCGAACCTGACCCGGGAGCAGATGCTGGAGATCTTCCCGGAGCGCGGCGGCGACCCGGACCGGGCCGGCAAGCGGGACCCACTCGACCCGCTGCTGTGGCGCGGCGCCCGGGAGGGCGAGCCGTCCTGGCCCGGCGGCGAGCTGGGCGCCGGCCGCCCCGGCTGGCACATCGAGTGCGCGGTGATCGCGCTGAACCTGCTCGGCGACCGGATCGATGTGCAGGGCGGCGGCAACGACCTGCTCTTCCCGCACCACGAGTGCTCCGCCGCGCACGCCGAACGGCTGACCGGCCAGGCGCCCTTCGCCGACCACTACGTGCACGCCGGCATGATCGGCCTGGACGGCGAGAAGATGTCCAAGTCCAAGGGCAACCTGGTCTTCGTCTCCCGGCTGCGGGCCGACCGGGTCGACCCGATGGCGGTCCGGCTGGCCCTGATCAGCGGCCACTACCGCGCCGACCGGTCCTGGACCGAGGACCTGCTCGTGACCGCGCAGGAGCGCCTGGCGCGCTGGCGCCGGGCCGCCGCGGTCCCCGCCGGGCCGTCCGGGGCCACGCTGCTGGCCGGGGTACGCGCCCGCCTTGCCGACGACCTGGACACGCCGGGCGCGCTGGCGGTCGCCGACGAGTGGGCCGCGCAGGCCCTCGCCGGCGTCGCCGACGACGCCCAGGGCCCCACCCTCTTCGCCGACACCGTCGACGCCCTCCTCGGCATCCGCCTCTGAGCTCCCCGCCTCGGCGCTCCGCTCCCCGCGGCAGCTGGGCGCCTCGCTGCCGGGTGGCCAAGCGGTTCGCCTTGATCGTCTGCGGTTCAGCGGCGGCACCGACGGCGTGTCACCCTCGTGCACCGCAGACGATCATGGA
>NZ_QGKS01000468.1 GCF_003172935.1 Micromonospora sicca | reverse complement strand
AACCGGTCAGGCTGCCCAACACTTGCTCGACCGCGTCGAGCAGCGGTGCGAACGCGGGGATCTCGTTGCTCTTCGCGCTCACGGTGACCTGGGCCAGGACGATGCCGGTGCTGGTGTCCAGCGCGGAGAGTAGGTGAACCTGACCACCGTCGGCACGGCGGGCTCCCCGCAGCGTTTTCCCGTCCACGGCGATCACCGTCCGATACCGGTGCGGCCGGGGTGTGACCGGCCGGGCGCGGACCTTCAGCCAACCCGCGAGGACGGTAGACAACAACTGATCGTCGAGGCGGGTCAGCAACCGCCATACCGTCGTACCCGCCGGCACCCCATGGCCGAAGCCGAGCCGGTCGCGGGCCTGCTCATCCAGATCGTGCAACCAATCGGTGATCGCGGCGAACGACGACGCCCCCGCGAGGACCGCGCACACCGCGACCGCGAGCAAACCCGACAGCGGGTAACGCACTCCCCGTGGATCTCGAGGATCCGGGACCGCCGCCAAGGCGTGTAGCAGTCCCGTTGTCTCACCTGCGGTAACGGACGGTGGTGACGTGCCAGGGGCGCCGGCGACCGAAGACAGCGCGGGGATCAGGCATGATGACATCGGCGGGTGAGGTCCTCGGGGTGTCGTGAAGCCTAGAGAACTCCATGATCACCGACGCGATCTCACCCGCTCTTCCTGCCTCCACAGAGGCCACTCACCCCGTAGATTCCCAGCTCAGGGCACCCACCGATCGACTACGCAATCGCCCTGGCCCGGCGGGCCCCATCTATTGAGGGTGCGCCATTCTTAAGTGGCGCGTTCGCCTCGGCGAAAAGGAGGCACAGTCATGCGGTTGAGCCCACTGATTACAGCGGTTCTCGTCGCTCCTGTGGCGGCGCTCGCGGGCGCTGTCGGCAGTGGTCCCGCCGACCACGAGGAGACTCTGCGGCTGCTGGACACCGGTGCCACCATCGACGCGTTCCTCAATGGTGGCGACCCGAGTCACACCGGCGACCGGGAGGTCTTCCGCGACACGCTTGTCTGGGCCAAGGATCAGAGTCCTGCGGGCAAGGCGGAAGGGCACTGCACCGTGATCGAAGCTTCCACCGCGACGACGACCTGCACGACCGTCACAACCTTGCAACATGGAACCATTACCACCGAAGGCGTTGGCGCTTTCGTACAAGGCGCCACCAGCATCGCGGCGATAACCGGGGGCACCGGCGCCTACGAAGGCGCCAAGGGCCATGCCACCTTCCTGTTCAACCCCGCCGCTCTTTCGCCGGTGACCTTCGTGCTGTCCCGGCGCTGACTGGGTTTCACCGCGTATCGAAGTCCCGGCTGACCCGCGGCTCCACCTGCACGTCCGGGCACATGCGGCAGCGGATGACCAGGTGGCCGCCGCATCGGCACGGCCAACAGTCCCGCATCGGCGTGGTCGCCGAGCCGCCGGCGTAGCCGTGCCCGTTGTGGCACTCCTGCAGCTCGTCGCCGACAAGCTCGCGGACCTGGCGACGGGGAAGGCGACCACGTGCGGGTCCGCGCGGGCCCGGTCGATCAGGCGGCGCAGCTCGGCGGGGGAATCGGCGACGCGCTCGACGACGGTCACGCCGGCCGGGCTGTTGTCGGCCCGGTCCCAGCGGATCGTGATGTGCCAGCGCGTTCGCCACTCCACGCAGAGCAGACTACTCGAACACTTGTTCACGTGCGGGTCGGCCGAGCCACGGTCTCGCTGAATTTGCTGGTGGTTTCCCCGCGGGCGCGGGCTGCGGACGCGTACGGGCACGTCCGCATCCCAGCCGGCGTGATCCCGGCGTTAGGTTTCGAGGGTCAGTTGCGGCCGGCCATGATGTCGACGTCGGCGATGGCGCCGGTCATCCAGCGGAGGCACCCAGCCGGACGCCCCGAACCTAGTCACGGTAGAACTGGTCGGTCAAGTACACTCTTGGAGTCAAGCGGGTGCTACTGTGCCGGCGACGTACCCCAGGTCACCCACCGTGACGACGGCAGCCAGCCGGCCACTCCGGACATCTTTTCCGGACTTGATGGTCCACAAAAGATGGGGGCTGCGGGAATACAACCGGCCCGTAGGGTGTCTGTACATTTGCGCGTCCAGGAGCGTTTCACCTGGTTCCCCAGCTTCACGCCGAAAGGCCGGGAAGGGAGAGCTGTGCCCCAGCAGACCCAGTACCACAAGAACCCGGAGGCCGTTTCGCGGCTCGACCCGGAGCAGTACCGCGTGACCCAGCAGGACGGCACCGAGCGCCCGTTCGCCAACGCCTACTGGGACAACCACGAGCCCGGCATCTATGTCGACGTCGTGTCCGGCGAGCCGCTGTTCGCATCAGTCGACAAGTACGACAGCAACTCTGGCTGGCCGAGCTTCACGAAGCCGATCGCCAAGACGAACGTCATCGAGCGCGAAGACGCCAGCCACGGGATGATCCGGACTGAGGCCCGCTCGCTGCACGGGGACAGCCACCTCGGCCACGTCTTCAACGACGGTCCCCCCGACAAGGGTGGACTGCGCTACTGCATCAACTCCGCGTCGTTGCGGTTCATCCACCTCGATGACCTAAAGAACGCAGGGTACGGCGAATACCGCACCCTGTTCACGGGTGACACCAACACTGACGCCGACGACAAGTAAGGAGACGACGTGACCAACGAAAAGGTGATCCTCGCCGGCGGCTGTTTCTGGGGCATGGAGGAGCTGTTCCGCCACCAGCCCGGCGTCGTGTCCACGCGGGTCGGCTACAGCGGCGGCGACGTCCCGAACGCCACCTACCGCAACCACGGCACCCACGCGGAGTCCATCGAGGTCGTCTACGACACCGAGAAGACCGACTTCCGCGCACTGCTCGAGTTCTTCTTCCAGATCCACGACCCCTCGACGAAGAACCGCCAGGGCAACGACATCGGCACCAGCTACCGCTCGGCGATCTTCTACACCAGCGACGAGCAGAAGCGGGTCGCCGAGGACACGATCGCCGACGTCGACGCCTCGGGCCTGTGGCCCGGCAAGGTCGCCACCGAGGTCACCCCGGCAGGCGACTTCTGGGAGGCTGAGCCCGAGCACCAGAACTACCTGCAGACCTACCCCAACGGTTACACCTGCCACTTCCCCCGCCCCGGGTGGAAGCTCCCGAAGCGGGCGACGGCCTGACACCCCCGGCGCGCGGACCCCGGGTCCGCGCGCCGGCCCGGGGCCGAGGTGGTCGGCCTGGACGAGGACTCGGCCGGATGGGTGCAGGCTCTCTCCGGCACCGGTGCCGATCGAGACGTGGCATTCGACCGGCTGCACGAGATGCTGGTGCGCGCGGCATTGCGGGAGGTGCGCCGGCGCGCGACGCGCTCCCCGGTGACCGGGCCCGCGCTGACCGACGTCGCCCACCAGGCTGCGTCCGACGCGACGGTGGCGATCCTCGCCAAGCTGGCGACGCTCCGTGGCGAGAGCCGCTTCACCACCTGGGCGTACCGTTTCGTCGTGCGCTACCCACCTGCGAGCGTCGGTGTGCCGAGGCGTCGCTCTCCCTACCACACGCCGCTCGAGTGCCCAGGGTCGCCGTGTGAGCGGCCGTGAGCCGTTGTAAGCGGTCGTGAGTGGGTGGGCACCGAGCCAGGGCAGGTCTTGGGTGTCCCCATGGCGGTGCCAGCAAGGGTGGCCCGAGCGGAGCCGAGGGGGACCGACTCGCCCTGGATGCGGCGGGTCCGGTGGCCAGTGAGGTCGACCTCGCCAACGGCAACCTTGCGCATCCGCCTGGCGTCAGTCGTGACGGCTGCCGAGCGGCAGCGGCCGTCGCGCCCAGGCGGGGCCTGCGGCCCGTTCAGCGCAGCTTGAAGACGTACAGCAAGTTCTAACCGCCTGGCCGGCAGCTAGCTGTCCGGTCTCAGGACCTGCGTGACATATCGGTATCAGGACCTGGGTGGTGACACTCCGCCCTCTGTAGCACCGGCCCGACGCTTGGCCAAGGTCGACGAGCTAATCCGATTCAGCGGCGACGGATGGAAGGACCTCGCCGGCCTCGACCGTCGCCCGTCCGGTAACGCGGGCCGCTCGATTCCAGGCCACGGCAGCACGTCCGCAGTCACCACCGCTGCGCGCATGGCAGAATGCTTCAAATCTGGGGCAAAGTTGGCAGACGGGCGAGCCGATGACGACGAGGCGGCCGAACTGCCGCGGAAAGCCGGGGATCCGCAGCGGGCCACGTTCCTGGAACTCTTCTTCGACCTGGTGTTTGTCCTCGCGCTCGCTCAGCTCTCGCGCGGCCTGGCCGAGGATCTCGGGTGGAGTGGCGCCCTCCGGACGCTGGTGCTGTTGGGGGCCCTGTGGTGGGTCTGGTCCAGCACCGCGTGGCTAACCGACCGGACGGACCCGCAACGACCGGTGATCCAGGCCCTGGTCATCGCGACCATGACTGGCGCGGTAGCTACGACTGGGGCGTGGTCAACGACAAGACCGCACAGCTGATGGGCGGCGTCTCCGCCCACGCCGGGCGTTCTCCTCCGCACAGGATCTGGCGCTGTTCGGCCACACGCTGCTCAACGGCGGCCGGTACGGCGACGCGGGTGCTCAGCCCCGCGGCGGCCAAGCTGTTCCCGCCAGCGAGACCGCGTGCACTATCGGCGGCGTCATCGCCAATAACTCCAGCGGCATGTCGTGCGGCACCGAGTTCAACACGTACCCGCACCATCCAGTCGATGGTGTTCGTGCTGCCGAGCCGTGATCGACTCGGCCCCGCCCGACGCCGACGCGCACCTGCACGCCCGGGAGCCGGATCTCCACGAGGGACTGCTACGACTGGCGGCGCGGGTGAAGGCCGATCCGGACGCCGTCTGCACCATCGAGTCGCAGTTCTCCATGAAAAAAACGATGGGGTACGGCCTCAACGCGCTATTCGCAGGTCATCCCTGAAGGAGTGGGGCCGTGTCAACCCGCGACCGCCGGGGTGGTTGTGGCCGGTTTCTGCCGGTTTCCCGGCTCGGTGCAGACAAACGCCAGCGAGGGGTCGGGGTCAAGGCTCGACCGCAGGTCGACCCCGTCAGGGGCTTGGCCTTGATGCCGGCTCCGGGTGGCGCATGATCGTGGCGCCGGGAACAGGGGGTTCGGTTGTGGGGGCCGTCTCTCCAACGTCCGGTGTGGACGAGGTGGCAACTGTCAGAA
>NZ_QGKS01000467.1 GCF_003172935.1 Micromonospora sicca | reverse complement strand
TGTCTTAGGCCCGTTTTTGTGCGCGTGACTTCGTGACCATTCCCGGTCACGTTTACATGAAACCGCGGCTTGACCTGCGGAAACGCACGAACCAGCGTGACAAACACCGTGACCATTCCGTGACATTCCCTGTCACGTTTCAGTAAGCAAGGAGGCTTAGAGATTGCACAACTTCAAGAAATGCCGGGCATGCCGTAGCCCCGTCAAGGGCAACCGTTTCTACTGCGATAAGACGGAATGCCAACGGAAGGCTGCTGCCGAACGGAAGGCACGTAGCCGTGCCGGTAAGGATGCCAAGCCTGCCGGCCCGACCGTGGTCGAGCAGGACCAGGGGGACGGGCTGGATGACCTTGAGCGATTCCTTGCCGAATGGGGGGACAAGTGACCACGGTTAAGGATTATCGCTGGTGCTCGATTCACAGGGTCGGGCACGCGTTGGACGGGGACGATTGCACGGACTGGCTTGAGGCTCTGAGGGTCCGTGAGGCTGTTCTAGAGCAGCGTCGGCAGGAGTGGCGACGGTCCAGGAACCGGAACCAGCGGTACCGGGATTGCATCGTCTGCACCCGGAAGTTTGACGGCGGGCAGGCTAAGCGGGGACGGCCTCAAGAAATCTGCTCCACGGCGTGCCAAGACATCCGGGATAACGACCTTCGGAAGCTGCGGCACGCGGGTATCAAAACCCGCCGGAAGCGGGCTGCTCACGGTTTGCGTACGCGGGGTGCTCTGCGGGCTACCCCTGAGTTGCTGGACTTCCTGGCAGCTTTCCCGGATGGCTGGTCGTATGAGGGACCACGCGCCGAATAAAACGTAATAAGTGGGAAGAACCACGGTTTGGGAAACGAGGGGGTCCGGCTACGGCCGGGCCCCCTTTTTGTTTGCCCTTAAGAAGGGAGTGATTACACATGGAAAACCTTGTTACCGCGTTCCGTGAGCTTGACGCTGACGACCTGGACGTTATGGCGGATGAGTTTTACCAGCGGACTGAGAAGTGCCTTGACGCTGGCAAGTCTGCTTGGGCCCGGGTCTACGCGCTGATCGCGTGTGCCGCGATTGACGCGCTGGACGGCAAGTGAACGCTGACCGTTCCTCATGGGAAGTGACGTGCGCGTACTGCTTTAAGCCGTTTAGCAAGCGGGATTGGGCCCCGTACGTACGCGGCGGCGTTTGCTCGGTTACGTGTGCGAACCGTAGCGGCCGGGGTGTGTTCCTGGAATGGGACCCGAACCACAAGCCCAAGGGCAAGCGCAACAACTGAATAGACAATTCAACCAACAACTGAATAAGCAACTCAGACCTTTAGCCGTCCCATTCGGGGGCGGCTTTTTTGTTGATTGGAGAATCTGTTTTGACTGCCCTGGATAATGTTGCCCTGCACGCCAAGCGCGCGAAGCTGGTTAACAACCTGATTCAGATTGCCGATAACCCGGCCCTGTCGGTTGAGGCGCGTAACGCCGCGATTGACACCCTGGCCCCGGCTGACGCTGAGCAGCGTACCGAGGTTGCGCCGGCCACCGTTGAGACGCGCGCTGCCGTTGAGGCTGAGCAGCGTTCCGCGATTGCCGCTAACCCGGTTGGCCTGCCCGGTGCCCGTACCGAGGTGCGCGCTGGTGACCTGCTCTCCGCTGAGGTGCGGGCCCTGACTGGCGCGTCGGGCATGGGTGCGGTGTTCACCCCGGCCGAGCAGGCCGGGTATGTGCTCGATTTCCTGGCTAAGTCCAGCGTCATCATCCGGTCTGGCGTCAACGTCATTCGGACCAGCGGGGACAGCATCGTTATCCCGCACATGACCAGCGACGGCACCGCCGGTGCTATCGCCGAGGCTGGCACCATTCCACTGTCGGACCCGAACGCGGAGGCTCTTACCGCCGTTCCGCGTAAGTTTGCCCAGGGCACCCGGGTTCCGAATGAGATTCTGGCGGACAGCAAGCCGGCCGCCCTGGACCAGCTTTCCCGGAGCCTTATCCGTTCGGTTGGTCTGGCCTACGACCTTTCCGCGTTTGAGGGTAACGGCACCGCGCCGGCCCTCCGTGGCCTCAAGAGCGTTGCCGGTATCGGCACCTTCCCGGTTGTCGCTAACGGTGCCGTTCTTAGCAACCTCGACCCGATCGCGGACGCCCTGGGCCTGCTGGCGGAGGCCAACGCTGACGACGAAAGCGCGGTTATCGTTATGCCGCCGCGTACCTGGCGCGCCATCCTGAAGCTTAAGGAGGCGTCTGGTTCTAACAAGTCGCTGATTCAGGACAGCGCCGGCAGCGCGTCTAACGGCGTTTCCCGGTCGCTGTTTGGTCGGCCGGTGTTCCTGTCCGGCAACCTGGCCCTCAACGAGGTTGAGGGCACCTCGGGTGCCGTGTGTAACAGCATTTACGTCTACGTGCCTTCCGAGGTTTACGCCGTGGTCCGTGAGGACGCGGTATTTGATGTCAACCCGTATGTCTACGGCGCGACTGACGAAACCCTCGTTACCGCGAAGATGCGCGCTGACATTCTGGTGCCCAACCCGGCGGCTGTTGTCCGCGTTACGGGCGTCAAGTAATCAACCCGCGTAGTGGCCCGGCCCCTTTTGGGGTCGGGCCCTCTTTGCGTAAGGAGGTGACCCATTGGGTTTCTGGGATCGAATGATGGAACGTCGGGCGGCACCAGCCCCGACCAGCGGAATTGCTGAGGCTTTCGCAAACGTACCTACGTGGGCCGGGGCCAACGTCAGCCAGGATTCCGCACTTTCCCTGTCTGCCGTTTACACCTGTGTTTCGTTGATTGCTGACGCCGTGGCAGCTCTGCCCGTTGACGCCGTGCGGACCATTGGTGAAACCAGGAAGCCGGCCCCCGGGCCGGTGTGGCTGAGTAAGCCCAACCCGTTTGATACGCCGTTTGACTTCTGGCAGAAAGTGATGACGTCACTTCTGACGGACGGCAACGCTTTTGTGCGTGTCTACCGGAACGGTGGGGGGAAGGTTGTTGCCCTGGTGCCGCTCGACCCCCGCACCGTGCGGGTTGAGCTGACCGAGGATGGCAGCGGCGTTCTTTACAAGGTTGCTGACGTAACCCTGTTTGACCGGGACGTTATCCACGTTAAGGGGTTTGCTCAGGCAAACAGCCTCCGTGGTCTGTCTCCGCTTGAGAATGCCCGGCAGACCATTGGTGCCGGGTTGGCTACCGAGGAATACGGCGCACGGTTCTTTAGCCAGGGCACCACGCTTACCGGCGTCATTGAACACCCCGGCACCCCCAAGCCGGGTGAGGTTGCCATCTTGGCCCGAATGATGCGCAAGAATCACGCGGGCATCAAGAACAGTCACGGTGTCGGCGTTCTTACGGGTGGGTCTACCTGGAAACAGATTAGCGTTACCCCGGAACAGGCACAGTTTTTGGAGACTCAGCGGTTTAACCGTCTGGCTATCGCTGGAATCTTCCGGGTGCCCGCTTACATGCTCGACCCGACAACGGCTAGCTCATGGGGTAGTGGTGTTGAGGAGCAACACAATTGGTTTGTCACTCAAACGTTGATGCCGTGGCTGGTTCGGATTGAGCAGGCTTTCTCCGCCATCCTGCCGGCTGGTCAGAGCTTGCGTTTCAACGCTAACGCGAGGATGCGCGTAAAGACGGCTGAGCGTTACCAGGCTTACCGCACCGGCATTGAGGCGGGTTTCCTGTCGGTGGATGAGGTGCGGGCCCTTGAGGACCGCGAGCCGCTGCCGGACGGCAAGGGGCAGACCTACGGGCGTAACAGCAACCCGGCTGGCTCTGATGCATGAGGACGGGCACCGGCGCTCCCGGGTGATCGCGTTGACGCGATAAATGCAGTCGCACCCGTCCACAGGATGGACCTTTTTCGAGGCGACAGGCTGGCATGAGGGGTAGCTTGCCTGACCGATAGGCGGTAAGTGTCCAGCTTTGCCCCGGCGTTTAAGGTGCAGTCGTACGTAAGTTCGGGAGGTTGGCTTTGAACGGCACGCTCCGTGGCTTACCGTCGATGTGCCCGACCGAGGTAACCCATCAGGAAGCCGACCGTTGGGATAGAAGCAAGCACCGACTCTGGTCGGTTGCAAGCACCGACACGCCGACGGATGGCCTCCGCTTGACCCGAGGACGCCCGGCGGCTGCAATTGATCGCGGTAACGACGTCGTCGCACGAACCCTCCCTACAGGGGGGCGGAAAGAGCGAACGCCCGGTGGCTAGACCGGGCGTCGCTGGCGACTCCGTTGTTACTCCACCGTGCCTCGGTTTCAGACAAGGAGTCAGCGTGCCGACCGTAGCAACAAACGAGCAGGACGACAACGGGACACGGAATCCGCACTCCGTGATCCTGGACTACCTCAAGACGGCACCGGGCGTGCTCAGCGGGGTAGCGGCTGTGCTCGCTGCCCTGAGCGGGCTACTCGCCCTGCTGCTTAGGTAGCGCCGTGAGGGAGGGGCGGTATGGGCCGCCCCTCCCCTGCCGCCTCAGTCGGTGGCGGCTACCTGGCCAGTCTCAAACGTGGCGAACAGGATTCCGTCAGGGTGTAGCACAACCTCGGTACAGACAGCCTCCGGCGGAAGCTGGGCGGCTAGCTCCGCCAGGCGGACGGGCGTAACCGGGGGATCAACGTAGGTGACAAAGACGTTGGCGGAGTCCTGTACGACTCTCACTGCGTAAACCTCCTGTGCTGTGCAACCCTCCCGCGCTACCGGCGGTTGGCCCTCTTAACTAGGAGCCAGACCAGACCGCCGACGAGCACGGCTGACGAGGCGAGACAACACAGCGTGGCGATGTGCCACGGCTTAAGAGCACCCATGGCGCGCACCGTACCCCTACGCGGCAACGGGACCGTTGAGCACCGTTCGCAACCTCCGATCAGAGATGCCGAGGGCGGCCGCTACGGCCTCCCGGGTGGTGCCAGGTTCCGCCAGCATCCCGAGGGCCAGGCGGCGGGTTTCCGCCACCGGGCGACGCTTCCGGCCGGGCTGCTCAGGTTCCGGGCTATCCGGCCCGCTGTGAGGCTTGCTGGGCCCCTCCGCGGATTCCTCCGCGCACCCGGAAGGTGCGGCTACTTCCGGGCCCTCAGGGGCCGCTATGGCTTGCTGGGCAACAGGTTCCGCCGGAACCTCCAGCCCCTTCCCGGAACGGGCCAGTACCTCAACGGTGAGCAGCAACGCCACGGCGGGCCATGCGGACACAACCCGGGCCACCGGGTGGGGGTCGGCAACCAG
>NZ_QGKS01000140.1 GCF_003172935.1 Micromonospora sicca | reverse complement strand
GTGCGGTCGCGAGGGTGTCCAGATCGACGTGCACGTGGCCTCCATGGTCTCGTTGCCTAGGCAACGCCGATCATGGATGCCCTTGCGCTTACTCGCTACCCCACACCCCTTGGAATCGATCATCTAGTACGGCAGCCGCCCGTTCGGGATCTTGGTCGGGCCGATAAGCGCAGCGCAGCCACCGCATGGGCTGGCTGATTGGACAACAGTCGCATGTTGCGGTGGCCGCTGGTCACAGCGTAGACGTCTCCGGATGGCAGCAGGTCGTGGACCAGGCACTCATCACGTTCGCGGGCAGGTTCGGGCGGGTCGAGCCGCGCCGCACCCCGACCGGGCTCGTGCCCGGCCTGCTCGCCGAGCTTGAGGTCAAGGCGTGCTGGCAGCTCGCACAGGCCGGACATGCCGTCCGGACGCGATACAACGTCTGCCGTATCCGGCGGTGTGGGACGCCGACGCGGTCCGCGACGACCTGCGAGCCCTGGTGGCCGAGCGGCTCGGCGACCCCGCTTCCTGCTGGTTCTCTGCCGTCCCTGCCGGTTGGTGGGGACGGTGGCGTCCCACCAGACGCTTGACATGATCGGCCTATTTGGCTTCCACGCAGGCCCGTATCGTGCGTTTTCGCAGGCAAACAGGGGTGCGTGTGGCGGCGAGCATAGCGGGAAGGTCGGTTGGATGACTGACCCAGGGGAGCTGGCGCGAAGCGCGCTCCAGCGAATCCACATGGCTGCGGTGAGACATCGGGACCTCGAGCTACACCACGCGGCCGACGAGATCGTCCGAGCGGCCCAGGCGAGGGACCTCGATCCGGGGCCCGTCGAGTCGTACCGCCCCTGCCCCGTGTGCGGTGCTGAGCCGGGACAGTTGTGCACCAACGTCCCTGGTCGCCCCCCAGTGACACCGGGCGACATGCACCCTGAGCGCACGGAAAAGGAGCGCCGTTCCGTTCCCAACAGCCCTTAAAGCGGACGTAGCCAAGCTCCGCGTAGCGGGGGTATGGCTTCCCGTCCGTCCCGCACGAAGGACTAGACACGCGACAGCCGGCCGGATCGAACGTGTGTTCGAGTAGGCTGCTCGGGGTGGAAGTACGTGGCATCACCAGCCGACGGTGGTGAGGCTGATCGGGGTGAGGTGGCGGACCTGCGGCTCGATCCACTGGGCCGCGGTGACCAGCTTGACGAGCCGGTCGATGCTCTCCGGCGGCCCGGCGACGAAGCTGCGCCGCTCGGCCGGGCAGCCATACCGGTCGTCGAAGCAGCCGCCGTCGAGGGCCCGGACGACCATCCCGGCCTCGGCGGCGAGCAGCATCCCGGCGGGCAGGTCGACGGCCTCCGGCCGGTAGCCGACGATGCCGTCGATGTCACCCCGCGCCAGCATCACCCAGGACAGCAGCGGCGCCCACAGTTGCAGCACCCGCCGGGCGGTGGAGTCCAGCACCACCTTCAACGCCCGGGCGGTGCTGTCGTCCCGGCGTACCTCGTGACCCTGGGTCCAGGCCAGCACCGGGGCGGACGGCACCGGCCGGTGCGGCGCCCGCAGCGGCCGGCCGGACGGCCCGGCCGCGTGCACGAACGCGCCCTGCCCGCGCACCGCCGACCAGGTGCGGCCGGCGACCGGGTCGTGGACCACGCCGAGCACCGGCGAGCCGCGTTCGCAGAGCGCGATGCCGACCACGTACGCGGGCAGCCCGATCGCCACGTTGTTGGTGCCGTCGAGGGGGTCGACCAGCCACGCCCAGGCGTCGTCGGCGGCGTACTCGCCGCCCTCCTCGGCGATCACGCCGTGTTCCGGCCAGCGGGCCCGGATCCGGTCGACGATCAACCGCTCGGCGGCCAGGTCCAGGTCGGTGACCAGGTCGCCGGAGGCGCTCTTGGCGCGGGCGTGCAGCTCGCCTCTCATGCCGGCGCGCAGCACCTTTCCGGCGGCGCGTGCGGCGTCGACCGCGAACCGGTGCGCCTCGCGCAGGTCCGGCCCGGTTCCGAGCGGCTTCACGTCCATGGCTCCTCCAGCCGTGTCAGCCCCGTGCCACCAGTCGCGCGATCTCCCGCGCCATCCGTGCGGTCTCCGCCGCTTCGCATCGGTCCCGGCGCACCCGGTGGCTGCGCCCGTCCACCGCGCCGAGGCTCAGGTCGCAGCCGCCGGGCGTGGTACGCCCCAGCGCCACCGTCACGGCCGGCTGCCCGGGGTCCACCTCGGAGGTGTGGAACCCGCCGGCGCGCAGCGCGTACGAGTCGCCGGCCTCGTGCGTCTCCACCGTGGCGGTCACCGCGGTGACGAGGCGATCGGTCGCGGCCATCTCGTCGACGTCCGCGCGGCTGCGCACCTCGTACACCCGCCAGACCGGTTCGGCGGGCGCGTCGGTCACCTCGATCAGCTCGTTGCGCACCCGGCCGTGCAGCACGTGGCTGAGCAGATCCCAGCTGTGCGAGTGCATGGCGGAGGTGGTCGGCTCGACCGGCGGCGGGCCGGCCGGCCAGGCGTGCACGCAGATCCCGTCGGGGCCGGTGCGGTCCACCGGCAGGCAGGTGAAGCCGAGCGGGTGGCGGACCGCGCGGAGCGGCCGGCGGCCGTCCGCGACGTCGTCGAGCACGTCGAGCACCCAGCGGCGCAGCAGCTCCGGCCGGGTGCCCCGGTCGATCTCCCGTTCCAGCTCGGCGTAGGTCATCATGCGTACGGGTCCCTCGCCTGGATGGCCTTGCCCACGATGTCGGCGACCTCGCGGTCACCGAAGGAGCGCGGCAGCGGCAGGCCGAGCGCGGTGAACAGCCGGCGGACCTGTTCCACGGACGGCTCGTCGTCGAGCTTGACCTGCCCGGCGGCCTCGATCGGCACCCGCCGGCTCTGCTCCCGGCTGTACTGCAGCTCGATGTTGTACCGGTTGTAGTACAGCTCCTTGCGGTCGATGCGCAGCGCCGGGGTCTGCGGATTCTCCTGGGTGATGATGACGCAGCTCGACGAGAGGTCGTAGCGGAAGGTGCTCATCCGTGGGGAGAGCCGCACGTCGATGGTGAGCAGCCCGGACCGCTGCAGGTGCCAGCAGGCGGCCAGCACGGTCGCGAAGGATTCCTTGCGGGTGCGGTCGACGGTCCACCGCTCCCCCGGCGCGTTCGGCGCCAGGCTGCGCCGGAACCGCGCGTACCGCTCGCAGACGCCCTCGTCGGTCGGGTCGATGATCTCGATGGAGAAGTGCAGGGTGGCGTTGCGCCGGCGGGCGTGGTCGAGGCACTCCGGCAGGGTGACCGCCCGGGTGTAGGTGCCGGTGCCGCCCTTGAAGTCCCAGCGGTCGGTGTGCCGGCGGGCCTCGGCGAGCGCCTGCCCGACCTCGGTGCCGTTGAGGACCCGGACCATCGAGACGCTGTCGATGGCCTCCCGGGCCCGGTTCAGCGCGCCCTCCGGGCCGGTGATCTCCCGCATCTGCGGCACCAGCTCGGTGAGCCGGTCCCGGGTGTCGTTGAGCACGTGCCGCACCTGGTGCTCGGCGGTCTCCCGGCGCAGCCGGTCCCGCAGCATCGCCTGGGCGAGCAGGGCGAGGATCAGCAGGATGGCGCTGTTGACCACCTCCTGGCTGACGGTGCTGGTCAGCCCGAGGACGGCGACGGTCAAGGCCAGGAGCAGCCCGATGAAGGCGTCGAGATTGTTGACGACCCAGGTCAAGAGGCGGGCCATGACATCCCCCGGTCGATGACGATTTCCCCATGATAGCCCTTTGTCAATATCACGATCACACGCTGTTCGGCTGCCCCGAGACGGTCGGTGACGGCGGCCCGGCGGCCCGGCGGGCCGCGCAGATCAGCGAACCGCCGAGGCCCGGCGCCACGCGGGCGAGCAGCCGGGAGGTGACCCACCGGCCGCTGGGCAGCCGCCAGCCGACCTGATTGGAGCGGATCGCCAGCGGCACGAACCCGGCCCGCCGGAGCACCCGGCGCAGCAGCGACGCGGTGAACGGCCGGATGTGCAGCCAGAGGTAAGGGTGCAGCGGGTCGACCTGGCGCGGAGCGCGGCCGAGCAGAAAGGACACCCGGTCCTGCACGGTGGCCAGGTTGGGGGTGGTGAGCACCAGCAGCCCGCCCGGCGCCAGCACCCGGTGGCACTCGCGCAGCAGCGCCACCGGGTCGTACACGTGCTCGATCAGCTCACCGGTGACCAGCCCGCCGAAACTGCCCGCCCGGAACGGCAGGCCGCGGGTGGCGTCCAGGCAGGCCGGCAGCGCACCCGGCCCGGCGGCCCGCCGGGCGTCGCGCAACGCCGTCTCCGCCAGGTCCGCCAGGACCAGCGGCACCGGCAGGTCCGCCGGGTCGAGCATGCCGCGCGGGCCGCAACCCAGCTCCAGCACCGGCAGCCGCCCGGTCACGCCCTCGGCCACCATCCGGGCCGCGACCGCGCGGCGGATCCGGTGGTACGGGTCGTCGACGTACCCGTTGACCCTGGCGCCGTCGTGGTAGCTGCGCCGGTTGGCCCGGCGGCCGTGCGCCTGCGCGCCACGCCACGTCCCTCCGGCCGGTGGCTCCGGCATCGCACCCTCCCCAACGTCCCCGGCGACCGTCCTGGCGTCCAGCCTCGCATCGCACGACGTCCAAGGCCGCGATCGGCGCGACGGTGTCCGGAGACGCCGACGCGGCGGCCGGAAGCCGGCCGCCGCGTCGGAGGGTGGATCAGGTCAGAGGGCGCGCGCCCAGTCCAGCCGGCTGCTGTCGTCGTACTCGTCGCCGGGGATCCACCACGGCTCACCGAAGCCGCTGGTGGAGACGATGATGTTGCCGCCGTCCGGGTACTCGTTGGTCGGCGGCACGGACAGCGCCGCGCAGTAGCGGCCGTCCGGAGAGAACACCGGCGACAGGTAGAGCCGCGGGGTGTCGGTGAGCCGCTTCAGCCCGGTGCCGTCGATCCGGACCGAGGCCAGCGCCGCGCCGCTGGGCACGTCGGTGTCCCGGGTCCAGCGGTTGGTGCAGAACACCACCCGCTCCGAGTTCGGCATGAAGACCGGCCAGTCGAAGTTCTCACCGGCCGCCTCCGGCAGGTAGATCCGCCGCAGCTTCCCGGTGGCCAGGGTCAGCGTCTTCAGCTGCGGACCCTCCGAGCGGCTGTGCCACCGGGTGACGATCATTGAGCCGTCCCGGGACCAGTTCGGCCGGACCATGTAGTGCCCCTGCACGAGCACCCGGATGGCGCCGGTGGCCACGTCGACCGTCACCAGGGTGTCGTGGTTGCGGACCAGGGCGAGCTGGGTGCCGTCCGGCGACCAGGTCGGGCTCTCCCAGTAGACGCC
>NZ_QGKS01000166.1 GCF_003172935.1 Micromonospora sicca | reverse complement strand
ACCCTGTCGTCCCCGTCCCCGCCGCCGTCCCCGTCCTCGCCGCCGTCCCCGTCCCCGCTGCCGGACGGAGCTCGCGTCCACGACGCAGCGCCGAAGTGCGTCCCCCGCCCGATCGGGACGATCACGAACGTGCCGGCAGCATGACTGCACCGAAACGCGGCTCCGGGCCTCGGAGCGCCACGCCACGCTCCCGGTCGAGGCCGGCGTCCCGAGACGCGGCAGTCGACGATCTCCTGCCGGTCGCCCAGGCCGCCCGGAAGGCGCTGGAGCGGCAAGGTCTGCCGCTGACCCGCGACACCTTGGCCGACCAGTTGAGACGTGACGGCCACGCGGTACGTAACTCGCGAATCTCGGCGCTGCTGGCGCTGCTCCGGCACGGCCCGGCGACGACAGCACCGCCCACCACCGCTGAGCGGTCTGCCACACCCGCGCCGCATCTGGCTGGTCTGCCGCCGGCCGGCCCTGCACGGTGACGTGCCGCGGCACGACATCCCCGGGTCCTTTCGGGGTTTGCAGCTCCGGGATCGCTCCTGGAAAGACCCCGATGCTGCGACCCGGCTGTACTGTCAGGCTGCAGTAATGACCGCCACCGATACGCGAATGTTGGCACGCGTGCCATACCGGTGGTTACGGCCCGTGGCCGTGACCGCGTCACGCTGCTGTTCGGCTACGGCGTCCTGCGTCTGCTTGACGGTCTGGACGGGCATCGCGACAAGTCCGCGTGGCCCTGGCTGGCCGGGCACACCCTGTTCCTGCTCGGCATCGTCCTGTTCGCCGTGCTCGTGGTGGGGCTGCGCCGTCTGCTGCTCGCCACGTCGCCGCGGCAGAGGGTGCTCACCGACGTGGCGACCGTGGCCGGGCTGGTCGGTGCGGCGGCGTTCGGCTGGGTGATCCTCGGCGATCTGTTCCCGGGCTTCGCCGACGCGGTGCCGCCGCCGGACCCGGTGCTGATCGGCGGGCCGGCGCTGTTCGAGCTGGGCCTGCTCACGCTGCTGGTCCGCGCGGCCGTCGTCCGGCCCCGGCCGCTGCCGGCCTGGGGGCCGGTGCTCGTCCTGGTCGGCTTCCTCGCGATCGGGGTCGAGCTGGACCTGCTGCCGGTGGGCGCCGCGCTGGTCTTCGCCGGCCTCTTCCCCCTCGCCCGGCCCGCCCGCTGATCGTCGCGCCGGGCACCACCGGCGGGTACGGTCCGGGCATGGAGCAACGCATCAGTCTGGTCACCCTCGGCGTGGCCGACCTGGCCCGGGCCCGCGCCTTTTACGAGCGGCTCGGCTGGCGGGGTCAGGAGGTCGAGCAGACCGTCTTCTTCCAGGCCGGCGGGCTGGCCGTGGTGCTCTGGGGGCGCGACAAGCTGGCCGACGACGCCGGCCTGACCGACCGGGGCGCCGACGGGTTCGGCGGGCTGAGCCTGGCGCAGAACGTACGCAGCCGCGAGGAGGTCGACGCGATCCTGCGCGAGGCGGTGGAGGCCGGGGCGACCATCACCCGCCCGGCCCGGGAAACCTTCTACGGCGGGTACGCCGGCTGCTTCACCGACCCGGACGGTCACCTGTGGGAGATCGCCTGGAACCCCGGCTTGCCCCTGGGTGAGGACGGCACGCTCACAGTCCCCGACTTCGGCGGCTGACCGGTCACGTGTGGACGATGCGGCGCACGCCGCCCTGGCCGGCGCAGGCCTCCCGCTGTCCGCCAGTCAGGCTGAGCATCCCGTCGCGGCACTGGACGAGGTAGCCGCTGCCGGACCAGAAGCCGGGCGCGCAGTCGAAGAACTCGCAGGTCCGCGCGGCGGGCCGGCGGACCCGGTAGCCGTCGCCGCAGAAGTCGTACCCGAAGGGGTTCGCCGGGGCGCCGCAGCGCGGTTCCCCGGCGGGCTGCGGCGCGGCGGTGCGGGACCGCGAGGGCGTCGGCGCGGGGCTGTTCTTCTTCCGTGGCTTCGGCGCGAGGGTGGTTTCCACCCGCACGGCGGGGGCGACCGGTCGGGGCGCGGGCGTCGCGGTGGCCGCCGGGGTGGCGGCGGAGGCGACGTCCGAGCCGGGCCGCACCGGCGGGTCGGACTCGAAGAGCATCGCGGGCACGACCAGGGCGAGGGCCGCGGCGACCGCGACGGTACGGCGGCCGCCCGGCACCCGGGCGGAGAGCCGGGCCTGCGCCGGGGTGACGATGCCCGGCCGGAACGGCTGGACCTGCGCGTGTTCGGCGATCAGCTCGTCGAGCTGGGCGACCACGGCGGCGCGCTGCTCGATGGCGTCGGCGAAGGCGAGGGTCAGCTTGAACCGGAAGTCGGCGACCGCGCCGGTCGGCAGCAGCAGCCCGGAGGTGCGCCGCCGGTCGAGCACCTGGATCAGCGTGACCGGGGCCGCCGGGTCGTGGGCCAGTCCGGTCATCCGCCCGTACGCCCAGTCGCGCCGGCCGCGCCCGCCGAGCAGCACCAGCCGGCGGTTGGTGAGGACGGCGAGTCCGGCGTCGGTGACCTTGAGGCCCTCCGGGCGGCGCGGGCGCAGCGCCGGCGGGTCCGGGTCGACGGTCAGTTCGGGGGCCGGCAGCACGGCGGTGTGCCGCACCTCGACCAGTTGGGCGGCCGGCAGCGTCCAGAAGACGACCTCGCCGGGGGCCAGCTCGATCGGCAGGCCGACGCCGGCCTCCGCCGAGCCCTGGAAGGAGCCGGCGAGGGTACGCAGCCGGCGCAGTTCGTCGTCGCGCCGTCGCCACGCCTCGTCGGCGTCGCGGAAGGTCCGCTGCCGCCGGTCGTTCTGCCGGTGCGCCCACCGGTACCGCCATGTGGAACCCGTCGAATCAGTCTTCGCCACGCCGACTCCTCCGCCGCGCGAGCCCACCAATCGGGGTGTCATGCACATCAACTGCGACGGAAGGCCGACAAGACACGCGAAAGTCGTTAATCTGACCGATCGGCGGATTGACCCGCACAATCGGCGGAGTCCGCCGCGTCGATTCCCGGCCGGCCCCGGGTGCTCCGGGTCGAGCCGCTTCACCATGCGAGGGGGTCCCGGCGTCGGTAACGTCAGCCACAAGCCGGGGTGCGCCTGGGCCTCGGGGGGAGGGAGGTGGACCGGTGAGCGACACGACCTCCACCGTCGTGGTCGGCGTGGACATCGGCACCACCAGCACCAAGGCCGTCGCGTACGACACCGACGGGCGGCGGCTCGCCATGCACTCGGTCGGCTACCCGCTCGACGAGCCGCACCCGGGCTACGCCGAGCAGGACCCCCGGCTGATCCTCGACGCGGTGGTCGAATCGGTCCGGGCCGTGGTCGCCGAGCTGCCGGAGCCGATCGCCGGGCTGTCGTTCAGCACCGCGATGCACAGCCTGATCGGCCTGGACGCCGACGGCAACCCGCTCACCCCGTCGGTCACCTGGGCGGACTCCCGGGCCAGCGGGCAGGCCGAGCGGCTGCGCGCCGCGCCGTCCGGGCTGGCCCTGCACCGCCGCACCGGCACGCCGGTGCACCCGATGGCGCCGCTGCCCAAGCTGGTCTGGTTCGCCGAGCAGCAGCCGAGGCTCTTCGAGCGGGTGGCGCACTGGGTCGGCATCAAGGACTACGTACTGCTGCGGCTGGCCGCGGCGCTGGTCACCGACCACTCGGTCGCCTCCGCCACCGGCCTGATGGACATCCACAGGCTGGCCTGGGACCCGCAGGCGCTGGGCGTCGCCGGGATCACCGAGGAGCAGCTGCCCGAGCTGGTCCCCACCACCACCGTGCTGCCCGGCCTCACCACCGAGGCGGCCGCGGCGACCGGCCTGCCCGCGGCCACCCCGCTCGTCGTCGGCGCCGGGGACGGCCCGCTGGCCAACCTCGGGCTCGGCGCGGTCAAGCCCGGCGTGGTGGCCTGCTCGATCGGCACCTCCGGGGCGGTGCGGGTGGCCGTCGAACGGCCCGCCGTCGACCCGCTCGGCGGCGTGTTCTGCTACGCGCTCACCGAGAACCGCTGGGTGGTCGGCGGGGCGATCAACAACGGCGGCATCGTGCTGCAGTGGGCCGGCGACGCGCTCGCCCCGGAGCTGGGCGAGCACGCCGAGGGGGAGCTGCTCGAACTGGCCGCCCGGGCACCGGTCGGCTCCGGCGGGTTGATCATGCTGCCGTACCTGCTCAGTGAGCGGGCGCCGCACTGGAGCGCGCTGCCCCGCGGCGCGTACGTCGGGCTGACCCACGGCCACCGGCGCGAGCACCTGGTCCGGGCCGCGCTGGAGGGGGTCTGCCAGCAGCTCGCCCTGGTCCTGGGCTCGGTGCGGGCGGCCGGTAACGAGGTCCGGGAGATCCGGGGCAGCGGCGGCTTCGCCCGCAGCCCGCTGTGGCGGCAGATCCTCGCCGACGCGCTCGGCATGCCGGTGCGCTTCCCCGCCGGGCACGAGGGGTCCAGCTTCGGCGCCGCGCTGCTCGGCATGCAGGCCCTCGGCCTGATCGGCTCCATCGACGTCGCCGCCGACCTGGTGCAGATCGACGAGACGGTACGCCCCGACCCGGCCTCGGCGGCCACGTACGCCGCCCTGTTGCCGCTCTTCTCCGAGCTGTACGACGCGCTCGTTCCGACGTTCGCGTCGCTGCGACGGCTGGCGCCGAGCCTGCCGCCGGAGCCACCACCCACCGCTGCTCCCATGTGATCGCCCGTCCCGAGGCACGGACGACTACCGAAGGTCGTGATAGCCGTGGTCACAGTGCTCGCCGCACCGGCGGCACCGCTCACCGACGCCGGGAACACCCAACTGATCATCGCGGCCCTGCTGGGCATCGCCGCAGTGGTGCTGCTCATCGCCTGGGGCAAGGTGCACCCGTTCCTCTCCCTGATCCTCGGCGCGGCCGTGCTCGGCGTGGTCGCCGGTGTGTCCCCCGACAAGATCGTCACCTCGTTCAGCGGCGGGGTCGGCTCCACCGTCGGCGGGGTCGGCCTGCTGATCGCCCTCGGCGCGATGATCGGTGGCCTGCTCGCCGAGTCCGGGGGCGCGGACGGCATCGTCGAACGGGTGGTCAGCCGGGTGTCGGGCACCGCGCTGCCGTGGGCGATGGCCGGGGTCGCCGCGCTGATCGGCCTGCCGCTCTTCTTCGAGGTCGGCGTGGTGCTGCTGGTCCCGATCGTGCTGCTGGTGTCCCGGCGGACCGACGTACCGCTGATGAAGATCGGCATCCCGGCGCTGGCCGGCCTGTCGGTGCTGCACGGCCTGGTGCCGCCGCACCCGGGCCCGCTGGTCGCGATCGACGCCCTCGGCGCCAACCTCGGCCAGACCCTGGCGCTAGGCCTGCTGGTGGCCATTCCGACGGTGATCGTCGCCGGTCCGGTCTTCGGCAACTTCATCGCCCGCTACGTGCCCGCCACCGCGCCGGAGGCGCTGCTGCCCACCCGCCGGCCGCTGACCCCCGCCGGCCGGCCGGGACCGGCGGCCACCGGTCGCGGCCCGGTCGACGCCGACGGGGACCTGGTCGCCGAGGACGACCTGGTCAACCCGGGCACCGGCCGCCCCGGGGAGCTGATCGACGAGGCCGCCACCGAGCGGGTACGCGCGCGCCGCGCGCCCGCCCTGTGGGCCGCGGTCGTCACGGTCCTGCTGCCGGTGGTGCTGATGCTGCTGCGCGCGATCGGTGAGCTGACCCTCGACGAGGGCACCGGGGGACGCAAGGCGTTGGACATCGTCGGCACCCCGATCGTCGCCCTGCTGGCCGGCGTGATCTTCGCGATGATCTTCCTCGGCTACCGGACCGGTTTCAGCCGCTCCCAGGTCTCGGGCTTCCTCGGCGGGTCGCTGCCGCCGATCGCCGGCATCATCCTGATCGTCGCCGCCGGCGGCGGCTTCAAGCAGGTGCTGGTCGACGCGGGCGTGGGCAACCTGGTCGCCGACGCGGCGAAGGACGCCAACCTCTCCCCGCTGCTGCTGGGCTGGCTGGTCGCGGTCGGCATCCGGGTCGCCACCGGCTCGGCCACCGTCGCCACCATCACCGCCGCCGGCATCGTCGCGCCGTTGGCGGCCACGCTCCAGGGACCGGAGGTGGCGCTGCTGGCGCTGGCCATCGGCTGCGGCTCGCTGTTCTTCTCCCACGTCAACGACGCCGGATTCTGGCTGGTCAAGGAGTACTTCGGGCTGACCGTCGGGCAGACCATCAAGAGCTGGTCGGTGATGGAGACGATCATCTCGGTGGTCGGGTTCGTCGGCGTTCTGCTGCTCGACCTGATCTTGTGACGCCCTGAGCGCGAGGGTGGCTGTCTCCGTCGGTCGCGGTCAGCGGGCGGCGAGGAAGTCGAGCACGCGCTGGGTGAGCAGCTTGGCGGCGTCGGCGTCGTAGGACGGCAGGCTGGGGTCGGTGAACAGGTGCCGATCGCCGCGGTAGACGAACAGCTCCGCGTCCTCGGCCGACTCGACGAGCACGCGGGCCGCGTCGATGTCACCCTCGCCGGCGAAGAACGGATCGGCGTCCGCACCGTGGATCTGCACCGGCACGCCCGCCGGCCACGCCGTCCCGAACTCCGAGACGGGCAGGCAGGACTCGAACAGCAGCGCCCCGCGCGCGCCGGCCCGGGTCTGCGCGAGCTTCTGCGCCGGCAGCACGCCGAGCGAGAAGCCGGCGTAGACGAGCCCGTCGGGTAGCCCGTCCGCCGCGCCCACGCCCCGATCGAGCAGGTTGCCGAAGCCCACCTCCCGGGCGTACGCCAGGCCGTCGTCCAGCGTCGCGAAGGTGTGGCCGTCGTACAGGTCCGGCGTGTGCACGGTGTGCCCGGCTCGGCGAAGCTCGTCGGCGAAGGCGAGGACGCCCGTCGTCCGACCCTGCGCGTGATGGAACAACAACACCTCAGCCATGCGGTCTCCCCGGTCTCGGATGGGATCTTGCCGCGAACACTCCAAAACTTTAGACTGTTCGACAAATGTCGAGCAATACCCGAATCCCGGACTACGACCTGCCCGACACCGTCGAGGTGTCCACACCCGGGCAGTTGCGCGCGATCGCCGACCCGCTGCGGGCCACGATCCTCGACCTGGTGCTCGAGCGGGCCGCCACCGTGGCCGAGCTGGCCACCGCCGTCGGCCGTCCGAAGAGTACGGTCGCCCACCACGTCAAAGTGCTGCTCGAGGCCGGGATGCTCCGCGTCGTCCGCACCCGGCGGGTGCGCGCCATCGACGAGCGGTACTACGGACGGACGGGCCGCACCATCCACGTGGGCGTGGTCCGGCGCCCGGGCGACACGACGACACCCGTGTGCGTCAACGGCCTGTCCGTCGCCGCCGCCGAGTCGGTGCCGGCCCACGAGGCGGACACGCTCTACTCGACGATCCGCCACGCCCGCATTCCCAAGGAGAGCGCGGCCCAGTTCTGGCGGCGCGTCGAGGCGCTCATCCGGGAGTTCACCGAGCTGCCGCGCTCCGGCGACACGGTCTACGGCTTCGTCGCCGGCCTCTACCCGACCGACCACCCGACCCTGCCCGACCCGGACTGAGAACCGCGCCGCGCTTCGCCGCGCCCTGACGGGTGATGGCCGGCGCGCCAGACCCCGGCGAGGGCTGCTCCACTTACCGTGCGAAGTGGATATAAGAGACAAAAGCCGTTCACCTTCCGGCCAGCCGGGCCGCGTCCGTGTGTACGGAAGGGACGGCGTTGGTCGCCGCCGCGGCGCTGGCGCTGGTCGCGGCGTCGGGCCCGGCCGCAGCGGACGACGGCGGCCACCGGCCGGTCCCGCCGCCACCGGCGACAAGGTGGTCCGGCAACTCGCCCACACCGTCTACGACTACGTGACCACCGTCCCCTGACCTGCCCCCACGTCGCCGCCGCCCACGCCTAGACTGCGCCGCATGTCGCTGACCAGGACGCCATCGACCGGGCCGTCGGACCCGGACGCGGTCCCGGGCGGCCCGCTCGGACGGCCGCGGCGGCCGGCCTCGGTCATGGCGGCGGTCGTCCTGCTCGCGGTGGTGGTGCTCGGCATCCTCGCGTACGTCGCGATCGAACTGGAGGACGCGGTCCGGCTGTCACAAGACGTCGCCGAGGCCGAGGCGCGCGTCCCGGACCTGCCCGACAGCGGACCCGGGCTGTACTGGACGTTCACCTACGCCTTCATCACGCTGCTGGTCGCCGGCGCGGCCGTGCTGGCCGTGCTCACGCTGCTCTCCTGGCTGGGGTACGGCTGGGCCCGGGTGCTGACCGTGCTAGCGGCGCTCGGCTCGGCCGCGGGCGGCGCGTTCTTCGTCGGCGGGACGGCGCTGATCGTCTCCGAGGACCGCGGCGGGCACGGCATCGACTCCAGCAGCTTCGGTGCGGCGCTGTCCAGCCTGCACACCATGAGCCGCCCGGGCTGGGTCCTCCCGGTGCTCGGCGTGGACGCGGTGGTGCTGCCGCTGGCCGCCGTGGCGGCCCTAGTCTGCCTGGTGCTGCCAGCGTCGCACGGCTTCTATCGGCAGGCCCGGGCCGCCCGTCGCGCCCCCGTCGGGCAGGTCAGGCCCCGCTGAGCAGACGGCATCAGGGGGCCTCGACGCCGGAGATGCGGTACCGGTGCACCTCGGCGCCGAGGATCGCCACCGTCTGCTCCTCCGACGGGCCGGACCCGCGGAAGGCGAGCAACTGCTCGTCGGTCTCCCACCGCTCGTAGACGTTGATCCGGCCCGGCTCGATCAGGTCGGCACTCACCGCGAAGTCGATGCAGCCCGGGGCGGAGCGCGCCTGTCGGACGGTCTCGACGCAGGAGGCCAGGTAGGCGTCCCGGCCGTCAGGGTCGACGTAGAGACTGCCGGCGACGATGAACACTCTGGCCTCCTGCGGTGAGCCCGACCCGTCAGGGCCATCGTGGCACGTCAGGCCCGGCTGATCGCGTTGGCGTGGATCGCCTCGCTCAGGTACGCGGCCAGCCCCGGCCGGATCTTCTCGTAGTACGCGGTGAACCGCGGGTCCGCCACGTACATGTCGGCCAGCCCGGTGTGGATCTCGTACGAGCACTCGTAGAACCAGCGGCTGATCAGCTGCCGGTGCTCCTCGGCCAGTTCCATCGCCGCCGCGCTGTCGGCCGGCGCGCCCGAGTCCATGACCGCGGCGACGCGCCGCCCCCAGTCCTCGTTCTCGGCCTTGTTGCGCAGCCAGTCCTCCTTCGAGTAGCGGGCGGCGCGCCGGGTCGACTCCCGGTACGCGTCGGTGCCGCCCCACCGCTGCTCCGCCTCCTCGGCGTGCGCGTCCGGGTCGAAGTCCCCGAAGACCTCGAACCGCTCCTCCGGGGTCAGTTGGATCCCCATCCTTTTCGCCTCCATCGCGAGCTCGATCGCGGCGACCATCTCCTGGAGCTTCCCGATCTGCCCGGTGAGCAGCTCGTGCTGCCGGCGCAGGTGCGCCGCCGGGTCCGCGCCCGGGCCGTCGAGGATCGCTGCGATCTCGTCCAACGGGAACCCCAGCTCCCGGTAGTAGCGGATGAGCTGCAACCGCTCCAGGTCCGCGTCGTCGTAGCGGCGGTAGCCCGCCGCCGTCCGGCCGCTCGGCGAGAGCAGCCCGATCTCGTCGTAGTGGTGCAGCGTCCGCACCGTCACCCCGGCCAGCTTCGCCACCTGACCCACCGTGTACGCCATGGTTCCCTCCCTTCCGCGACCAAGGCTCCCGCCTGCCGTTGCGTGAGGGTCAACCCCAATTCTGGGACCGGGCCGACGGACGTGAGCGGGAACACGGCGCCCCCGGTCTCCCGAGCGGGTGGGAGGCCGGGGGCGCCGGGTGCGGCTGGTCGGGTCAGGTGGTGACGCGCTCCCGAGCCTCATCCGGGGCGGCGAACGTCGCGCTGGCCGGGGTCCGGAAGGCGTGCACCAGGCCGGCGAGCGACAGCAGCAGGAGCAGCGCCGCGCCGAGGTACATGGCCAGGGCGCCCTGCTCGGCCTTGCGGCCGAACTCGCTGAAGCCGTACGAGGTGAGCAGCAGGCCGCGCAGCGTCTCACCCTTGAAGACCGTCTCCCGCTGCGCGGTGACGTCGGCGAGCTGCTTCTGCAGGTCGGCCAGGTTCGCGGCCCTGGTCTGCTCGGCCTGGGCCACCTGCTCCTTCAGCGCGGTCTGCGGGCCGCCCAGGTCGGCGTACGTCTTGCCGCCGCCGATCGCCGTGAGGTGCAGGCCGATGAACTCGTTGGCGTAGCACTCGGCCTGCTTGCCGGTGGTCAGGGCCTGGCCGGCGTACTCGCGCAGGCAGTCGGACTTCTTCTCCTCGTCGGTGAGGGTGTCGGCCGGCTTGAAGCTGATGTGCTGGGCGCCGAGCTGGTCGTGCACGTAGGTGTTGGCGAAGTTGGCGTTCGTGGTGAGGACGATGCCCACGACGAGCAGCAGGACCGCAAGGCCCAGCCCGCCGATGCTGAACAGCAGATCCAACGTCCGGCGCTTCATGTCCGGCTCCTGAGGGGATGGTCGCGTTCTTCGGTGACCGTCCCATCGTCACCGTCGCCGCGCGCCCTGAGCAGGGTCGAACCCCCTGTCCTGGTCGGGACCTTCGGCCTCCCCTGGGCGGGCCGGGTTGCCGGTCAGCGGGCGACGTCGACCGGGGTCAGCGTGGTCAGCAGCTCGGGCAGGGCGACCGGGCGGCCGTACCGGAAGCCCTGGCCGTGCACGCAGCCGATCGCGGTGACCGCCGCGTGCTGCGCGTCGGTCTCCACTCCCTCGGCCACCACGGCCAGGTCGAACGCGGCGGCGAGCCGGTTGACCATGTCCACCGTGGCGTACGCCCGGGCGTCCTCGGTGCCCAGGCGGGACACGAAGGAGCGGTCGACCTTCAGTTCGGTGGCCGGGATCTGGTGCAGGTAGCTCAGCGAGGAGTAGCCGGTGCCGAAGTCGTCGATGGCGATCTGGATGCCCAGCTCGCGGAGCTGGCGCAGCCGGTCCAGCACCACGTCGCTCCCCTCGATCAACGCCGACTCGGTGAGTTCCAGGGTGAGGGCGCGGGCTGGCAGGCCGGCGCCGCCGGTGGCGGCGGTGACCGTGGCGATCAGGTCGGGCCGGCGCAGGTGCGCAGCGGCGATGTTCACCGCGACGGTCACCTGGGGGTCCCGCTTCCGCCAGGCCGCGGCGGCCCGGCATGCCTCGTGGATCACCCAGCGGTCGACCGGCAGAATCAGCCCGGTCTCCTCGGCCAGCGGCAGGAAGCGCTCCGGGGCCAGCACCCCGAGCCGGGGGTGCCGCCAGCGGACCAGCGCCTCGGCGCTGCGTACCGCGCCGGTGGCCAGGTCCACGATGGGCTGGTACTCCAGGTGGAGCTGTCCCTCGTCGACGGCGCGGCGCAGGTCGGCGATCAGCTCCGCGCGGGTCACCGCCGACTCGCGCAGCGCCGACGTGCAGGTCCGGTACGCGGACTTGCCGGCCGCCTTGGCCGCGTACATGGCGATGTCGGCGTCGCGGAGCAGGTCGGTGTGGGAGGTGTGCTGCGGGCCGTACTCGGCGATGCCGATGCTCGCCGACGGGTTGAGGCCGAGGTCCTCCTCGCCGGGCAGCGGTTCCAGGGCGGTGAGCAGCCGCTCGGCGAGCCGCTCCGGCGGCACCGGCCGGTCGCCGTGGACCAACACGGCGAACTCGTCGCCGCCGAGCCGGGCGATCATCCCGTCGGCGCCGGTGGCGTCCCGCATCCGCTCGGCGATGCTGGCCAGCAGCCGGTCCCCGGTGGGGTGCCCGAAGCGGTCGTTGACCTGCTTGAACCCGTCCAGGTCGAGCAGCAGCACGGCGACCGGCGCGTCGTCGCGCAGGGCGCGGCGCAGCCGCCGGTTGAAGGTCAGCCGGTTGGGCAGGCCGGTGAGCTGGTCGGAGTACGCGAGCCGGCGCAGCCGGGCCACCAGCCGCAGGTTCTCGTTGGCGGCCAGCCCCTGGCGCAGCGCCAGCACGCCGAGCAGCGCCATGATGCCGAGGAAGATCAGGTGCGGGGTCTGCCCGGTGGGCCGGCGGGCGAGCACCACCGCGACGATCGCCCCGCCGACCGGCAGGTACGGCAGCGCCACCCGCCACCAGGGCGGCAGCGGCGACTCGGCCGTCTCGTCGCCGCCGTCGCCGCCGGGCGGCGGCGGGCACGTGGTGGCGGCGCCGATCAGCAGGTAGCTCAGTGGCCAGCACACGTCGATCGGGTGGCCGGGCGTGTAGCTGCCGTGCGCGATGAGCGACACGTAGGCCGTGTCGGCGGTGGCCCGGACGGCCAGGCTCGCCCCGATCACGGTCAACGGCCGCCACCTCGGCCGGGACGGCCCGGCGACCGCGACCAGGATGGTCAGCTGCATCAGGTCGAACATCGGGTAGAGCAGGCCGAGGGTGCGCAGCGGGTCGGCGAGGTCGGCGGCGGCGACGTCGCGGAAGACCACCACCCAGCCGATCGGGATCAGGGCCAGCCCGACGATCACACCGTCGAGGAGGGTTCGGGCCTGCCCGACCAGGCTGCGCGGGGCGGCCATCGAGCAGAGCAGCGCGGCGGTGCCGGTGAGGATGCCGGCGGTGAAGACGCCGCCGATCAGCGGGGTGTGCGGCAGTTGGTGCCCGTCGAGCCGCTGCACCGTCCACAGCACCCGACCGATCGCGGCGAGCGCCATGGTGACCGCGAGCAGCCGCCAGAACCGGCGCAACGCCAGCGGATGCCGGCGGGACGCGCCGACGCAGGCGACCGCCGCCCAGGCCGCCACCGCCACCGCACCCAGGTCGCTGACCACGGCCGCGCCGGGCAGCGCGGCCACCAGCCAAACGGTTTCCCCGAGTACGACGACCGCGGCCGCGACGAGACCGACGCGGCCGGACAGGGTGGGACGGGCCACGACGACGCGGCTCACGTCCTGCGGCACCACAACGATTCGCTCCGGCTCTCTCTCAGATGTGCACCCTCGACGATGAGGACCGGTCACGGGCGGCGAACGGCGCAAGCGTAGTCACCCGGCCGATGCCGCCGCCAGAGCCGACCGGCACCCGTCACCCGCCCGATCAGGACGGTGACGCGCTGTCGCCCTGCCGGGCCCTCAGGTCCACTCCTCCGTCGGGTCACCGTCGCTGCCGGGGGCGGCGCCACCCTCCGCGACGCCGGCCCCGTCGACCGGGGGCGCGGCGGCCGGCGGGCCGCCGTGCGTCCAGGGGGTCTCCTCCGGGGCGGGGAAGTTACCCGCCGGCAGGAAGGCGTCCGACAGGGTGGTGAGGCAGAGCCGCTCCCCCACCTCCGGCACGGTGCCCGGCGGGGCGGTCAGGCCGCGGCCCATCCCGCCGGAGAGTTCCAGCACCACCTCGGTCTTGCCGTCCGCGCCCGGGGTCACGAAGACCACCCGGGCCTTCTGTGCGGGACGGGCCGGCGACCACAGCGTCGCCCCGACCGGCATCGGCACCGGCTCGGTGGTGACCACCTGGATCCGGGGGCGCAGCACCGGCCGCTTCCCGGTGTCGTCCACCCGCTTCGGGTCGGCGAGGGTCACGTCGCCGACGAACGCCTCCCCGGTCAGCCGGTGCTCGGCCATGACCAGGGGGTCGTCGTAGGCGCGTTGCACGGCGTACGAGGTCAGCGCCCGTTCCAGCCGGTGCAGGCGGACGGCGGCGGCCACCGCCCCGTCGCGCCGGGGCTGCGGGCCGCCCCCGGCGTCGAGGTGCTCGGCGTACCCGGTGAAGGCGTCCTTGTCGCCGTCCCACCGTCCGGCCACCCGGCCCCCCGGTGGCAGGGCGCGCAGCAGCCCCACGCCGCGCCACATCAGCTCCCAGGTGGGCGCGAGCTGATCGCGCAGCAGGCGCTCCAGCTCCGCGTACGCCGCCGCGCGGGCGACCGGGTCCGCCTCGGCCTCGGCGTACGCGGCGATGGTCGGGGCCAGCAGCCGGTTGTCGAAGTCGGGGTCGGTGGCGGGGCCGGCCGGTGGGCAGATCGTCGGGTCCTCGGCCCGGGCGGCCGCCGCCGCGCCGGTCAGCCCGGCCGGCGGGTCGATCCAGCCGAGCAGCGCCGGCAGGTGCAGGTCCTCCACCGCGCTCTGCCCGGTCGCCCAGTGCAGGGTCAGCGCCTCGGTCATCGCCAGCAGTGCCGCCGAGCCGGGGTGTTCGGCCCGCTCGGCGAAGAAGGTCAGCCAGCGGCCGAGCAGCGGCACCGACGGGTGCACCGGGTGGTCGCCGTCCGGCCGCCGGAACCGGGTGGAGCGGCCGAGCAGCCGCAGGAAGGTGACCCCGGCCGGGTTGGGCACCAGCAGTTGCGGCGCGTCGGCGTACCGGTGGCGGACGTCGCGGCCCCGGTCGGTGGGCGCCGCCTCGGTGACGCCCCGGAAGGAGTCCAGGTAGGGCAGCAGGATGCCGGCCAGTTCGGCGGCGAACGCGAACCGCTGCTGCCGGTTGCGGGGTTGCGGCACGATCAGCAGCCGTGCCTCGTCGGGGGCGGCGCCGACCAGGGCGGCGAGGGGGGCGTTCGCCTCGCCGGCCATGGCGAGCGGCACCAGCACCAGCGGGCGTTCCGCCAGGTGCAGGTGCCGGACCGTGGCGACCGGCTGGGCCACCCCGGCGGCGAGGGCCTGCGCCTTGGCCAGGGCACGCAGGGTGCTCACCGGAGCCTCCGCCGGCTGCCGGGCCGGGCACCCCGGCGTGGCGGGTTGCCGGCCCGGGAGGCGGCGGGCCGGACGGCGGCGGGCCGGCGGGGCGTACTCATGCGGGGTCTCCCGCGAGGGCGTCGGCGCGCAGGCGGGCGGCGGCGCGCAGCAGCGCGGCGGCCTCCGCCTGCTCGGGGTCGGGAGCCCGTTCGCCGGCGGCCAGCGCCAGCACCTCGGACACCTCGTTGATCCCGCCCAGCGCCTCGCGGACCGGGCGGCCCAGCGCCGTGGTGTGCCCGCGTGCCTCGTGCCGGCAGAAGTACGCCAGCTCGCAGGCGGCCAGGCACTCCGGCGCGTAGCGGGCCGCCACGGTGGACAGCGCGGCGACCAGGGTGGCGGGGTCGGCGGTCAGGTCGGCGGTGAAGTCCGCCGGCACGTCGGCGAGCAGGGCGTCGATCCGGGCCATCCGGTCGAGCTGGCGGCGCAGCACCAGCAGTTGCTTGCGGACGTCGAGCAGGCTGGCCACCGGGCGGTTGGCGAAGTCGCGCGGGCAGACCAGCACCACGTCGTGCGACACCTGCTCCGGGTCGTGTCCCTCGGCGGCGAGCAGCTCGCGCAGCGCCAGCACGTAGACGGCGGACTGGATGGCGGCGGCGGCGACCTTCGCCGGGTCGGCCTGCCCGTCGATCACCGGGAAGGACTTGATCTCCACGACGTGGAACCGGCCGGCGAGCCGGGCCGCGACCAGGTCCGGTTCCAGGTGCACCCGCTGGCCGGCGACGTCCAGGCCGAGCAGCGGGTGGTCGAACAGCGCGGCGCCCTCGCCCGGGTCGGTCAGCGCCGCCCGGGACCGCTCGTGCCGGTCCGGCAGGTCGTCGGCGCCGCCGAGGTCCGTCCAGCTCGCCCCCGCCGGCACCGGTACGCCCAGCCGCTCGGCGACCAACCGCAGCAGTTCCACCCCGCCGTCGGCCTTGACCTGCGCCTCGAACGCGTTGCCCCGGGTGATGGCGAAGCGGGACTGGCCGAACCGGGCCGGGAAGCCGATCCGCTCGGCCAGTTTCGGCTTGTCCACCCCCGCGCTGTCCAGCACCGCCCGCCGGGTGCAGCCCGGGTTGCCGGTCAGCGCGGCGATGGTCCGGGCGTTGTGCCGGCGGGGCGGCACCCCGCCGCGGATGCCGGCCAGTCGCCGCGCGCTGCTCGTCATGATCCGTCAGGATAGGCGCTCTCCGCTTGTGCGACCGAGAGCGCGCCGCGGCGGACCAGCACGGCGGTGGCCACCGCGGCCGCGAGGGCCAGCCCGGCCAGTGACCAGAGCACCGTACGCAGGCCGCCGGTGAACCCCGGGTCGGCGAGCCGGCCGGCGGTGGTGCTGGCCAGCACTGCCCCCACCACGGCGATGGCGACGGTCTCGCTGGTCAACCGGGCCGTGTTGATCATCCCGGCGCCGGTCGCCGCGCGGGCCGGCGCGACGCTGCCGATCGCGATCGCGTCGAGCAGCCCGATGGAGAGCCCCACCCCGACGCCGATGGTCAGCAGCGGCCCGGCCAGCGTCGCCGTGTCCGCGTCCGGGCCGAGCACGGTGGCCCAGGCCGCGCCGGCGGCGACCACCACCACGGAGACGACGGTGACCGCGGTGGCCGGGACCAGCCGGGTCAACGCCCCGCCGAGCAGCGGCAGCACCAGGGTGGGCGCGGTCAGCAGGATCATCGTCGCGCCCGCCGCGCCGGGGCTGAGCCCGACCACCGTGGTCAGGTACGACGGCAGGTAGACCAGCAGCGGCACCAGCACCGCGACGATGGTGGCGGCCGCCAGGCAGATGCCGAGGAACCGGGGGCTCGCCAGCAGGGCCAGGTCGAACATCGGGTCGGCGCGGCGGCGTTCCACCCGGACGAAGACCACCAGCAGCGCGGCCGCCGCCGCGAACGCGCCGACGATCGCCGGGGCTCCCCAGCCGTACGCGGGGCCCTGCACGAAACCGAAGATGAGCAGCAGCAGCGCACCGGTGAACGAGACGGTGCCCGCCCAGTCGACCCGTCCCGGGTGCGGCTGGCGGGACTCCGGCAGCAGCGGCACCAGGGCCAGGACCGCGCAGGCGGCCAGCGCCGGGGCGGCGAACACCGCCCGCCAGCCGAAGCCCTCGATGAGCAGGCCCGCGATCGACGGGCCGAAGGCCAGGCCGACGCCGATCGCCGTACCGAAGAGACCGAACGCGCGGGCCCGGGCACGGCCGGTGAACGCCCCGGCGAGCAGGGCGGAGGCGCTGGTCGCCGCGGCGGCCGCGCCGACGCCGGCGAGGGCCCGGGCGACGTCGAGCAGCACGATGCCGCCGGCGACCGTGGCGAGCAGCCCACCGGCGGCGAAGACCGCGACACCGAGGGCGTAGACGCGGCGGCGACCGAACAGGTCGGCCAGCGCGCCGGTGGCGAGCATGAAGCTGGCGAAGGTGGCGTTGTAGCCGTTCACCACCCACTGGACGCCGGCCAGCCCGGCGTGCAGGTCCCGGCCGATGTCGGGCAGCGCGACGGACGCGCCGGTCAGCGAGACCGGGAGCGCGACGGTGGACAGCAGGACGGTCACCAGCACGACGGCCGGGTGATTGCGCACGGTTCTCCCCGTTCGGACGGCGGCCCCAGCGTAGTTCGCACAGGTCGGAGCGGGGTCCGTACCGGGTTGAAGATCACACGCCGGTCAGCGGCCGGCGGAGCGGTTCCAGGGCGAGCGGGGTGACTCGGCGCCGGCCGAGGGCCGGCTGCGGCGGCTGCGCCGAGGGCCGGGCGTGCACGGCGGCCGGGAGACGGTGTGCACCGGGGCGGCGGCCGGGACGACCGGCTGCCGGCCGATCAGCCAGCAGAGGAAGCGGGCCATGGTCAGCCGACCGGGAGGTGCTGCGCCTCGGCACGGGCGATGTCGTACTCGGCGCCGCAGAAGGTGCACTGCTGGGTGTACCGGGTCCGCACCGGGATCAGCGGGATGAAGAAGAGGGTGAACTTGGTGGCCCGGCGGGTGATCACCTGCGCGGCCTGGTTGCCGCAGTTGCGGCAGACCTGGGTGACGACACCGGACCGGTCGACCTTGGTACGAAGTCCGAAGATGAAGAACATCGTCCGGCAGTACCCAGCCGGACCGGGAATATCACCACCGAAGATTTCTGGTAGGCAGGTGTCCGGATCCACTCGTGCCGTTCGTCAGGCTGTTGCAACCACGACACGGAGGAGCGCACCGATGAAGTACCTGATGTTCGTCTGCACCGACGCCGCGCCGGACACCGACCCGACCGCCGCCCCCGACATCGAGGAGTGGGTGGCCGAGCGGGACGGCAAGGGCCAGCGGGTGCTGGGCAGCGTGCTCGGGCCGGCGTCCGCGGCCACCACGGTCCGGGTCCGCGACGGCGAACTGCTCCTCACCGACGGCCCGTTCGCCGAGACCAAGGAGGTGATCGTGGGCTTCGACCTGCTGGAGTGCGCCGACCTGGACGAGGCGATCGAGGTGGCCCGCGCCCATCCGATGGCGTACAGCGGCCGGCTGGAGCTGCGGCCCCTCGTGGACCTGGCCTGACCGGATGGGAGATGTGGCCGGAGCCGTCGCCGAAGCGGGCGCCGAGGCGTACCCGCGGATCGTGGCGACACTGATCCGCGTCACCGGCGACTGGACGCTCGCCGAGGACTGCGCCCAGGAGGCGCTGGCCACGGCGCTGGAACGCTGGCCGCGCGACGGCGTACCGGCGAATCCGGGCGGCTGGCTGATGACGGCCGCCCGGAACCGGGCCGTGGACGTGCTGCGCCGGGCCAGCGTCGAACGCCGCAAGCTGCGCGAGCTGGCGCGGCTCACCGACCCGGAGCCGGCGTCGCCCGAGGCGGAGGGGGACGTGGTGGACGACCGGCTCCGGCTCATCTTCACCTGCTGCCACCCGGCGCTGGCCCTGGAGGCCCGGGTCGCGTTGACGCTGCGCACCGTGGCCGGGGTGCCGACCGCCGACATCGCCCGCGCCTTCCTGGTCACCGAGTCCACCATGACCCGCCGGATCACCCGGGCCAAGACGAAGATCGCCACCGCCGGCATCCCGTACCAGGTGCCGACCGGGCCCGCGCTGGTCGAGCGGCTGCCCGGCGTCCTGGCCGTGCTCTACCTGCTCTTCACCCGGGGGTACGACGCCGACGGCGAGCCCGCCTTCGCCGCGGAGGCGATCCGGCTGGCCCGGCTGCTCGACCGGCTGATGCCGGACCAGCCCGAGGTGGCCGCGCTGCTGGCGCTCTTCCTGCTGCACGAGTCCCGCCGGGCGGCCCGCCGCGACGCCGACGGCAACCTGCTCGCCCTGGACGTGCAGGACCGCTCCCGCTGGGACCACGCCGCCATCGCGGAGGGCCGGTCGCTGCTGGACCGGGCCGGCGACGGCCAGTACGCCCTCCAGGCCCGGATCGCCCTCTGCCACGCCACCGCGCCGACCGCCGCCGACACCGACTGGCCGGCCATCGCCGGACGGTACGACCAGCTCGTGCGGCTCCGCCCGACCCCGGTGATCCTGCTCAACCGGGCGGTGGCCCACGGCTTCGCCTACGGCCCGACGGCCGGGCTGCGGCTGCTCGCCGAGGCCCGCGCGGGCGGTGCGCTCGACCGCTACCCGCCGGCGCTGACGGCGGAGGCCGAGTTCACCGCCCGAACGGGCAACCCGGTCCGGGCCGCCGCGCTGTTCCGGGCCGCTGCCGCTCTGGTGCAGTCCGCCGCCGAACGCAGGGCGCTGCTCAAGCGCGCCGACGACCTGACCGCCGGGGGCCCGTGACGGCGCCGCCTCCCGCCCGGCGGGCGAGCCGTTTCCGCTCGGCCCGGCCTCCGCCTCAAGCAGAGCCCCAGCTGAAAGGGGGCCAACGGTCAGGCCCCCAGGAGTCCACCGTCCATGCCGGCGAACGCGTCGCCATGTACACCGAGGTCACCCGTGACGCCGCCAATGCCGTGCACGGTGCCCCCGAGGTCGCCGGTCACGCCACTGACACCGAGTCCGCCGACGTCGCCGGTCACACCGCCGGCCAGGCCCGTGACACCATGCACGGTGCCGCCGAGGTCGCCGGTCACGCCGCTGACATCCAGCCCGCCGACGGCACCGTCGAGAGTGCCACCGACGTCCCCGGTCACGCCGCCGGCCAGGCCCGTGACACCATGCACGGTGCCGCCGAGGTCGCCGGTCACGCCGCTGACACCCAGGCCGCCGACGGCACCGTCGAGAGTGCCACCGACGTCCCCGGTCACGCCGCCCGCCAGGCCCGTGACACCGTGCACGGTGCCCCCGACATCGCCGGTCACGCCACTGACACCCAGCCCGCCGACAGTGCCGTCGACAGTGCCGGTCGCGCCACTCAGGCTCACGCTGTCGAGGGTGGCGCCGACGTCGCCGGTCACGCCGGTGAGACCGAGTCCGCCGAGGGTGCTGTCGAGGGTACCGGTCACGCCGCTGAGCCCCAGTCCATCGACGGTGGCCCCCGCGCTGACGCCGAGGCTGTCCCCGGCGAGAACGGCCGTGAGGCCCTGAACTGGAAGGTAGTCGGCGACCAGCGGAACGGTGTCCTGCACGTCGGCCAGGGTCACGCCGTTGAGGCCCGCGTTGTCCAGCGCGCCTTGCGGGTCCGCCTCGTACGCCGCTCGGGCGTCGACGTTCGTGAGCAGGCCGAATACGAAGTCCTGCAGGCTCTGCGGCGACACCACTCCAGCGGCTGCGCCCAGGTCGGCGGTCGACCCCGCAGTGGGGGCGGAATCCGCACTGGTGGTCGCGCTCGTATCGGCGGTCACCTCCGTGTTGCCGTTCCAATCGGCGGCAGAGGTCGAGTTCACGTCGGCGGTGGAATTGGTGCTGGCGCCTGCATTCATGTTGCCGGTCTCCTCGATAGGTGTTGTTGGCACGTGGTCTGGGACAAGATCGCCCGACCCGGGATCGACCGTAGGCCGAAACAGCGGTATCGGACATCGGGGGTGTACCCCAGCCTTATCGGGCCGGGTTAGGGCATGGCTGGCGTTTGGCGTTAGGGGAGTACGGGGTCTTGCGCCAAATCCCCCATCGTCAGTGCCTGCTACCGCTCCGAAGCCGCCCGGACCGGTGTCACCGGGACTTGATCAGCTCGGGGAGGTGGCGTCGCTGCCGGATGAACAGCACGATGGCCAGCACGGTGTAGGCGACGGCGATGACGTAGCGGATGTTCGGTGCGGGCAGCACGAACTGGACGGCGAACAGGCCGAACAGCAGGGTGGCTTCACTGCGGGTCAGTCGCAGGTCGGTCAGGACGGCCACGCCGAGCAGCGTCTGGGCGGTGGTGAGCACCAGTTCCTCGGTCTGCCGGGCGTCCAGCGGCAACCCGGCGAACTCTCCCCCGCCGAGGTAGTAGGCGACCGGCAGGCAGGCGATCAGCAGGGTCCACTGGTTGAGTTTCGCGGCCAGCAGTGCGCCCATGCCGTCGTCGGCGCGTCCGCGTAGGGCGAATGTGATCGCGACGATGACCTCGGGTGCTTCGGAGGCGATCGGGGCCAGCCACTGGACGAGCAGGAACTCATCGATGCCCAGCTCGGCGCCCGCGCCGACGAGGGCGTCGCCGAAGGGCTCGGTGGTCGCCAGGATGATCATCCCGGCGGCGACGAACAGTGCGGCGACGGTGCCACGGCGGCGGGTGGCCGGCTGAACCGCGATGGTGGCGGCCACGCCGGCCAGTTCTTCCTCGGCTTCCTCCTTGCCGCGGAGCCGCCACAGGTAGGCGGCGAACAGCCCGGCGAGCACCAGCGAGTCGTACCAGGCCAGCCGGCCGGTCAGCGGTATGACCAGGGCGTAGCTGGTCGCGACGGCGAGGAACAGGATCTCGGTGCGGCGGTGCGCCTGCAAGGTCACGGCGTTGCGTTCGCCGCGGACGCCGCGGTGGCGTACCGCGACGATCGCGAAGACGACCAGCAGCGGCCAGGCCACCCCGATGAGCAGGCGGTTCGCGCCGGTCATGTTCGCCGCGGCGTAGGCGGCGTACGCCGGGTCGTGACCGGCGGTGTAGGCGAAGAAGATGTCCACCGCATACTCGGGCAGGATCGCCATCAACGCCAGGATGGCCAGCGCGAGGCTGCCGGAGATGTCCACCCGCGCGGCCTCCGAGGCCCACATCAGCAGCGCCACCGAGGCGAGCACGGCGGCGCCGAAAACTGCCACCGCCGCCACCGGCGCCAACTCCACCCCGGCCAGCCGCATGATCACTGCCGGGGCGGCGACCGCCAGCGCGAGGGCGATACGAGCCCCGGCGCCCCGACCGGTGACGGTGGTCTCGACCTTAGCGCCCAACGCGGCCGCCGGCGGTGTCGGCGCGGTTGAGCGTCGGCCACCAGTCGAGACACAGGAAGTCCACTAACTCACCATGGCCCACTCCCGGGGCGCGGACGAGCCGGTCGAGCAGATTGGCGGCGCACCACCGGCGATGAACCCCAGGGCCGCCCGCTCGCCGGGCTCCACCGCCCAGGGAAGCACCAGGGCCGTGGCACCGTTTCCGCTGGTCAAGGCCCTGGTTGCCGGGCGCGCCCGAAGGGACGGGAACCCCTGGCCTGCTGATCCGTGGTCAGCTTGTCGCGTCAGCCGTCGGCATCTCGACCGAGAGCCAGATCGGCTGCCAGTCCGCCATCTCGTGGTAGCGGCGCAGCTCGGCCAGCCCGGCGACCGACCCGCTCCACGCCGCGTACGGGGGGTTGCCCTCGTCGAAGCCGCTCTGCACGAAGGTCAGCTTGGTCTTCCCGCCGGACTCGGCCAGCTCCCAGGTGCTGACGCCGACCGGTCCCCAGTCGACGGACATCTTCCGGCCGGGCTCCAGGTCGACCACCTTGGCGGCGTGGCCGGCCTCGAAGCCGCCCATGGCGTACCGGCCGCCGACCCAGGGTTCGATGCCGATCGGGTACCCGAACCAGGCGCTGGCCTGCGCCGAGTCGGTCAGCGACTCCCACACCCGGTCCACCGGCGCGGCGATGGTCAGCTCGCCGCGCAGGTCGGCGGAGGTGAAGTCGGTGCGCGGCAGCAGCGGCCGGCCCTCCAGGTGGGCGGCCAGGTTGGCGATCCCCAGGGCCCAGTAGGTCTGCAGGACGCCGCGGATACTGCTGCCGCTCATCGCCTCGGCGAAGTCGAAGTGGCTCTGCCGCAGGGTGAGGACGGTGCTCTCGCCCTCGGGCGTCAGCTCGAACTCGGTGGTGGTCTCCACCCCGTCGAGCAACCAGGCGAAGCGCAGTATGTGCTCGTCGACGTGGAGAAGGCGCTGCCGCGGACTGTCGCCCTCCGGGGTGAAGCGGCCCCAGAACGCGTACCGCTGGGGCAGCTCGACCTCGGCGTGCTCGGCCAGCCAGACGCGCAGCTCGGCCGGGTCGGTCAGGGCGTGGCGGACGGCCTCGGCCGGCGCGGCCAGGCGGGCCCGCACGGTCAGCAGGTCACTCATGGTTGTCGCCTTTCGGGTAGCAGGCCACGGCGAGCTTGAAGGCGTCTCCCTCGGCACCCCCGTAGCGCGTGAACAGGTCCTGCAGCGTCGACTGCAGGTCGTGCAGAAACTCCTGGCGGCGCTCGGTCGGCACCCGGATCTCGCCGGAGACGCCGATGGACGGCAGCTCCGGCGCGGTGCGGTCGAGCGCCGCGACGTCGGCCTGGACCTCCTCCATCAGGTCGAGCAGGTAGCCCAGGCTCAGCTCGTCCCGGGCCCGGCGCAGCCCGCCGATCCGCCCGACGAGCCGCGGCGAGAGCCAGTACGACCGGGCGGCGGCCTGGTAGATGCCCTCGCTGATGCCGCGCACCTTGCGGGTGGCTACCTGCTCGACCAGGCCGGCCGCCGCGAGTTGCTTGACGTGGTAGTAGACGCGCTGCGGGGTCTGCCCCAGCAGGGCGGCGACCTCGGTGCAGGTGCGTGGCTCGGCCAGGTGCCGCAGCACCTCGACGCGCTGCGGCTTCAGCAGGGCCTCGGCCTGCTCGATCTGCTCCAGGTACAGGACGTCTCTCATGGCAAAATCAGTTTGTACGTACAAAACTTCTTTGTCAATAGGAATGACGAGAGGGGCGGCCGCGCGGCCGCCCCTCTCGTCAGATCGTCACGGCGTCCAGTCGGGACGCAGCGGGTAGCCGTTGACGCCGTCCGGCCCGTTGTGGGTCGCGAGGACCTGGTGCAGCTGGATGCCGTTGCGCTCGAACGCCATCCGCGAACCGGCCATGTAGAGCCCCCACACCCGGGCCGTGCCGTGGCCCACCTCGCCGACGCAGAAGTCCCAGTGCTCCACCAGGTTGCGGCACCAGCCCGCCAGGGTCAGCGCGTAGTGCTGCCGCAGGTTCTCCTCGTGGTGCACCTCCAGCCCGGCGTCGTGGATCTCGCCGACCAGCCGGCCCGGCCCGGCCAGCTCGCCGTCCGGGAAGACGTACCGGTCGATGAACGCGCCGGAGCGGTGCGGGGCCCGGTTGTCCGCCCGGGTGATGCAGTGGTTGAGCAGCCGGCCGCCCGGCCGCAGCCGGTCCCGCAGGAAGCCGAAGTAGACCGGGTAGTTGCGCACCCCGATGTGCTCGGTCAGCCCGATCGAGGAGACCGCGTCGAACTGCTCGCGCGGGGCGTCCCGGTAGTCCAGGTGCCGCACCTCGGCCAGCTCGCCCAGCCCCTCCCGCTCGATCGCCGCCTGCGCCCACTCCGCCTGCGCCCTCGACAGGGTCACCCCCAGCGCCTTCACGCCGTACTCCCGGGCGGCGTGCCGCACCATGCCGCCCCAGCCGCAGCCGACGTCCAGCAGCCGCATACCCGGCTTCAGCGCCAGCTTGTTCGCGACCAGGTCGTACTTGGCCTGCTGCGCCTGCTCCAGCGTGTCGTCCGGGCTGTGGAAGACCGCGCAGGTGTACGTCATGGACGGGCCGAGCACCTTCTCGTAGAAGGCGTTCGAGACGTCGTAGTGGTGGGAGATCGCCGTGCTGTCCCGCATGCGGGAGTGCCGCAGCCCGTTCATCACCCGCTTCCAACGCGGCGACGCCTCCTGCGGCGGGGGCGGCGGCGGCATCAGCTTCTCCCAGCCGAGCCCCCGGACCAGGGCCAGCGCCTCCGCCACCGACGGCAACCGCAGCGGCATCTCGTCCTTGAGCACCCGCAGCGCCTCGTACGGGTCGCCCGGGTGGACGCCGTCCAGCCCCAGGTCGCCGCTGACGTACGCCCGGGCCATGCCCAGGTCACCCGGGGCGGTCAGCAGGTACGACAGGCCCCGCTCGGTGCGGATGGACAGGGTGATCCCGGCGTCGGCGGGGCCGACGGCGCTGCCGTCGTACCCGGTGACCCGGACCGGCAGCGCGCCGGTGGTGACCGCGCGGATCACGTCCGCCACGGTCGGGCTCGTGCGCCGGCCTCCCGCCGGCGGGCTGGACGGGGCGTTCGCCGCCCCCTGTTCACGGTCGATGAGGCTCATTGCCGTGCTACCGCCTTTTCATAGAGTCCGGTGAGCCGGTGGTCCGGGTCGTAACGGTCCTTCACCGCGCGCCAGGTCTCGCCGCCGTAGAGCCGGTCGAACGCCGCGCGGTCGTAGTACGCGTCCGAGTAGAGCGACTTGTGCCCGCCCGCCTCCGACACGGCGAGCTCGATCGCCCGGTTGACGTCGCCGTCGGCGGCGCCCTCAGCGATCGGCACGCTTCCCCAGAAGCCGATGTTCACATAGGTTTCGCCCGGTTGGAGGGGATACAGCGGCCAGGCCCGGGCGGATCCGGGGCCGGCCGGCTCCCGCAGCCGCAGCGGGCAGAGCCAGACCGGGGTCATCCCGACGTGCCGGGTGAACCAGCGCAGGAAGTCGGCGGTGCGGTCGAGCGGGATCTCCACGTCCTGCACCACCCGCTCCCGGGCCGGCCGGCCCCGCCAGCGGTCGACCCGCGCGGCCACCTGGTGGCGGTGCTCCAGCCGGACCAGCCGGTGGTAGAAGTCGCTGCGCCGGTACCGGGCCGGCCAGAGCCGACGGACCACCGGGTGCTGCACCCCGAACGCCGCCGAGCACCAGAACCAGTCGGTGTCCCAGCGCCAGAGGTAGTCGTACGTGGTGAGGGCGTCCCGGGTGCGCCTGCGCAACGAGCGGTAGTAGATGTCCTGGCCGGTGTAGTCGCTGGGCCGCTCCGCGTCGTCGGTGAACGTCCCCAGCACCAGGTACGCCTCGCCGGGGCTGAACATCACCCCGTCCATCGCGTCGACCGGCTCGCCGGCCCACTCGCCCTTGGCGACCACGTCGCGGATCGCGTCGGTCAACTCCTCCAGCCGGTTGAACCGGATGTTGCGCAGCGCCACGTACCGGCGGACCGGTTGCAGTTCGATGCGCAGCCGGGTGGCGTAGCCGAGGCTGCCCAGCGAGTTGGGGAAGGCCCGGAACAGGTCGGCGTGCTCGCCCTCCGGCCGGACGGTGAGGATCTCGCCCGCCCCGGTCAGCAGGTCCATCTCCCGCACCGACTCGTGCGGCAGGCCGTTGCGGAAGGAGGTGGACTCGATGCCCAGCCCGGTAACCGCGCCGCCCAGGGTGATGGTGCGCAACTGTGGCACCACCAGCGGCATCAGCCCGTGCGGCAGCGTCGCGTCGACCAGGTCCTCGTAGGTGCACATGCCCTGCACGTCGGCCGTGCGGGCGGCCGGGTCCACGGCGAGCACGCCGGTCAGGCCGCTGACGTCCAGCCCCGGGGCGCGGGGCGCGGACCTGGGCCGGAACAGGTTGGAGGTGCGTTTGGCCAGCCGTACGGGCTCGCCGGCGGGCACCGCGGCATACGACCGCCGCAGCGTGTCCACCGCCCGCTCATGATCACGGACAGCGTGCATGAGATCACATTACGCCCGACGCACCGGATCCGTGGGATGTCCACGGTGGCCATTTCGCGTCAGACATCCGACCATCGGGTTAGCGTTGCGGTCATGTCGTCCCCCGCGCTCGCCGCGCTCGACGCCGCCGCCCTGCCCTACCGGGTCATCCGGCACGGCCCGGTCACCAGCCTCGCCGAGGCCGCCGCCGCCCGCGGCGTCGCGGTCCCCGACGTGGTCAAGACGATCGTGGTACGCCGGGGCGAGGACGACCACCTGTTCGTGCTCACCCCCGGCGACCGGGTCGTCTCCTGGCCCAAGCTGCGGGCCCTGCTCGGGGTGAGCCGGCTGTCCATGCCGGACGCCGAGGCCGCCCGGGCCGCCACCGGCTACGAGCGCGGCACGATCACCCCGTTCGGCTCGACCACCGCCTGGCCGGTCGTCGCCGACGAGCGGCTGCGCGGCCGGGAGATTACGCTCGGCGCGGGCGAGCCCGGGGTGGCCGTCGCGGTGGACGCCGACGCGGCCGTCATGTGGCTGGGAGCCACGGTCGCCGACGTCACCGATCCCGAGCCCGCGCGCTGACCGCTGGCCGCCGGCGCGTGGGCGGCATAGCGTGGGGCCCATGCCGAAAGCCGTCTGGAACGACCTGATCGTCGCGGAGAGCGACGACACCGTGGTGGTCGAGGGCAACCACTACTTCCCCCGCGCGGCGCTGCGTGACGACCTGATCCGCGACTCCGCCACGCACACCGTCTGCCCGTGGAAGGGCACCGCCTCGTACTTCAGCCTGGAACACGACGGGAAGACCAGCGCCGACGCCGTCTGGTACTACCCGGACCCGAAACCGGAGGCGGCGATGGTGCGTGACCGGGTGGCCTTCTGGAAGGACGTCCGGGTCGTCGACTGAGTCACCCCGACACCGGGGCGGCTGGCCATCGGCGGTCGCGGTGGGTCAGGATGCCCCCATGTCCGACCCACACACCGACCCGCCCGGCACCGTGTACGGCGCGCGCCGCACGGCCCGCCCCGGCCTGCCGCGGGACCCGCTCCTGCGGATCGCGCTGGGGGTGGCGCTGGTGGGCGTACTGCTCGGGGCGTTCTTCGCCACCGGCGTGCTCGGCGGCGGCGACGACGAGCCGGTGCTGCCCGCGGCGGCCGCGCCCACCCCGCCGGCCGACGGGCCGACCGATGCGGCGCCGACCACCGCGGCCGCGCCGACCACCCCGGCCGCGCCGTCGCCCACCGCCGCGCCGATCACCCCGCCGGCGCCGGCGGCCGGTCCGAAGGTGTTCCGGGCCACCGCCTCCGGGCTCTGCGTGGGGGTGACCGACGACGACCCCGAGGGCGCGGACGCACAACTGGCCGACTGCACCGGCGGGCCCGAGCAGCAGTGGGTGGCGACCGCGGTCGCCGCCGACGTGTTCACCCTGACCAGCGCGGCCAGTGGCAAATGCCTGGACGTGGACGGGCAGCGCACCGACGACGGCGTGGACGTGCAGCAGTGGTCCTGCAACGGCCAGCCCAACCAGCAGTGGCGGCTCGCCCCGACCGGGGCCGGCCCGGTGCTGCTGGTCGCCGTGCACAGCGGCAAGTGCGCCCAGGTCGACGACGCCGGCACCGAGGCCGGCGACCAGCTCGAACAGGCCCCCTGCACGGGCGCGCCCGAGCAGCAGTGGGCGGTCGGCTGACCGGCTCCGTCCCCGGGCCGGCCCGGACCGGGATGGCCTCAGCCCCGGTAGCTCCAGGCCCGGCCGCCCGCCGCGACGGGCAGCGCGATCGGCACGGGCAGCGGCCCCCGCCGGCGGCGCAGCAGCAGCGAGAGCCCGGCCGCGCCGATCGACAGGGCACCGGCCACGTACCAGGCCACGGCATAGTCGCCGAGCCGGTCGCGGACCAGGCCGGCGCCGGTGGCGGCGACCGCCGCGCCGACCTGGTGGGCGGCGAAGACCCAGCCGAAGACCACCGCACCGGAGGCGCCGAAGTACTCCCGGCACAGCGCCACCGTCGGCGGCACGGTGGCCACCCAGTCCAGGCCGTAGAAGACGATGAAGACCAGCATGCTCGGCTCGGCCGTACCGGCGAAGAGGGCGGGCAGCATCAGCAGCGACGCGCCGCGCAACGCGTAGTAGATGCCGAGCAGCAGCCGGCTGTCCATCCGGTCGGTCAGCCAGCCGGAGGCCACCGTACCGACGATGTCGAAGAGCCCGACCAGGGCGAGCAGCCCGGCGGCGGTCGTCTCCGGCATGCCGTGATCGTGCGCGGCCGGCACGAAGTGGGTGCCGACCAGGCCGTTTGTCGTCGCGCCGCAGATCGCGAAGCCGCCGGCGAGCAGCCAGAACGGCCGGGTCCGCGCGGCCTGGGCCAGCGCGCCGACCGCCCGGGCCGCCGCGCCGCCGGCCGGCGGCGCCGGGGGCGCCACCTCGGTCGCGCCGTAGGCCGGCAGCCCGAGATCCGCCGGGTGCTCGCGCAGCAGCCGGACCACCAGCGGTACGACCGCCAGCGCGGCCCCGGCGACGACGAGCGCCGCCACCCGCCAGCCGTGGTCGCGGACCAGCACCGCCACCAGCGGCAGGAAGACCAGCTGCCCGGCGGCCCCGCCCGCGGTCAGCACCCCGGTCACCAGCCCCCGCCGCCGGACGAACCAGCGCCCGGTGACGGTCGCCACAAAGGCCAGCGCCATCGACCCGGTGCCCAGCCCGACGAGGACGCCCCAGCAGAGGATCAGCTGCCAGCTCGCGGTCATGAAGACGGTCAACCCGCTGCCGAGCGCCACCAGCACCAGCGCGCCGGCCACCACCCGGCGGATGCCGAAGCGGTCCATCAGCGCGGCGGCGAAGGGTGCGGTCAGCCCGTACAGCATGAGGTTGACCGAGACGGCGGCGGAGATGGTCGCCAGCGGCCAGCGGAACTCCGCGTGCAGCGGGTGCAGCAGCACCCCGGGCGTGGCGCGGAAGCCGGCCGCGCCGACCAGTGCCACGAAGGCGACGGCGGCGACGGACCAGGCCGGGTGGAGACGGCGGTATCGGGTCACGGTACGAGTCTCGGCAACCTCGGCCGGAACGACGAGTGGCCGGAAAGCCATCGTGCGCAATAATCGGGCCATGTCCCTCGCCCCGCACCGGATCGCGGTGCTCGCCCTCGACCAGGTGGTCGGTCTGGACCTCGGCACCCCCGCCCAGGTCTTCGGCACCGCCCGCACCGCCGACTTCGAGCAGCTCTACACCGTCGGCGTCTGCACTCCGGGCGGCCGGCCGGTCCGCAGCACCGCCGGCTTCCAGGTGCATCCCGACCACGGCCTGGAGCTGATCGAGGCCGCCGACACGGTTATCGTCGCCGGCATCCACGGCGGGTCGGCGCTGACCGACGGCACGCTCGACCCGGACGTCGCGGCGGCGCTCCGGGCGGCCCATGACCGGGGCGCCCGGATCATGTCGATCTGCACCGGGGCGTTCGTGCTGGCCGCCGCCGGGCTCCTCGACGGCCGCCGGGCCACCACCCACTGGGCGTACGCCAGCCTGTTCCGCCGGCTGCACCCCGACGTCGACCTGGACCCGGAGGTGCTCTTCATCGACGACGGGGTGCTCACCTCGGCCGGGGTGGCCGCCGGCATCGACCTCTGCCTGCACGTCATCCGCACCGACCACGGCAGCGAGGTGGCCAACCGGGCGGCGCGGCGTTGCGTGGTGCCGCCGTGGCGGGACGGCGGCCAGGCCCAGTACATCGAGCGGCCGGTCCCCCGGACGGCGGAGACCGGCACCGCGGCGACCCGGGAGTGGGCCCGGCAACGGCTGCACGAGCCGGTCGCGCTGCGCGACCTGGCCGCGCACGCCCGGATGAGCGTACGGACCTTCACCCGGCACTTCCGCTCCGAGACCGGGCTGAGCCCGGCGCAGTGGCTGCTCCAGCAGCGCACCGAGCACGCCCGGCTGCTGTTGGAGACCACCGACCTGACCGTCGATCAGGTGGCCCGCCACGCCGGCTTCGGCACCACCGCCGCGCTGCGCCAGCACTTCCACCATCGCCTCGGCGTCGCCCCCGCCACCTACCGCCGCACCTTCCGTCACACCTTCTGACCCACCCCTGCGCCCGCTCACCCGGCTTTCGGGCCGGCGGCTTTCCCCCTTTCATCGAGAACCGTCATTGACGGTGACAGTTAACACTCTTTAAGATTTGGCTTCCTCGAGGAACCGTCCCCACCCCGTACGCCCGGCGGCGGCCGGCCCATCCGACCGCCGCCGGGCGGCACGGTGCCGCGACCCGTCCACGGGAAGGCCCTCGATGTCCTCACCACGTCCCCGCCGCCGCTCGCCGCTCGCCGCCGGCCTGCTCGCGCTGGCCACCGCCGGCGCCACCCTCGCCCTGACCCCGGCCGCCGCCGAGGCCGCCGTACTGCCGAACAACTTCAAGAGCGTCGGCTACCTGCCGTCCTGGAGCGGCGACGTCAACACCGTCCAGTACGGCAAGCTCACCCACATCAACTACGCGTTCGCGCTGCCCAACAACGACGGCAGCCTGCGCCCCGTGGAGAACCCCGGCAAGCTCTCCTCGCTGGTCTCGCTCGGGCACGCCAACAACGTCAAGATCTCCATCGCGATCGGCGGCTGGAACGACGGCAACGACTCCGCGTTCGAAGCGCTCGCCGCCAACTCCGGCAGCCGCGGCGCCTTCGTCACCAACGTGGTCAACTTCGTCAACCAGTACAACCTCGACGGCGTCGACATCGACTGGGAGTACCCCGACCCGGGCGCCTCGGCCACCAACTACAGCCTGCTGATGCAGCAACTGAGCAGCGCCCTGCACAGCCGGGGCAAGCTGCTCACCGCCGCCGTCGTCTCCGAGGGCTACTACGTGCAGGGCGTGCCGACCGCCGTGTTCGGCTACGTCGACTGGCTGAACATCATGGCGTACGACGGCGGCAGCCCACACGCCAACTACGACTGGTCGATCGCCAGCGTCAACGGGTGGAAGTCGCGCGGCCTGCCCGCCGGCAAGGCGGTGCTCGGGGTGCCCTTCTACAGCCGGCCCGGCTACTACACCTACTCCGCGCTGGTCGGGATGGACCCGGCCAACGCCAACCGGGACTGCACCACGGTCGGCGGGACGCAGCAGTGCTACAACGGCATCCCGACCATCAAGCGCAAGACCCAGTGGGCACTGGCCAACGCCGGCGGGATGATGAACTGGGAACTCTCCCAGGACACCACCGGCGCGACCTCGCTGGTCAGCGCGATCTACACCACCGTGATGGGCGGCACCACCCCGCCGCCGAGCGGCCGCACCGGCCCGATCACCGGCATCGGCGGCAAGTGCGTCGACGTCGCCGCCGCCGGCACCGCCAACGGCACCGCCATCCAGCTCTACACCTGCAACGGCACCGCCGCGCAGAGCTGGACCGTGGCGAGCGACGGGACCCTGCGCGCGCTCGGCAAGTGTGCCGACGTGACGAGCGGCTCCACCGCCAACGGCGCGAAGGTCCAGCTCTGGGACTGCAACGGCACCGGCGCGCAGGTCTGGCAGGCCCAGTCCAACGGCACGCTGCGCAACCCGCAGGCGAACAAGTGCCTGGACGCCACCGACAACAGCTCCGCGGACGGCACCCGACTGCAGATCTGGGACTGCTTCGGCGGCGCCAACCAGGTCTGGCACCTGCCCGCCTGACCGGTACCCAGGGCCCCCTGTTGACGCTCCGCTGGAGCAGGGGGCCCTGTCCGCTCGGGTGAGACCATCCCCGAGCAGGCCAATCCGAGCCCTGCTCCCGCTCCCGTCGATCTTGCAGTGGTGACTCCTCCACAGTCCCGTTCCCGTAGCTTCTGCGGGGCAGCAACTGCAAGATCGCCGGGGCGGGGTCATGAGGTGGGGTGGTCAGATCGGCCAGGCGGCGAGTCGGTCGTACGTCGGACGGGGGCCCGGGTGGCTGCGGACCAGGACCAGTTCGCTCGCCGGCCACTCCGGCCCCAGGTAGCCGGCCAGGGTCTCCCGGTCGGCGAGCACGTCGGCGCGATCGATCCGATCGCCGGGGCGGGCGATGGTCAGGTGCGCCCGGAACGGCTTCTCGTCGTGCGGCAGCCGGGCCCGGCGCAGCCCGAACCGGATCAGCCGGGCCAGCGTCGCCAGCGCCTCGACGTCACCCCGGAGGTCCACCCAGAGCACGGTGAACTGGCCCCGCCCGAAGCTGCCCCCACCGCCGAGGCGCAGCCGGGGCGAGCTGTCCCGCCCGTCCCGGAACGTCTCGGCGGCCAGGCCGAGCACGCTCTCCACGTCGACCAGCCGCTCCTCCTCGACGTCGCCGAGGAAGGCGAGGGTGAGGTGGGCGTGGGTCGGGTCGGCCAGCCGGACGTTGGTGCCGGCGGCGAAGGCGGCGCCCACCCGGAGCTCGGCCACCCGGGCGGTCAGGTCGTCGACCGCCGGTCGAGGCGGGTAGACCGCGACGAACAGCCGCATCGGGATCCCGCTCAGCGGTGCCGCTGGCGGTGCCCCGGCCGGGCGGTCGGCAGGGTGATGCCGGCGGCGTGCAGCAGCCCCTCCACCCGGACCCGCTCGATCTCCCGGTCCACACCCTCCAGCTCGGCCAGGTGCTCGGGGATGCCCAGCGCCCGGCAGGCGGCCCGCAGCCGCTCGTCGTACGCGTCGATGACCGCGCCGTGCCAGACCACCGACCGCTCGACGGCGGCGAGCCGGTGCCCGCCGAGGCGACGCAGGTCGGCGGCGATCTGTTCCAACGGGCGCCGGTCGTCCCGGTCGAACTCGGTCAGGTCGATGTCGCGGGTGAGCGCGTCCGCCTCGATGGCCCGGTCCAGCCCGGCGATGGCGCGTCGTTCGCTCCGCTGCTCCCGCCACTCGGCCCACCGGCAGGCCACCCGATCCATGATCTCGTCGGCGCAAAATAGCAGCGCGAAGGCGGCGGGCAGGCAGCAGACGGCGAGGATCGCCAACATCAGCAGCAGACCCCGCCCCAATCCCACACATCGACGCTAAGCCCCGCCGTGACCGCCCGCCACCCGATTGCCGGTATCCGGACGCGAATGAATGGGGAAAGACCGGCCCCCGCAACGGGAACCGGTCTTTCGAGGGCGATCGCGGGCGTCACTCGCCGGTGGGCGACACCACGTAGAAACGCGGCATGGGCAGCACCCGCATCCGGAGCCGGGCGCCGGAGCGGCGCAGCTGCCAGGCGAGCGCGAGCAGCGCGGCGGCGAGCGAGATCAGCCCGCCGATCCAGATGCTCGCCCCGGCGCCGTAGGTCTCGGCCACCCAGCCGATCACCGGCGCACCCACCGGGTTGGTGCCCAGGAACACCAGCACCCAGAGCGCCATGACCCGACCGCGGAAGGCGGCGTCGACGCCGAGCTGGACCCGCTGGTTGGCCGCCTGGGCGAAGAAGACCATGAAGAAGCCCGTCGGCAGCAGCAGCGCCACCACCAGCCAGTACGCCCCCGCGAGCCCGACCAGGGTGCCGAAGCTGGCGCAGCCGACCGCCGCGCCGAGCACCAGCCAGACCGAGGGGCGGCTGCGCCGCCCGGTACCGGCCAGCGCGCCGGTCAGCGCGCCGCAGGCGAGGGCGGTGCTGAACAGGCCGAACGAGGCGGCGCCGGTGTTGAAGACGGTCTTGGCCAGCGCGGCCAGGGTGAGCTGGAAGTTGAACAGGCTCATCCCGACCACCGACATCAGCGCCATCGGCAACAGCAGGTCGGGGCGGCGCCAGACGTAGCGCAGGCCGTCGACCACCTTCGCCTGGTCGCGCTGGCCCACCGGCAGGAGGTCCTTGCGGTGCAGCTCGGCGGGACGCATCCGGACCACGTTGACCAGCGGGGCGATCGAGCTGAGCGCACTGAAGAGGAAGACCGGGCCCACGTCGAAGGCGGCGATGGCCAGGCCGGCGAGGGCCGGGCCGATGATCCGGGCCGAGTTGAACACCGCCGCGTTGAGCGAAAGCGCGTTCGGCAGCAGCGGCATGCCGACCAGTTCGGAGACGAACGCCTGCCGGACCGGGGTCTCCACCGCGTTGGCCACGCCGAGCAGGGCGGCGAACGCGAAGACGTGCCAGAGCTGCACCAGCCCGGTGATCACCAGCAGGCTCATCCCGAGCGCCAGCACGGTCCAGAACGCGTTGGCGACGAAGAGCAGCAGTCGCTTGTCGTACCGGTCGGCGAGGCGGCCGGAGAGCAGGGTGAGCAGCAGTACGGGGGTGAACTGGAGCGCGGTGACCACACCGAGCGCGGTGGCGGAGTTGTCGGAAAGCTCGAGGACGAGCCAGTCCTGGGCGATGAACATCATCCAGACGCCGATCAGTTTGACCAGCTGTCCGGTGGCGAAGAGTCGGTAGTTGCGGACTCGTAGGGACTGGAACATCGTGCTCAGCTTGGCCTGCACTCTTGGTGCGCCTCCTCGCGGTCGTACGCGTCATCGACGATGGACGGCGCGGACCGCGGGACGCTCGAGTCAGGCGCGAGCGAGCTGCTGGAGGATCTCCGCGGCCCGCCGCAGCGTGTCGCGTTCCTCCTCGGTGAGCGCGGCCAGCCGGCTGGCCAGCCACTCGTTGCGGGCCCGTTCGAACTGGTCGAGCACCGCAAGTCCCCCCTCGGTCGCCGCCAGGATGACCTGTCGACCGTCGGTCGGATGGGGGGTGCGCTGCACGAGGCCGCGCTCCTCCAACTTCGCGACGATCTTGGTCATCGTCGGCGGCTGCACCCGCTCGATGTCGGCCAGTTCCCGGGGCGTCAGCGCGCCCGCCAGCTTGAGGCTGGTGAGCGCGGAGAGCTGGGTGACCGTGAGGTCGCCGACCGGTCGGGCCCGTCGGACCCGCCGGTTGAACCGGGTGATCGCATCACGCAGCTGAGGGGCCAGCTGCGCCGGTGGCACGCGTCTCGCCGTCACCGTCCGCTCCGTCACAATCGTTAGCTTAACTAATGAGCCTGGCTAACGACATGCGATATGACCAGGCTCACCAGGAGGAATATGAGTTACCGAACCGCGGACTCGATCGGCCCGCGCAGGAAGTACAGCACGAACAGCGCCGCCACTCCGTACAGCAGGGGGTGGATCTCCCGCGCCTTCCCCCGCGCCGACTTCACCAGCACGTAGGTGATGACGCCCGCGCCGATGCCGTTCGAGATCGAGTAGGTGAACGGCATCAGCACGATGGTGAGGAACGCGGGAATGGCGATCTCGTAGTCGGTCCAGTCGATGGTCCGCACCGCCGTCATCATCAGGAAGCCGACCACCACCAGCGCCGTCGACGCCGCCTCGAACGGCACGATCACCGCCAGCGGCGCCAGGAACATCGCCAGCAGGAACAGGCCGCCGGTGACCAGGTTGGCCACCCCGGTCCGGGCGCCCTCCGCGACCCCCGCCGCGCTCTCGATATACGACGTGTTGCTGGAGACGCTGGCCGCGCCGCCCGCCGCCGCGGCGATCGAGTCGACCAGCAGGATCTCCTTCGCCCGCGGCGGGGTGCCCCGCTCGTCGAGCATGCCGCCCTCCTGGCCGATCGCGACCATCGTGCCCATGGTGTCGAAGAAGTCCGTGATCAGCAGGGTGAACACGAACATCAGCGGGACCAGCCAGCCCACCCGGCTCCACGAACCCAGCACGTCGAAGTTGCCGAGCAGCGACAGGTCCGGGACGTCGACGACCTTCTCCGGCAGCGTCGGCACGTTCAACGCCCAGCCCTTCGGGTTGGGCCGGCCGTTCACGAAGGACGGACCGATGTGCCCCACCGCCTCCACGACGATCGCCAGCACCGTGGAGGCGAGGATGCCGACCAGGATCGCCCCGCGCACCCGGCGCACCACCAGCACCAGCGTCAGCAGCAGGCCGACCACAAACACCAGCGTCGGCCAGCTGACGAGCTTGCCCCCGATGCCCAGGCCGACCGGCACGGTGGTGTTCGCCACGTCCGGCACCCGCCGCACGAAACCGGCGTCGACCAGGCCGATGATCGTCAGGAACAGGCCGATGCCCACGCCGATCGCCGTCTTCAGCTGGGTCGGCACCGAGCGGAACACCGCCGTACGCAGCCCGGTGAGGACGAGGACCCCGATCACCACACCCTCGATCACCACCAGGCCCATGGCGTCCGCCCAGGTCATCTCGGGTGCGATCTCGAACGCGACCAGCGCGTTCACGCCCAGGCCGGCGGCCAGCGCCATCGGGAACCGCCCGACGACCCCCATCAGGATGGTCATCAGGCCGGCGACCAGCGCGGTCGCGGCGGCCAGCGCGGGGATGGCGAGCTTCCGTCCGTCACCGTCGACGGCGCCGCCCAGGATGAGTGGGTTGAGCACCACGATGTACGCCATCGTGAAGAAGGTGGCCAGGCCGCCGCGTACCTCCCGGCCCGTGGTCGAACCGCGGGCGGAGATCTCGAAGAAGCGGTCGACCGGGTTGCGGGGGTGCGTGGGATCGGGTGGGGTGCCGCCGTCCGGCGGGGCAATGGCCATCAGGTCCTCGCAGATGATCTGCCGTCGGTCGCGGGCATCGTCCCAGATCACCCGGCCGGCGGGAAGGGGCCATCGCGTACCCTTTCCCCGTGCCAGAAGAGCAACCGCCGCGGCCCGAACCCCTTGACCCCCCGATGGTGCCGATCGCCGTCGCCGGGCTGGTCGGCTGGGCGGTGGTCGGGCTCGTCCTGCTGATCTTCTGCCGGGGTTGGCTCACCGAGCACGGGCACCAGAACTGGCTCTGGACCTGCCTGGCCGGATTCCTGTGGGGCTTTCCCGGTCTCGCGGTGATGATGCGACACGACGCCAACCGGCGCCGCCGCCGGGCGGCCGCCGGTCAGGACTGACGCTCAGGAGTGGCCGTACGGCTCCGCCGGCTCGGCGGACTCCACCGAGCCCGGGGCCCGGCTGACCGACACAGCCTCGACCGCGCTGTCGTCGTAGATCGTGGGCAGCTCGTCGACCGGCGTCTCGGCCGCCTCCACCAGCGTCTCCGAGTGGGCGCCGCAGCCGTGGTCGGCGCTCACCACCCGGCCGTCGTCCGGCGCGTAGAAGTTGCCGCAGGCGCCGAAGGACTGCCGGAGTGCGCCGGCGAGCGGCAGGTAGAACCCACAGGTGCCGCAGCGGGCGGCGGCCGGCGCGGCCATCGAGATCGGGGCGGAGGGGCCGTGGTCGCCCTCGTACCAGCGCTGCGCGGCCTCGGTGCGGCCTTCGCGGGAGAGCACCCGGGGCCGGCCCAGCCCGAGTTCCCAGGCGGTCTCCTCCACGGCGGGGTCGTCGGAGAGCACGTAGCCGGGGGCCAGCCGCTCGTCGTCCGGCGGGGTGGGCAGCAGGTCGCCGGGGCCGAGGTCGCCCGGCTTGAGCCGCTCCTGCCAGGGCAGCCAGCCCGGGGCGAGCAGCGCGTCGGGGCCGGGCAGCAGGACCGTCTCGCAGATGGTGACGTGGCGGCTGCGCGGCACCCGGGTCACCGTGACGGCCCAGCGCCAGCCGCGGTAGCCGGCGAGCCGGCACTCGAAGTAGTGCGTGACGAGCCGGTCGCCCTCGGCGACGGCCTGCAGGTGGTCGCCGACGTCGGCGGGATCCACCTCGGTGATGCCGGCGCGGGCCACCTCGACGGCGGCGGCGCAGACCTGGTCGAGGCGGGCGGCACGGGCGGAGGCGGGCCTGGTCACCCGACCATTGTTCCCCATGCCCACGGTCGACCGACAGGCACTCCCCGGAGTCGTTCTCACCGGGTGGTGGGGCACACGTGGATCAGATGGGCGAGGATGGTGCACATGCCGCTGTCCTCCCGCTCCGGGCGGTCCGTCCTCGGGCGGACCGTCGGCACGGGCATCCGCGCCACCCGCCTGCTGCTCCGCGGCTCGGTCAGCGGCGGACGCTGGATGACCCGCCGGGCCGGGTCGGCCCGGGCGAGCAGCGCCGGCAACGAGGTGGGCATGGTCCGGCTCTTCGACCTGCACGCCCTCTCCTGCGCCGGGGACACCCTGATCGCGATCGGCCTGGCCGGGACGATCTTCTTCGAGGTGCCGCTCGGCGAGGCCCGCAACAAGGTCGCGCTCTACCTGCTCGTGACGATGGTGCCGTTCGCCATGCTCGCCCCGGTGGTCGGGCCGCTGCTCGACCACTTCCGGCACGGCCGCCGGTACGCCCTGGCGGCGACCATGCTGGGCCGGGCCTTCCTCGCCTGGTTGATCTCGGACTACATCGGCAGCTTCGGCCTGTACCCGGCCGCGTTCGGCGTGCTCGCCCTGTCCCGCGCGTACGGGGTGGCCCGCTCGGCGGCGGTGCCCCGGCTGCTGCCGGAGGGGATCGGGCTGTCCCAGGTCGGCGCCCGGGCCAGCGTCTACGGCACGGTGGCCGGGGCGCTGGTCGCCCCGATCGGGCTGGCCGCGTTCTGGTTCGGGGCGCAGTGGCCGCTCCGGGTCGCCTCGCTGATCTTCCTGGTCGGCATGGTGATCTCGCTGCGCCTGCCGCCGCGCGCCGACTCGGAGCCGCCGGAGCGGGTGCCCCAGCCGCTGCGGGCGCTGCGCCGGCGGGACGGGGAACGGCCGCTGGGCCGGGGCCGCCCGGCCGGGCGGCTGGTGATCGCCACGCTGATCGGGGCGGCGGCGCTGCGCGGGGTGTACGGCTTCCTGCTGCTCTTCCTCGCCTTCGCGATCAAGGCGGGCGACCTGACCACCGACTTCTTCGGCCGTACCCTCGGCGCCCAGGGCGCGCTGGCCCTGGTCGGCGGCGCGCTGGTCGGGGGGAGTTTCCTGGCCACCGCGGTCGGCACCCGGCTGCGCATCCACCGGCCGGCCGCGATCCAGTCCAGCGGCACGCTCATCGTGGGCGGCGTCGCGGTCCTCGCCGCGCTGAAGTTCTCGCTGCCCATGGTGGCGCTGCTCTGCCTGGTGACCTCCCTGATGAGCGGGATCGCCAAGCTCGCGGTCGACGCGTCGATCCAGGAGCGGATCCCGGAGCGGCTGCGGGCGAGCTCGTTCGCCCACTCGGAGACCGCGCTGATGCTCGCGTTCGTGGCCGGCGGCGGGCTCGGGCTCGTCCCCTTCACCGGCCGGATCGGGGTCGCGGTGGTGGCCGGCGTCGCGGCCCTGGTCGCCGCGCGGGCACTGGTGGTGGCCGGTCGGCTGCGCAACGAGCGGCTGGTCGGGCGGCCGCTCGGCGACGACGAGCTGACCGCCGAGCAGACCGGGCCGCTGAGGACCGGGAACCCGCAGGGCGAGTTCGCCGATCCCACGCCCACCTCGCCGGCCCCCGGCGGTACGCCGGCCCCGGTCGACGACGACGGTCTGGCCCCGCCGGGCTACCACATCTACCGTCCGTCCTCCTCCGTCGGCGGGCCGGGCGGGACCGAGGACGAGAACCGGCGGGAGCCCCGGGGACCGATGGCGTGACCGGTCTGCTCGTGGTGACGGCCGTACCGGCCGAGGCGGCGGCCCTGCGGGCGGGCCTCACCGAGCCCACCGTCACCGTCGTCCCGGTCGGCGTGGGCCCGGCGGTCGCCGGCGCCGCCACCGCCCGGCTGCTCGCGCTGGCCGAGGCGGCCGGACGCCCGTACCGGGCGGTGGTGAGTGCCGGGATCGCCGGCGGCTTCGCCGGTCGGGTGGCGGTCGGCGGGACCGTGCTGGCGACCCGCAGCGTGGCCGCGGACCTCGGCGCCGAGTCGCCGGAGGGCTTCATCCCGGTCGACGAGCTGGGCATGCCGGCGGAGCTGCTGGGCGGCGGCGTGACCGTCCCCGCCGATCCCGGGCTGCTCGCGGCGCTGCGGACGGCGCTGCCGGCGGCGACGGTCGGCGCAGTGCTCACGGTCAGCACGGTGACGGGCACGACCGCGAGCACCGAGACGTTGGCCGAGCGGCACCCCGACGCGGTGGCCGAGGCCATGGAGGGGTACGGCGTCGCCGTCGCCGCCGCCCAGGCCGGCCTGCCGTTCGCCGAGCTCCGGACCGTGTCCAACCCGATCGGACCCCGGGACCGGGGCGCCTGGCGGATGAAGGAGGCCTTCGCGGCCCTCACCGAGGCGGCCGCCGCCCTGCGCTGACCGACCGGTCCAGCCGGAGCGCCGAAGGCCGGTGCCACTCGACCTGGAAACCGCAGGCCCGCAGGAAGGCGGCGCCGCCGAACTCGGCGACCTCGTGGACGGTGGCGACACCGGCGCGGTCCATCTCGGCGCGCAGCGCCTCCACCAGCCGGCGCCCGATGCCCAGCAGGCGCCGTCCGGGGGCGACCAGGACGCCGTCGAGCACGAGCTCCCGCCGGTCGTCCAGGTCGTACCCGAGCAGCAGGTCGACGCTGCGCTCGTGCGCCCGCAGCTCGCCGACCAGCTCCCCGTCGGGCAGCTCGGCGAGGAACCCCCACGAGGTCGCGGGGAGGCCCCCGCCCGTGAAGCGCCGGACCCGGACCTCCCGCCGGACCCGTTCGCCCCGCCGCCGCCGATCCCGCTCGCCCCGATCCTGTACGTAGGTCACGGCCGGTAACGCCATCGGCCACCGCTGAGGGGGAAGGTCGTGCCAGTGCGCCCACCAGGCGCCCGGCCAGTCCCGCGGCTCGCGTACCTCTCGGGCGTCCAGGTGGGCCGGGCAGTGCCGCCCCGCGGCGTCCCGCAGTTCCTCGTGCGGCACGGCCGGCAGCGAACGGGCCTCCTCCGCAGCGGTCGGGGCGGCCGAGGAGGTCCCGGCGACGGAGATGACGACGCCGCCGACCGCGTCCACGAGCCGTTCGACGGTACGGAAGCTCGGGTCGGCCGTCCGGCCCGACTCGATCCGGGCGATCGTCGCCTGCGGCACCCCGGACCGCTCGGCGAGTTGTCGCTGGCTCAGGTCGGCCTGGCGGCGCAACGCCCGCAACGTCACCCCGAGGTCGACCGGTGGCCTGAACTCCGTCACACTGGCATGCTCCATTCCGCCGCATCCGCCTTCAAATCCCGCCGGGAGCCTGTGGAAAAGCCTGTGGGCAAGCCTGTGGAAAACGGCCGGCGCTGGGGACAACGATGGCGTGAGAACCTGCTACGAAGCTGATGACGTAGGTGACTCACCTCCACGCACCTCCACGCACCGGCTCGACCGGCTCGACCGGCTGGACCGGCTCGACCGGCTGGACCGGCTCGACCGGCTGGACCGGCAGCCGAGCTGCCTGATCCATCTACGTCATCAGCTTCGTAGCGTCTGAGATAGACGTTCTGGTCCACGCATTCGCGCGACGGCGATGCCGATGATCGGATCGGTGGCTGCCGAAGGCCGGGACGGCCGCCGACGAGGAGCCCGGTGACGGCGGGGCGGGCAGGCAGGTGGCGGC
>NZ_QGKS01000097.1 GCF_003172935.1 Micromonospora sicca | reverse complement strand
ACTTCGAAGACACCACGCTCGCCATCGCCGGACTGGTCTCCGACCGCTGCGCCGAACGGTAGGCAAACCACCAAACCGAACCAGGCATACAAGCACTGCCGGGTCCTAATCGTGCACGACCTCGTAATCCCGCTCCCGGCCTGGCTCGCGGACCGGAACGCCGGCTCCGACCGCGCCCGGTGGGCCATCTGGGCCGTACTGGCCCTCGCCGACTCCACCGTCGGCTGGGAAGGCGACATGCGGCACCAGCCGTACATCGGTGGCGTGCCGGCCGGGGACGGCGGCACCACCCACCGCTACATGGTCGTCAAGCAGGACAACGACGGCTACACGTTCATCGTCAGCCAGGCCCCGATGCCGTGGCTCGAGGCCCGGTCCAACCGGCACGAGGAGGTCCGCGGCCGCGACCTGGGGCGCTACCCGTGGGAGCCGGAGAACCTCGGCCAGCAGGTCGACCTGCCCGGCCATGTCGACCTGCTGGCCGACTGACCGTGCTGACCGACGCCGCAGTACGTCTGTAGGCCCTCGCTCGCCGTCGCGAGAGCGTCGGCCGACGAGGGCCTACGATCAGGTCACGTCCACTTCGTTCGGACTGGGTTCTCGTCAGTCGCCGCGCCGACCACGCAGTCGCCGACGCCACTGCACCAGTACGTCATCTCAGCCCTCACCAGCCGGACCGGGGAGTAGATCATGGGCGTCCAGGTTGTGCCTTCCGGAGTGCCGTTCACGTCGTAGCTCTTGCGCTGCGTGTAGCCGGTGTCCTGCACTGCGCGCATCTCGAGGGGAATGTTGCCCACGAACCACCCCCTGGAGCAGATCGCCCGGCACCCGCAACCGGGCCGGGCAGCCCCAAACTGTCTGCACGTTGCAGCACATCCACGCCACCCTGCGGGCCGCCCTCAGCGGCGCGCACCGCGATCGCCTGATCACCGACAACCCGGCTCGGGGTATGGAACTACCACCTCGGGAACGTCGTGCCGCGCCAACGCGACCAGGTCACCGATGAGTTGGACAGGTGCTCGACGAGCACCCTCTCGTCGAGGTTCTGACCTTGATGTCCGGCATTGGCGTCAAGATCGGCACGCCCAGCCTGCCGTCTCGGTCGAAGCTGTCTCTGTTCCTGGGACCATCTGATCGTAAATCAGGTGGTCGAGCTGCCGGGGTCTCCTTCGGTGCGCAACAAGCCAAGGCCGCTACCTGCGGAATCAGGCGCACCGCTTCCCCATTGTCGCAACCCAAGAATCCAAGATGGTGGATCGTGCTGCTCCGTGGCTGCTCGGCGGTCGGGAGCCGCCCGAGGGGGTGCAACTGCCGGAGAAACCGCCCCTGACCTGCGCAAACATGTGCCACAACCGTGTCCCACACGTGACCCATACGAAAGCAGGGAATATAGCCGATCGGCTATATTCCCTGCTCAAGTGGTGCGCCCGAAGGGACTCGAACCCCTAACCTTCTGATCCGTAGACAGATGATTATCTATGCGTTGCGAGGTCGGCTCGACCAGCACGCCCCGCTCCCGCTCCGTCCCGGCGGATACCAGCAGGTCCAGCAGTCCATCCATGGGAAGCGATGGATTCGAGTTGCCCTGGAAGAGACGCACGTCCAATCAGGTAACCGCGTATCCCCGCCAGTTCGCCGACGTCCGATCACCATCGGAGCACCAAGAAATGCGGGCGCCGAACCGGGTGGCGGGCTGTGCCGCCGTAGGCCGGCGGGTCGGGTCGGCCGCCAGGCAGGCGAGGCTGAGCTCGGCGATGTCGGTGGGCAGGCCGGGGATGCGCAGCGGCGATACGGGGTACGCCCGGCGTGCACCTCCATTGCGTCCTCCCAGGTCTGCACGGGCAGTGGGGCCCGGCGAGTAGCCACAGCCGGGCAACCGCAACGACACGATCGTCTACCGGACCAGCGGGATCGAAGGCTTATGGGACGGCCGGCGGATCGGAAGTATGACGAACGCGAGGAGGCCCGCTCCCGAGAACCGGGGGCGGGCCTCCTGCCTCAAGGAGCGTCAGCCTACGTTCCGTACAACGATGTCACCGCTGCCGATCAGGATGTTGGTGTCGGTGCGGACCTGCACCGTGCCGTACAGCATTCGACCGGTGGCAGGGGCGGCCTTGACGGTCACGGAGCCGGGCACAGTCCAGGAGGTGCCGCTGGGGCGCGGCGCGTTCGCGTCGCTCACTGCGACCGTGCCGAAGGCCGGGTTGGTGAAGACGTCGATGTAGTTGTAGCTGGTCGAGCCGGAGGGCACCGAGTACCCGTCGACACGCACCTTCCAGGCGCCTGCCGCCGGGTTGGCGATGGTGACCGACTCCTCGGAGTCGCCGTCGGCGCTGCGCCCGGCCTCCACGCAGGTCCCGGACGTGCAGTTGAGCACGTACAGGTCCAGGTCGGCGGCCGGGTCGGAGGTGCCACCGATGGTGGCCCGCATCTGAGTGGAACCGGGGGTCACCGTCAGGTCGTACTCCTGGACGGTCCGGTTGCCGATGGTGAACTGGCCCTGCCGGGCGCTGCCCAGCGTGCCGCCGACCGCCCGGCCAGTGAACGAGCCGAGCGTGCTGGTCAGCGAGTACGACCGGGACACCGGCACGTTCAGCGTGGCGGAGTCGATCACGTCGGGGTTCGGGGAGACCGTCGCGCCGAGAACTGAGGCGGTCAACGCGAACTTGGTCCACTCCGCGTCGGAGGTACGCCGGCCGTCCACGGTGACCTCCCAGACGCCGGCCAGCGGGTTGGAGGTGGTGCGGCTGTTCGGTGACCCGGTGGCGCAGGCGCCCGCGGCCGGGACGAAGCAGGAGGTGGAGGCGTTGTCGTCGATCGCCACGCCGTACGGGTGGTAGCGCAGGAACCGCGCCTGGCCGGCGCCCGGCTCACTGGACGGGCCGGTGAAGTCCACCTTCAGCGCCGGCGTACCCGCCGGCACGCGGAAGAAGTAGCGCAGCGACTGGTTACGGCCGACCTTGCCGTTGATCGTCACCTGGAAGTTGTCCGCCGCCGCGAAGGTGTACGGGGCGACCACCATGTTCATCGTCTGGTAGTCGACGCCGGTGGTCGCCGGGTCGTCCAGTCGCAGGATCGCCGAGTGCGCGCCTGGCGTCGCAGGGTTGATCGCGACCGGTACCTCGGCGGGCTTGTTCAGCGGCAGAGCCATTGAGGTGCCGGACGAGAAGGTGCCGTCGTTGCCCACCCAGGACAGGTTGTAGGTGACGGCCTTCGACCCGCCGGTGGTGCGGGTGAAGGTGTAGGTGCGGGTGTACTTGCGGCCCACCGTGACGCCTTCACGGTCGTAGATGCCGACGCCGACGCCGGGGGTGGCGAGGAAGCCGGACAGCACGGTGTTCACCGGCACTGAGGAGGTGATGTCGACGGTCTTGATGTTCTTGCGCAGGACGTCGTACGCCGCCGGCACGTCGATCAGGCCGGCGCCCTGCTCGTACGCGCCGATGTTGTCGAGAAAGCGGGCCGAGGACATCATGGCCTGCCGGAGCTGAGCCGGCTTGCGCTGGAAGCCCTGCGCCTTGGCGGCGCCGACGAGCAGCGCCCCGGCACCGGCGGCCTGCGGAGAGGCCATCGAGGTGCCGTTGAACATGGCGTAGCCCGGGGGCAGCTCGTAGGTGCCGGTGACGGGGCCGCCCGGCTGCCAGGTGGGGATGGACGAGATGGCCGAACCGGGGGCGACGATGTTGGGCTTGAAGCCGCCGTCCTCCGCTGGGCCACGAGAGCTGTAGTAGTGCAGGTTGTCCTGGTACGGCGAGCTGGAGCCGTAGTTGGCCCGCCAGGTGGCGTCGGTGATGTACGACCCGATGCTCATGACCTTCTCGGCGACCGACGGGTCGCCGACGGTGTTGGTGCCCGGCCCGCTGTTGCCGGCCGAAATGAACATCTGCACGTTGTACTGGTCGATGAGGCGGTTGTAGAGCAGCGCCCGGGTGTTGTTGCCGTCGTTGAGCGACGGCAGGCCACCGATCGACATGTTGATGACGTCGACGTTCGCCTGCTTGGCGGCATAGATCATGCCCTCGATGAGGGCGTGCGAGGTGCAGCCGCCGACGAACATGCAGACCCGGACGGAGACCAGCTTGGCGCCCGGCGCGGCGCCGGTCATCTTGCCGCCGAACAGCCCGTTGCCGGCGGTGATGCCGGCGACGTGCGAGCCGTGCGCGCCGGCGACGATGCCGATGTTGACGAACTTGCCCTTGCCGTCGACCTGCACCACGAACGGCATCGCCTCGGCGATCGGGGTCGCCGGGTTGTCGGTGCCGAAGGTGCCAACGTCGTAGCGGAGCTTGTAGTCGGTCATCGGGGTCTGCTCGGCGAAGGAGCCGTTCTGGTTGGTGTCGACCCAGACGGTCGTGCCGCCGTCCCACAGAACGCCGAAGAGGCCGCTGCTGCCGGTCGGGTTGCCGTCCCGGTTGACGTCGTTGCCGACCTCACCGGCGAGAGCGGCGTCCCGCTCGTTAAAGACGCCGAAGCGGTAGGAGCCGGAGCCCGGCGCGGTCCAGGTGCGGCCGTCCACGGTGAAGCTCGGCCCGGAGACGTTCTTGGCCATGCTGATCCAGGTCGGGTCGCCGTCGTCGGTCGGGGAGGTCGCGGTGACCCAGTCGACGATCTTGCGCTCACGGGTGGTGGTGTTCTGCAGGGCCGGGTGTGCCAGGTCGACGCCGGTGTCGATGATGCCGACGGTGGTACCGCGCCCGTCGAGGGTGGGGTGCTCGGCCACGAACTGCGCCGCGCCCATGTCGTTGATCGGCATGTACGGGTTGGCGGCGGGAGTGTTCTTGCCAGGCGCCGGCTGGGGTGCCGGGGCCTGGGAGGCGTCCGGGGCCGGGTCCGGTAGCGGGACCGGTGCGTCGATCTCGACGGTCTGCACGCCGCTGAGCCGCGGAACCCGGTCGGCCCGATCGACGGCCACGCTGGCCCGCAGGTAGCTCAGGTCGTCATCGCGGTAGAGCACGTCCGCGCCGAGGCCGGCGAGGCCGTCGGCGACGGTGCCGGCCTGCCCGGACTGCGCTCCGACCAGGACCGTAACCTTCTGCTGGCCGTTGTCGCGGGCCTCGGCCAGCCGGTCCTGGTCGGTGGGGCTCCACCCTGCGGCGCTGCTCTTGACAACGGTGGCGGACGGCTGGGCGCTGGCGGATCCGGCGAACGCTGTGGTGAGGGCGCCGGCGGTCAACACCGACGCGACGACCGCAGCCGCTGCGCGGCCGCGTCGTGTGGGGGTTCTACTCACGTCGCTTCCTTCGGGGAGTGAGGGGGAGGGCAGTGCCAGGAC
>NZ_QGKS01000278.1 GCF_003172935.1 Micromonospora sicca | reverse complement strand
CGGTTGGCTCGCCCACTGCACGGGGGCGGGACGTCGGTCCGCCGGCCCCGGGTCCGGAGCCGTCACCGTCACCATCACCGCGATTTCCGCTGCTGGAGGCGTTGGCACCGGGACCACCGAGGCACACAGACGACGCCTCTCCGATTCTCCCGGGGCCGTTCGACCCGCTGCCGCCCCGCCCCAAGACGCCGGAACAGCTTGCCGCTCACCGAGCTGCCGACCGCGAGGGCCTGGATCGACGCCGGTATCAGGGTTACTTCGAGGCGCAGCGGGCGTGGTTCGAGGACAGGCGACGGCAGGAAGAAGCGGCCTGGCTTCGCACGCGCGCTGACCGGCATCAGCGCTCAGCGGGCGAATACGGCGCTTACGCGCAGCAGCTACACGAGGCGGGCCACGACCTGGTCGCACAGCGGTGGCGCAAAGCCGCTTTTGATGCCAGCACGATGAGCTACGAGCTGCAGGAGCGCGCATATGCGGTGCTGAACGGGTCCGTCGTGCCCGAGCACGTGACGGTCGACGACGACGCGGACTTCTACCGGATCAACGATGATGTCGCCGACCTGGCACCCGGCGCGGTCGAGACGTCCGACCGGTCGGCCCTGACCGGGGACGACGACCCGCCGCCGATCGACCGCTCCCGCAGGTTCGGGATACGGGGCGGGCTGCGTCCACCGCTCGCCTTGCACCAGACCGACCTCGAACGGCAGATGCCGCGCAACCCCGACGGCAGCGTGGTGCGGACGGCCGACCCCCGGTACGGCGGCTGGTTCCGGTTGGCGAACGACGGCGGCCCGCAGGCGGATGCCTCCCGGGGCATCAACTGCCTGGACTGCACCCTGTCGCTCTACGACACGTGGGTGCACGGCCGTCCCCGGGTCTCCGCGCCGCGTACCTTCGACGCGTACCTGGAGGGGGACGTGCGCCGGCCGGTCGGCGGTGAGGTGGACGGTCCCCGACGGGTCGAGGAGATCACCGGAGGACGGTTCCAGAAGCTGTGCCCCGAGACCGGTGCGGCTACCGGTTTCGGGGCAGGGCAGGCGGTCGAGCGGGGGTATCGCGACCTCCACGAGCAGTTGCTCCTGGGTGGGCACGGCAGTTACGCCTTCCTCGTCACGAGTTTGGAGCACGGCGGCTCCCACGCGTGGGTGGCGTTGAACCAGAACGGCACGGTGCTGTACCTCGATCCGCAGAGCGGGCACGTCTGGGACCGCCCGCTCTACACGCACAGCGGGGTGCCGGGTCAGGCGAACGTGGTCGGGATAGACGCGCTGGTCCTGGGCCGGGACGGCCGGCCGATGCCGCTGGCCGGCCGGCCACCAGGCGATTTCAACGTCCTGCCCGACGTACCGGAACCGTCCGACCCGCCCCGACCGCCAGCGCCGCGGCACCCGCTGGACGACGTGCCGGACTTCAACCACGTCCACCTGCTAGGCGAGCCCACGTCGATCACCCCGCCGGGCGCGACCTCCTTTCCTGGTAGCCGACCGGAACCGGATCCGAATGGTCTGCGGCGGGCGCACCTTGACGCTCACGCTGAACGGATAGCGGCTGGGCAGTTCGTGCGAGATGCTGTGGCAGCCGGTGGAAGCCTGGACGAGGTGTTCGCCGCCGGGGTGACTCCGGTCGAGCTGGCGAACCATGTCGACGCATCCACGCTCCGTCGCCTAGTGCCCGATCTTGACGAGGCAGCGGCCCGGGACGTGGCGCAACTCCTCGGTGACCCGCGGGTACGGCAGATGCTCGATCAGACGTGGGAGGCGCCCCCAAGCGGCAAGGCGTTGCTGGCCGAGACGCTGGTCCGGCAGCTGACGCGGCGCCCCGACTTGGCCCGGATGATGCTGGCGACGCCTGAGCTGGCGGCCTCGTTGACCGCCCGACCGGTGACGATGCACCACCTCGCCGGCAGCCAAAACGCCATCGACGTCCTAGGCGCGGCGTTGGCCGACGTCGCCCAGCGGGGGCCGGTGAAGGCGGCGCGGGACGGTGGCCCGGAAGTTGAACCGACTCCACTGACCGAGGAGCAGCGCCGAATTAGTGCCTCATGTCAGGCTCCCGGCCCTGATCCCGTTCAGCCGGGCTTCGACTACAAACGGCGCGGGGATTCGTCGTATCGTCACCTCTATCTCGATCAGCTCTACGTCGAGGCATCCCTCGCCCAGCCCGAAGTCACGGAGCTGGCGCGGCGGTTGGCATCCCGGTCGGCGCGTGGAGCGGTGGCTGAACCAAGGCCAGGCCAGAAGGACAGGCGGCGTGCCGAGGACAAGGTGAACAAATACCGAGGCGACGTGTCACTGCTGACCGACCTCGCGGCGGCGAGCGTCGCCTTCGAGAGGCTGTCCGACTTGTACGGGGCTCTCGAGACGATCCGGCGGGAGCCGGGGATCGAGATCGTCTATTTCGAGGATCGGTTCCTGACGCCACAAGAGAGCGGCTACCGGGACGTGATGATGATGTTGCGTACGACGAGCGGTCACATCGCCGAGTTCCGGCTGCATCTACAGGCGCTCGAAGAGGTTGCCGCGTGGGAGCACGCGTTGTACGAGGTGGGTCGAGATTTGAAGGCGTTGGCTGATCAAGAAGGCCGTAGCATGACGCCGACGGAGTGCGCCGTGCGGAACGGCCTTCTTCAGCAGGTCCGACGGTACTTCTGGGAGGCCCTGCAAACTGCGTTGGTCGGGGAGTCGCACGCGTGAGTGATGAGCCAGGTCTGGCCTTACCTGCCTACTTCAGCTATTACCGGTCGCCAGTGAAGATGGTGGCCACAGCTGAGGGCGGCCTGACCGCGTGGCGATTGTCGATCGATACCGGAGGATGGGAGCCGGTGACCCATCTCGCGGACGAGATCCTCTTCGCGATCGGCGGAGAGGTCAGCGTGCTCACGGCAGACCAGTTCGTCCAGCGGACGGAGCACGACCGGGGCCGATATCTGGAAGGTGAGGGCCCGGTCTTCGCGCTTTACGAGACCGTGCAGGCGATCGAGGACAGCGCCGCCGCCGAACGCCGCCACCTGACCGCCCGGGAGCAAGCCCTGATCAGTGGCATCCGGCGGAGGACGTTCGTCATGTTCGAGGAGGAGCTTCAGCGGGCCGGTGACCCCGGTGCCGATCCCACCATCGCCGACAGTCAGGCTTAGCGGCGTAAATGCGTTGCGGGAGGGTGGAGCGTGGGCGAGGGTCCGGGCATGGCTGACGCGCGTACCACCACCGAGACCGACCAGCCCGCGCCCCAGTTCGCCTGGTCCAACATGTTCGTCCGCCCCGAGGACGATCCGCGTTCCGAGGGCGGGTACCACGACGAGCGGTCGATGCTCGTCGGATACCTCCGGGATTACCGGCTGACCCTCGAAATGAAGTGCGCCGACCTCGACGCCGAGCAGCTCGCCCGGCGGTCCGTACCGCCGTCGAAGATGTCGCGGCTCGGCCTGCTGCGGCACCTGGCCGAGGTGGAGCGGAGCTGGTTCCGGCGGGTGATGGCCGGCCAGGACGTGCCCAAGCTCTACTCGGCGGAGGGTGAGCGGGACGGCGCGTTCGACAACGCGGTGGGGGACCCGGCGGTGGTCGAGGAGGCGTGGCGGACCTGGCGGACCGAGATCGCGTTCGCCGAGGAACTGGTCGCCGCGACGGCGGATCTGGGCGTCCGGGCGCGGATGTCCGACGGCCAGGAGATCTCGCTGCGGGAGCTGCTGCCGCACATGATCGAGGAGTACGCCCGGCACAGCGGTCACGCCGATCTGCTGCGTGAGCGCATCGACGGGCGAGTGGGTCAGTAACCGACGAGGACAGGGAGCGGGCATGGTCGTCGAGGACCGGATCGAGCGGGCCAGGGAGCTCTACGAGAACGCGGTGTTCGCCGGCGACGGTGGCGCGCTGGCCGCCGCCGAGCGGACGCTCGACGCGGTGGAGGCGGATCTCGCGCTCGCCCGCGGGCGGGTGCTGCACGCGCGCTTCCTGGAGGAAGAGGTCGAGGACCCGCGCGAGCTGGGGCTCTTCGAGCGGGCCGCCGAGCTGTACCGCGCGCTCGGCGACGTGCGTGGCGAGGGTGAGGCGCTGTTCTGGGTGGGTTGCCTCCACCAGGTCATCCGCGCCGACAACAACACCGCGGCCCCGGCCTTCGCCCGCGCCCGTCAGCTGGCCACCGAGGCCGGCGACAAGATGACCCTGTCGTACGTGCTGCGGCACCTGGCCTTCACCGAGCAGGCCGCCGGCCGGCTCGACCAGGCCCGGCAGTGGATGGAGGAGTCCACCCGGCTGCGCCGGGAGATCGGCTTCCTGCCCGGGGTCGCCGCGAACCTGGTCGGGCTCGGCTACCTCGCCGCCGACGCGGGCCGCCCCGACCAGGCGCTCGCCCTGGTCGACGAGGCCACCGCCGTCGCCGAGTCCGCCGGCGCCCACGGCGTCCTACGCTGGGCCGAGGAGGCCCGCACCGACCTCCAGCCCGCCTGAGGGCCGCGGTGACGGGAGGTGGGCTCCCCTACGTGCCGCCGGGGAGCGTGGCGGAGGCGCTGCGCGTACAGGAGGAGGTGCGGCCGCTGGCCGACCTGGCCGGGCCGGGACCGACCGCGCCCGCCACGGTGGCCGGCCTCGACGTCGCGTACGCGGAGAGCGGTGACCGGCTCGCGGCGGCCGTCACGGTGCTGGACGCCCGGACGCTCGCGGTGGTGGACTCGGCGGTCACCGTCGGCCGGCCCGCCTTCGACTACGTGCCCGGGCTCTTCGCCTTCCGCGAGCTGCCCGCGCTGCTGGACGCCCTGGACCGGCTGACCGTCCGTCCCGACCTGCTGGTCTGCGACGGGCACGGGCTGGCCCACCCGCGCCGGTTCGGGCTGGCCTGTCATCTCGGCGTGGTCACCGGCCTGCCCGCGATCGGGGTGGGCAAGACGCCGCTGGTCGGCGAGTGGGACGAGCCGGGCCCACGCCGGGGTGAGTCGTCGCCGCTGCGGGACGGCGACGAGGTGGTCGGCCGGGTGCTGCGCACCCGGGACGGGGTGAAGCCGGTCTTCGTCAGCGTCGGCCACCGGATGAGCCTGGCGAACGCCGCCGACCGGGTGCTGGCGCTGACCCCGCGCTACCGGCTGCCGGAGACCACCCGGACGGCCGACCGGCTCTGCCGCGACGTCCTCGCCGCCGCCTCGGACTGACCGGACCGGGCCAGGGACGAGGGCGGCCCGACGCAGGTCGACGTGGACGGTACGGGCGGCCCCGGGCGATGATCGGCGAGATCCGGCGCTTGTGATGCCGCTGCCGGCGATCGATGTCGATCCTGCGGCGCCCGTTCGGGGACCAGGGGTGGGCGTCGATGGTGGTGGGGGCGGCGCAGGGTGTCGCCGCACACATGCGGGG
>NZ_QGKS01000464.1 GCF_003172935.1 Micromonospora sicca | reverse complement strand
TCACTTTCCGTGAAGATCTCCACCAAGCCCGGACCGGCACCGGACCCGCCGTCCTCGCGACCCTGCGTAACACCTCGATCGGCTACCACCGCAGCAACGGCGAGGCCAACATCGCCCGCGCCACCCGCCGCGCCAACCGCCGCCCCCACGACCTCATTACCGCCGTGACCAGCAGCATCCCGACAACGCAATGACCCTGCCCGCCGGGCGAATGCCCACCGACACCATCGACGGTGGCCGCCTAGGAAGCATCCTGTCAACGGTGAGTAGTCACCTTGTCACTGATCCGACAGGCAAACGCTGAGCTAATGGACCCCGGCAGCGCGCACGCCATACACAGCAGCAGCGTCGCCTTCGGGGCGCGGACCGCGACGAGGCGCTGGTTCGGGCCGATCCACACGTCCGCGCCGCAGTCCACGCACGGGGCCAGGCTGTGGTCGACCGTCGGCACGAACGGCGCCCATGCCCTCCAGCAGCTCGTTCACGTTCGTCGGCGGGCACGCCAACATCATCCGCTTCTCGCTCCATCACGCCTCTTTCTGCTCGACGACCGCCTCGGCGACCACCGTGGCGTCCGCGTCGACCGCACACCCGGCCCGGCGACGTCGCCGCCCGACGCGCGCACCTCCGCAATCCGCTCGAACACCTGTCTACCGAAGCCCAGCCGCTCCACCGACGGCGCCACCACCAGGTCGGCCAAGCCCTCGTCGACGTCGGCGAAAGCCGCCCGCCAGCCCATCGCGCCGACGTGTTCGCCGACCACCTCGTAGCCCTGCTCGGCGCACCAGCGCTGCGCCGCCTTGGTCAGCTCCTCGATTGGGCCCGGACTCCGCACAGCACCCCACGGCAGAGCAGCACCGCCCGCCGCCGCGCCCAGCGCCACGCTGCCGTATCCCACCGCGCGTGCTGGTAGAGCCGGGTCAGGTCCGGCCCCTAGCCCTCCATGTCCGGGGCGCACCACGACCAGGCGACGGCGCCCTTCTGTAGTGGCAAAAGGGGGTGAGGTCAGTCAGGCGATGCGCGCGTAGTCGGAGAAGAGGTCTTCGCCTTCGTCGAGGATCAGGGGCACGTCGTACACCGACAGGTCCGGCCTGGGCCGCGCGTACCGGACGCGGTGACGCCACCGGTCGTGCTCGTAGGCCGTGTCCACCTGAATCTCGGCCACCACGGTTGGCTCGACCTGGGCGTAGCGCAGCGGCTCCGGCCGTTCGAACTGGCCGGACCAGGCAGCCGGCAGCGGATCGGGCCAGAGATGGATGACAACAGGGCGGTCGGTTGGGCGTGGCGGGGACAGCAGTCCCGCCAGCTCCTGGCGCTGGGGCGCGGCCAGCGGGTGCGTGCGGCCGGTGTAGCGCAGCCGACCGCGCCGGTCGAATCGGCCGAGGAGAAGTGTGTCGGGGTTGCCGATGCTGCCGGTGACGCCGCCGATGATCGCCTCCCTGGTGGCACGGGCCCGGAACTTCGCCCACCCTCGCCGGGCAAGCTCATACCGGTTGTCCAGCCGCTTGATCACAACCCCTTCGACGCCGGCCGCGGTCCAGGTGGTCAGCCATTCACTGACCTCGACCAGGTCGGCGCTTTGCGGGGTGACCGCCAACTGCGGCGGGGCGCCGGCGAGCAGCCGCACCAGCCGGGCACGCCGCTCGACCAGCGGCGCATCGAGCACCGGCTCCCCGCCAACGTCGACGAGAAGGTCAAAAGGCGACGTTAGTAGGCCGGGTGCTCGCGGGCTTCGCGCAGCAGCTGTCGGCCGGCGGTGACCCGCCGCTGCAGCAGGGCGAAGTTCGTCCGCCCGCGCTCCCAGACGACCAGTTCCCCGTCGAGCACCGCACCGGGCGGGACGATGGCCCGCACGGCCCGCGTGATGTCCGGGAAGTACGGCGTCAGATTCCTGCCGGCCCGCGACTGCAGGTAGACGTCCGAGGCTCCGCGGAAGGCCAGCGCCCGCCACCCGTCCCACTTCGGTTCATAGATCAAATTCGGACTCTCGGGCACGGAGTCGACCGGCGCGGCCAGCATCGGGGCGACAGGCCGGCGTAGCACGGGCCCACCTGGCGACGTCTCCCACCGCCGGGCCGTGCTCACTCCCTCCAGCCCCATCCGTCCAGGCCGCGAGCGCCGCTCATGTACGTCCCTCCCCCCGCCATCGTCGGGCAGCGGGAGCGGACCCGGGGCGCAGATCAGGCACAACGAATGAATGGGATCTGCCGCATTACGAGTCGGTTCCCCGGCGCTGGTCCACCGCCTGCTCCTCTTGCCCAACGTTTGGCAGGCGGGCCTTCACTATGGACACCTGGACGGTCGCGTGACAAGATCTCCGAGTGAGCTTGCGCTTGCATCACCGTGGAGGTTTGGTCGGCAATTTCCGCATTTTTGGCCCATGACGGTCGGAAACTAGAGAAGGCTATAAAATCAGGGCCTCCTCATTTTTGCCACGGATGTAGCATTTGGCCGCTGCCATCCTATCAGCCAGTTGATGGAAAGTTCGTGCGTTGACTTCTCATCGCGAAGCGAGCACCGTCAGTGGCGCGTTCAGAGTCGACAGAACTAGGCGGCCCGGGTAAAAGGACCCGAGAAGTAGAGACACGGTCGTTGACAACCGACCTGTGTCAACGCCCTTTCGCAGTTCTTGTCGACACAACCTTCCGTGGGATCCACAACCAGCGGGGGGCAGTGACCACCGATGCCGCTCGGCGCGTATCGCGACCCGATTTGCGGAAGCGGCACCGTTCCTTATCCAACGCAAAGTCCGCGTCTCAGGAACGTTCCGATGTGAAATCCCGCATGCTGGTCGCCGTCGCGGCCCTTTTCATCCTGCTCTGACGCGCCCGCGCCCCGCCCTCGCAATTAGGCCGGTGCGGCCAGGTGTCACGACTACGCGAACCGCGCGTAGCGCTCCCATTAAGGAGACCCCATGTCCAAATCAAAGCGAAGACTCAGAGGGGCGGCATTCACGGTCGTCGCAGTAACCGCGCTCGCTGGCGTACTCACTCCGCCGCCCTCCGCGTCGTCGGCCGCCGGCTGCGACAAGGCGCCGACCGGCGTGCAGGTCAGCGATCACTTCCTGCCGTTCACGGTCCCCGCCGGGCTGATGCCCGACCCGCAGTTCGACGGGCTCTCGGCCGAACTGCAGGTGCATCGCGTCCAGCCCGTCTACGCCAACGGCAAGTGCCACTCGGTGCCCAACCGGGCCGCGGTGCTGATCCACGGCCGCACCAACTACGGCCCGACCTCGTTCGACCTGCGACAACCCGCCCCCGAAGGCGGCGAGCTCAGCGTGCAGAAGGCGCTCGCCCGGGCAGGGATCGACACCTTCGCCCCCAACCTGCTCGGCTACGGCCGCTCGACGCGCTTCGCCCACGGCCTGGACGATCCGGGCAACGCAAGCCTGCCCGCCTACAACCCGGACGGCATCACCTGCTCGAACCCGGTGGGGTGCGATCGCACGCATGTCCCGGTCTTCCCCCTCAATCAGCAGGGGGCGGCGCAGGATCCGACGTTGTTCACCAATCCGCTCGGCGGACAGCTGCGGGCGCACTCGAGCCACGTCCGGTTCGCCCGTGTCGACACCTTCGTTCGCGACATCCGTCAGGTCATCGACGACGCCATCGCGCGGGCGCAGCCGTCGGACGGCAAGGTAACCCTGGTGGGCTACTCGGCTGGCGCGCAGTTCGTCGGCCGGACGCTATACGCGGGTAACCCGAACCCGCTCCTTCCCCACAGCGACCAGTACATCGCCAAGGTCAACCGTGTCGTGTTCGCGGCGTCGCTCTTCGGTTTCGACACCGAGGAGACGCCGCCGCCGGGCGGCAGCTTCGCTACCTTCCCGCTGCACGTCTTCGTCGGTGGCGGACCCGGGAACCTGCCGCCCGACCGCGAGGCGGCGTGCACCGGCCGTGTGGTCGCGGGCAGTCGGGACCAGGTCGCGGCGCAGAACCGGGAGGAGGATCCTGTGGGCGCCCAGTGGGGAGGGAACATCGCCGGGCACCCGACAGGCGTCGCCCGCAGTCCGGTTTTCTCCAGCTACGGCTGGAACACCGAAGTCGCAGCACAGCTGACCCCACCCACGCTCGTCATCCACGGTCTTGAGGACGCTCCGCCGACGTCGCCAGCGAACGCGGACGCCATCTACAACGCCGCCCAGATGACGAACAAGGTGCTGGTAAAGGTTGCGTGCGGAAGCCACACCTTCTTGTGGGAGGGCTGCTCCGGGACACGCTGCACCCCCACCTCAGGCACCCCCTACGGCGGCACCCCCGGTGCTCCCTGGGCTGGTCCCCATTCCACGTTCAAGGCGGCGTTGATCGAGTGGATCAAGAGTGGAACCTTCAACGGCGCCCCGCGCGGACAGTTCACCGTCAACGAGAGCGGGGTGGCGAGCGCCACCGGGCCCTGAGATCGGCTGCCGTTCGACGGTATGAAGAAGGCCCGGGTCACGATCGGCGATCAAGCCCGTGACCCGGGCCTTCCTATGGAGCGGCCCAACGGAATGGAACCGTCGGCCTACGCATTGCGAGTCCGTTCCCGTTACTGACTGCGCCCCGGTCCGCTCGGTATAGCCGAGCTCGATCCCGGACCCGCACACCCAGTCCACCCACGCTCGCCGGTCTGGCTGCTCGCCCGGCTGCCCGAGGGGCTTCTTGGCGCGAAGCTTTCTCGAACGCAGCGGGCGCCTGGCAGGTCCAACTCGCCGATCCCCCCGCCGGCAACCACCCCATCCGGGTCGGTGTCCTGTCGCCCCACCCCGTCACAGTCGAGGACCAGGTCGTCAAACTTCCTGACGCCGGCCTGCCAGCGGTACCCGGACGTCGACGGAACCACCCTCACCCGGATGGGCCGCGGCGCCCTTCAAGTCCACGTCGACGTCGGCAGCGGCCTGCGGCTGATCACCTGCCACCTCAAGTCAAAACTGCTGACCTACCCCGACAACCGCCGGTACCCGAAGAACGAAGACGAACGCGCCCGCGGCGCCGGATACGCCCTGCTGCGGCGGGCCGCCGAAGCCGTCGCCGTCCGCGTGCGGCTAAACAAGGTCATGACCGCCTCCGCCACCGGCGGCGAACCCGGAATGCCCACCATCGTCTGCGGGGACCTCAACGATGGACCCGACGCCGTCACCACCACCCTGCTCGCCGGCCCCGACGACGGAGATATCGACCGGCCCGACAAGGGCGACCCCGTAAGGCTGTACAACCTCGCCCCGCTCCTACCTCCCGGCCGGGCCTACTCACGCATCTATCAAGGACGAGGCGAACTCATCGGTCACATCCTCGTCTCCCGCGACCTACGGCTACGCCTCGCCAGCGTCGACAGCCTCGTCGACGACATCGGCTCGATCACCCCATCCACCCAAACCCGACGCCCCGCCACCGTCCCCGAC
>NZ_QGKS01000462.1 GCF_003172935.1 Micromonospora sicca | reverse complement strand
AAGATTGTCCGGCGGTGTCCTACTCTCCCACACCCTCCCGAGTGCAGTACCATCGGCGCTGGAGGGCTTAGCTTCCGGGTTCGGAATGTTACCGGGCGTTTCCCCTCCGCCATGACCGCCGTAACTCTATCGACATGTCAAACAACCAACCAACCAGCAAATCCACTGGGGGTGTTGTTCGTTTGTCGGGAGTTGCACAGTGGACGCGTAGCAGCTTCGTAGTCAAGTCCTCGGCCTATTAGTACCGGTCAACTGAACCCGTTACCGGGCTTACATTTCCGGCCTATCAACCCAGTCGTCTAGCTGGGGGCCTTACCCCACAAAAGTGGGTGGGATACCTCATCTTGAAGCGAGCTTCCCGCTTAGATGCTTTCAGCGGTTATCCCTTCCGAACGTAGCTAACCAGCCGTGCCCCTGGCGGGACAACTGGCACACCAGAGGTTCGTCCGTCCCGGTCCTCTCGTACTAGGGACAGCCCTTCTCAAGTATCCTACGCGCACGGCGGATAGGGACCGAACTGTCTCACGACGTTCTAAACCCAGCTCGCGTACCGCTTTAATGGGCGAACAGCCCAACCCTTGGGACCTGCTACAGCCCCAGGATGCGACGAGCCGACATCGAGGTGCCAAACCATCCCGTCGATATGGACTCTTGGGGAAGATCAGCCTGTTATCCCCGGGGTACCTTTTATCCGTTGAGCGACACCGCTTCCACATGCCAGTGCCGGATCACTAGTCCCGACTTTCGTCCCTGCTCGACCTGTCAGTCTCACAGTCAAGCTCCCTTGTGCACTTGCACTCAACACCTGATTGCCAACCAGGCTGAGGGAACCTTTGGGCGCCTCCGTTACCCTTTAGGAGGCAACCGCCCCAGTTAAACTACCCACCAGACACTGTCCCTGAACCGGATAACGGTCCGAAGTTAGATACCCAAATCAACCAGAGTGGTATTTCAAGATTGCCTCCACCCATACTGGCGTATGAGCTTCACCGGCTCCCACCTATCCTACACAAGCTAATTCGGATACCAATGTCAAGCTATAGTAAAGGTCCCGGGGTCTTTCCGTCCTGCCGCGCGTAACGAGCATCTTTACTCGTAATGCAATTTCGCCGGGCCTGTGGTTGAGACAGTGGGGAAGTCGTTACGCCATTCGTGCAGGTCGGAACTTACCCGACAAGGAATTTCGCTACCTTAGGATGGTTATAGTTACCACCGCCGTTTACTGGCGCTTAAGTTCTCCGCTTCGCCCCGAAGAGCTAACAGGTCCCCTTAACGTTCCAGCACCGGGCAGGCGTCAGTCCATATACATCGAATTACTTCTTCGCATGGACCTGTGTTTTTAGTAAACAGTCGCTTCCCCCTGCTCTCTGCGGCCATACAACGCTCCACCCGCGTGGGGCTTCACGTCTCCGGCCCCCCTTCTCCCTAAGTTACGGGGGCAATTTGCCGAGTTCCTTAACCACAGTTCGCCCGATCGCCTCGGTATTCTCTACCTGACCACCTGTGTCGGTTTGGGGTACGGGCCGCTAAGAACTCGCTAGAGGCTTTTCTCGGCAGCATAGGATCACTGACTTCACCTGAATCGGCTCGGCATCACGTCTCAGCCTTCATGGCGTGCGGATTTGCCTACACGCCGGCCTACACGCTTACCCCGGCACAACCACCGGCCGGGCTCAGCTACCTTCCTGCGTCACCCCATCGCTTGACTACTACCCGTCAGGTTCCCACGCTCCCCAGTATCGGTCCGAAGACCTCCACCGGTTCGGGTGGTTAGCACAACGAGGTTCGTCAGGGTCGCTCTTTCGCGGGTACGGGAATATCAACCCGTTGTCCATCGACTACGCCTCTCGGCCTCGCCTTAGGTCCCGACTCACCCAGGGCGGATTAGCCTGGCCCTGGAACCCTTGGTCATCCGGCGGAAGGGTTTCTCACCCTTCTTTCGCTACTCATGCCTGCATTCTCACTCGTGCCGCGTCCACAGCTGGGTCACCCCGCTGCTTCACCCCCGGCACGACGCTCCCCTACCCATCCACACACCTGCACGGCACATCAAGGCGCCGCGAGGTTGAAATGTGAATGCCACAGCTTCGGCGGTGTGCTTGAGCCCCGCTACATTGTCGGCGCGGGACCACTTGACCAGTGAGCTATTACGCACTCTTTAAAGGGTGGCTGCTTCTAAGCCAACCTCCTGGTTGTCTATGCGACCCCACATCCTTTTCCACTTAGCACACGCTTAGGGGCCTTAGCTGGTGATCTGGGCTGTTTCCCTCTCGACTACGAAGCTTATCCCCCGCAGTCTCACTGCCGCGCTCTCACTTACCGGCATTCGGAGTTTGGCTGATTTCGGTAAGCTTGTGGGCCCCCTAGACCATCCAGTGCTCTACCTCCGGCAAGAAACACGCGACGCTGCACCTAAATGCATTTCGGGGAGAACCAGCTATCACGGAGTTTGATTGGCCTTTCACCCCTAACCACAGGTCATCCCCCAACTTTTCAACGTTGGTGGGTTCGGCCCTCCACGCGGTCTTACCCGCGCTTCAGCCTGCCCATGGCTAGATCACTCCGCTTCGGGTCTAGGACACGCGACTGAATCGCCCTATTCAGACTCGCTTTCGCTACGGCTCCCCCACACGGGTTAACCTCGCCACGTGCCACTAACTCGCAGGCTCATTCTTCAAAAGGCACGCCGTCACCCCGCAAGGCTCCGACGGATTGTAGGCGAACGGTTTCAGGTACTATTTCACTCCCCTCCCGGGGTACTTTTCACCATTCCCTCACGGTACTCGTCCGCTATCGGTCACCAGGAAGTATTTAGGCTTACCAGGTGGTCCTGGCAGATTCACGGCAGATTTCAGGGGTCCGCCGCTACTCGGGAACACCCACAGAAGGTCAGCAACTTTCACCTACCGGACTCTCACCGTCTACGGTCAGCCATTCCAGACTGTTCGACTAGCCACTGACTTGATAACTTCTCACACGAGTGTCAGCTCGTGTAGCAGGGTCCCACAACCCCGACCACGCAACCCCTGACAGGTATCACACGCAGCCGGTTTAGCCTCAATCCGCTTTCGCTCGCCACTACTCACGGAATCACTATTTGTTTTCTCTTCCTACGGGTACTGAGATGTTTCACTTCCCCGCGTTCCCTCCATACACCCTATGTGTTCAGGTGCAGGTGACACCACATGACTGGTGCCGGGTTTCCCCATTCGGACACCCTGGGATCACAGCTTGGTTGACAGCTCCCCCAGGCCTATCGCGGCCTCCCACGTCCTTCATCGGCTCCTGGTGCCAAGGCATCCACCGTTCGCCCTTGACAACTTGACCACAAAGATGCTCGCGTCCACTGTGCAATTCTCAACAAACGACCAACCCACAACCCGATCCGCCCCACACCAAACCCGACATCCGCCGGCGGTATGCGAGGCCAGGCCATGCCTGGCAACCGTCCCCCACCACAGGTGAGGTCATGGTTCCGAAAGAAACAACCACCGGTTGTTCCTTCAGGACCCAACAGGGTGCTTTGCGCCTCCACTCAGCCGCACCAGGAGGAACCGTTCCCACCACCCGAGGGCAGCTGTACTAGGTATCCCGGCCGTTGCCGAGGAAAAACTCGCCAGTGTCTCCGCCATTGAGCACCCCGACCCGACATTCGCGGGCCGCGGGCTCCATACCGTCTTTCGACGGATGGTGCTCCTTAGAAAGGAGGTGATCCAGCCGCACCTTCCGGTACGGCTACCTTGTTACGACTTCGTCCCAATCGCCAGCCCCACCTTCGACGGCTCCCTCCCTTACGGGTTGGGCCACCGGCTTCGGGTGTTGCCGACTTTCGTGACGTGACGGGCGGTGTGTACAAGGCCCGGGAACGTATTCACCGCAGCGTTGCTGATCTGCGATTACTAGCGACTCCGACTTCACGGGGTCGAGTTGCAGACCCCGATCCGAACTGAGACCGGCTTTTTGGGATTCGCTCCACCTCACGGTATCGCAGCCCATTGTACCGGCCATTGTAGCATGCGTGAAGCCCTGGACATAAGGGGCATGATGACTTGACGTCATCCCCACCTTCCTCCGAGTTGACCCCGGCAGTCTTCGATGAGTCCCCGCCATAACGCGCTGGCAACATCGAACGAGGGTTGCGCTCGTTGCGGGACTTAACCCAACATCTCACGACACGAGCTGACGACAGCCATGCACCACCTGTGACCGCCCCCGAAGGACCCGACATCTCTGCCGGTTTTGCGGCCATGTCAAACCCAGGTAAGGTTCTTCGCGTTGCATCGAATTAATCCGCATGCTCCGCCGCTTGTGCGGGCCCCCGTCAATTCCTTTGAGTTTTAGCCTTGCGGCCGTACTCCCCAGGCGGGGCGCTTAATGCGTTAGCTGCGGCACAGGGAACCGGAGAGGCCCCCCACACCTAGCGCCCAACGTTTACAGCGTGGACTACCAGGGTATCTAATCCTGTTCGCTCCCCACGCTTTCGCTCCTCAGCGTCAGTATCGGCCCAGAGACCCGCCTTCGCCACCGGTGTTCCTCCTGATATCTGCGCATTTCACCGCTACACCAGGAATTCCAGTCTCCCCTACCGAACTCTAGCCTGCCCGTATCGACTGCAGGCCCGCGGTTGAGCCGCGGGTTTTCACAGTCGACGCGACAAGCCGCCTACGAGCTCTTTACGCCCAATAAATCCGGACAACGCTTGCACCCTACGTCTTACCGCGGCTGCTGGCACGTAGTTGGCCGGTGCTTCTTCTGCAGGTACCGTCACTCTCGCTTCGTCCCTGCTGAAAGAGGTTTACAACCCGAAGGCCGTCATCCCTCACGCGGCGTCGCTGCATCAGGCTTCCGCCCATTGTGCAATATTCCCCACTGCTGCCTCCCGTAGGAGTCTGGGCCGTGTCTCAGTCCCAGTGTGGCCGGTCGCCCTCTCAGGCCGGCTACCCGTCGTCGCCTTGGTAGGCCATCACCCCACCAACAAGCTGATAGGCCGCGAGCCCATCCCAGGCCGAAAAACTTTCCACCAAGCCTCATGCGAGGCCAGGTCATATTCGGTATTAGCCCCGGTTTCCCGGGGTTATCCCAAAGCCTAGGGCAGGTTGCTCACGTGTTACTCACCCGTTCGCCGCTCGAGTACCCCGAAGGGCCTTTCCGCTCGACTTGCATGTGTTAAGCACGCCGCCAGCGTTCGTCCTGAGCCAGGATCAAACTCTCCAACAAAAACCTGTTGAAACAGTCATCCCGGCAACAAAAAGTGTTGCCAAAGGAATCCCAACCAACAATCCCCCCAAAGGAGAACTGCCAGTCCGGGGTATAAATCAATTTGGCACTGGCTTATCAAGCACCCTGTTGAGTTCTCAAAGAACAACCACACACCATCCAGAAGCCC
>NZ_QGKS01000073.1 GCF_003172935.1 Micromonospora sicca | reverse complement strand
CACCCCCGGCGGCGCGCCGCGCCGAGAGGTGGGCGGCGGCGTACCGGAGGCCGTCGGGACGGGTCCGGGCGGCCTCGGTCAGCCCGTGGCGGGCCACCGCGAGCAGCTGGGCCGGGGTGCGGTGCGGCAGCACGTGCGCCGGCACCGTCGGTGCCTGAGCCGGACTGGTCGGCATGGTGTCTCCTCCGCGTGGCCGGGGCGGGCGCGTCGCGTGACGGATCGGATCCGCCGAGCGGGCGCCCGGAGCGGGTGGTGCGGAGGAAGACGCACCGTGGGGGGCCGGCCGGGTGTGGAGCTTCCCCACACCACACCCGGCCGGCGTACCGGCGGGTCCGTCGCCCGCCGCCCGGGGGTCGTGGGCGGCGGGCGACGATCCTGCCTGACGGGACCGGACTCGCGACTGCCCGGAACCCGGTGCGGTCCGCGGAACCGCACCTCCCGGGATCCGGCGCCGCGAAACACCTCTCCCGGACGTTGGAACGGGCGTACGACCGAATCGAACACTCGTTCTAACTGCCCTGACAGTACACCCCCCCTCCGACGAAAATGCAACGTGTGACGCGCCGAGGCTCGCCGGGGCCGGGTCGGATTCTCAGGCCGCGCACAGCAACGGCAAAGGCGGTACGGAGGTGGTCATCGCAGGGTTGACCCCATGAACATCGCCAGCCGTACCGAACCGACCGTCCGGTGACCGCCGCCGTCGCCGAGCGGCGAGCCACGCGTCGCGCCCTCCCGGCGGTCCCCGGCTGGTGGGCCGACGTCGCGGGCAGCGCGGCCGTGCTCAGCCTGCTGGTCGTCACCGCGCTCTGGACCGCGGACCGGGGGCTGCAGGAGCTGTTCGGCGGCCTCGCCGCCGGCCTCACCTCGCTCGGCCGGCTCACCGGCCTGCTCAGCGCCGACCTGATGCTCATCCAGGTGGTGCTGATGGCCCGGGTGCCGCTGATCGAGCGGCGCTTCGGTCAGGACCGGATCGCCCGCTGGCACCGGCTCGCCGGCTTCACCTCGTTCCACCTGCTCCTCGCCCACGTGGTGCTGACCACCCTCGGGTACGCCGGGACCGCCCGGCGCAACGTGCTGGTCGAGACCTGGGAGCTGGTCACGACGTACCCGGGGATGCTGCTGGCCACCGCGGCGCTGGCCCTGCTGGTGCTGGTGGTGGTGACCTCGGTCCGCGCCGCCCGGCGCCGGCTGCGCTACGAGTCCTGGCACCTGCTGCACCTGTACGCGTACCTCGGCATCGCCCTGGCGCTGCCGCACCAGCTCTGGACCGGGGCGGAGTTCGTCGACTCGGCGGCCGCCCGCGCCTACTGGTGGACGGTCTACCTGCTGGCGCTGGCCAGCGTGCTGGTCTTCCGGCTCGGCCTGCCGGCCTGGCGCACGCTGCGGCACCGGGTCGAGGTGGCCGCGGTGGTCCCCGAGGCTCCCGGCGTCACCTCGGTCTGGCTGCGCGGGCGCGACCTGCACCGGCTGCCCGCCCGGGCCGGGCAGTTCTTCCTCTGGCGGTTCCTGGACGGCCCCGGCTGGTCCCGGGCGCACCCGTACTCGCTGTCGGCGCCCCCGTCCGGTGACCTGATGCGGATCACGGTCAAGGACCTCGGGGACGACACCGCCCGGGTGGCCACCCTGCGCCCCGGCACCCGGGTGCTGCTGGAGGGGCCGTACGGGCGGCTGACCGGGGAGCACTGGCGCGGCGGCGGGGTCACCATGCTCGCCTGCGGTGTCGGGATCACCCCGCTGCTGGCGCTGCTCTGGGAGCTGCCGTACGCCCCGGGCGAGGCGGTACTGCTCTACCGTGCGCGTACCGGTGAGGAGCTGGCCTTCCGCGCGGAGCTGGACCGGCTCGCGGCGGAGCGCGGGGTGGTGGTGCACCTGCTGGTCGGCCCGCGGGCCCGGCGGCCCGCGTGGCTGCCCGCCTACGCCGAGGGCCCGACGCGGCGGCCCTGCGCCGGCTCTCCCCCGGCATCGCCGGTCACGACGTCTTCCTCTGCGGCCCGAACGGCTGGGTCGAGGCGGCCCGCGCCGCGACCCGGGCGGCGGGGGTGCCCGACGCGCACACCCATCACGAACGCTTCGCCTGGTGACGGGCGCGAAAGGAGGATCGATGCGACGGATCACCGTCTGGCTGCTCTCCACCGTGGCCGCCCTGGTGCTGCTGTTCAGCTACCGGACCAGCACGATGGGCCCCGGCGGCGGGAGCAGCGCGACCGCCGCCGGCTCCGACGGCTCGGCCGCGGGCTCCTGGACCGCGACCGACGACTCGGGCGACTCGGACTCGGGCGGCTCGGACTCGGGCGGCTCGGACTCGTCGAGCGGCTCCTCGGCCAACGGCTCCTCGGCCAACGGGAAGGCCACCGGCTCGGTGGCGCGGACCCGGTGGGGGCCGGTGCAGGTCCGGATCACCGTCTCCGGCGGGAAGATCACTGACGTCACCGCCCTGCAGGTGCCGGACGGCAACCGCCGGGACCAGGAGATCAACGACTACGCGGTGCCAATCCTGCGGCAGCAGGCCCTCGCCGCGCAGAGCGCGCAGATCGACACCGTCTCCGGCGCCACCGTCACCAGCGACGGCTACCGCGAATCCCTCCAGTCCGCCATCGACGCGGCGCACCTGAAGTGAGCGGGGTGGCGACCATGAACCTGACGGCGGAGCTGGACCGGCGGGCCTGGGTGGTGCAGGTGATGGGACTACCGGTCAGCGTGCACCTGCGCGGACCGCGGGTGCGCACGGACCCGGTGGCGGAGCGGGTGGAGCGGGTCTTCGCCGAGCTGCGGGAGATCGACGCGGTGTTCAGCACGTACCGACCGGAGAGCGTGCTGGGCCGGCTCGGCGGCCGGCGGCCCGACCCGGCCACCGCCGAGCCGCTCGTGCGCGAGGTGGTGGAGCTCTGCGAGCTGGCCCGGCTGCGGACCGACGGGTGGTTCGACGCCGACCGCCTGCCGCTGCCCACCGGCGGCACCGGCTTCGACCCGTCCGGCCTGGTCAAGGGCTGGGCGGTGGAGCGGGCCGCGCGGTGGCTGGCCGACCTGCCCGACCACGACCTCTGCCTCAACGCCGGCGGGGACGTGCTGCTGTGGACCGCGCCGGGCCGGCCCGCCTGGCGGGTCGGGGTGGAGAACCCCGGGCGTCCCGAGCGGCTGCTCGACGTGCTGGAGCGGGAGCGCGGCGCGGTCGCCACGTCGGGGACCTCGCGGCGCGGCGCGCACATCGTGGACCCGCACGCCGGCCGGCCCGCGGAGGCGGTCCGGTCGGTCACCGTGGTCGGGCCCGACCTGCTCTGGGCCGACGTGTACGCGACCGCGGCCGTCGCCCGCGGCGCGGACGCGCTCGACTGGCTGGCCACCCTCGACGGGTACGCCGGCCTGCTGGTGGACGCCGCCGGTCGGCTCCGGGCCACCCCGAACTGGCCCGGAACCCGACCGGCGGCTCAGACCCGCGCCGGATAGTCGGGCAGGTCGAGATCGGTGGCCAGCGAACCGGTGCCGCGGAGGAGCATCGACTGGACCGGCCCGGTGGCCAGCAGCCGGTTGCGCAGCCCCAGCCCCCACCCGGTGGCGGGGGCGAGGAACCGGCCCGGGCTGGCGCCCCGCTGCCAGCGCATCGCGTAGCCGCGCAGCCGGCTCTCGTACGCGGGGAAGGCGACCCGGTGGTCGCCGCCGGCCAGGGCCAGCTCGCCGGCCAGCACGTACGCGCCGACCACGCCGGTGCCGACGCCCATCCCGCCGAGCGTCACGCCCCAGGCCGCGTCGCCGAGCAGCACCGTCCGGCCGGTGAGCCAGCGGGGCACGCTCACCCGGCTGATCGAGTCGAAGTACAGCTCCGGCGCGTCCCGCAGGTGGGCCAGCAGGTGCGGCACGTGCCAACCCAGCCCGGCGAAGGCGTCCGCGACGAGCTTCTTCTGCTGGTCGAGGTCGCGCCAGTCGAAGTCGAGCCGGGGTGCGGCGAAGACGACGAGGGCGCCGGCCCGGTCCGGGTCGCGCTGGTCGGCGGCGACGCCGGCCATCCGCCCGGGGACGTTGTACTGCCGGGAGACGGTGTCCACCCCCAGCTCGTTGGGCAGGTCCCAGCCGGCCAGGTGGTAGCCGAGGTGCCGGACGTACGCCGACTCGGGGCCGAGGACGAGCCGCCGTACGCCCGAGTGCAGTCCGTCCGCGCCGACCACCAGGTCGACGGTGCGCGACGCGGCGCGGGCGAAGTCGACGCGTACCCCGTCGGCGGTCTCGACGAGGCCGGTGATCACGTCCCCGAACAGGTACTCCACCCGGTCGGCGCCGTGCTCGTACAGGATCCGGGAGAGGTCCCGGCGGTAGACCTCCAGGTCGCCCCCGGCGAACTCGGCCGGCAGCCGGAAGATCTCCCGGTCGTGCTCGTCCACGCAGCTGATCGCCCCGGCGTGGGTCTGCCCGGCGCGCAGCTCGTCGAGCACCCCCATGGCGGCCAGCACGCCGAGGTGGGTGGGGCCGCGGAAATCGACCGCGAAGCCGCTGGTGCGTAGCGCCGTGGCCAGCTCGACCACGGTGACCTCGGCGCCGTAGCGGGCCAGCCACCAGGCCAGCGCCGGCCCGGCGACCCCGGCCCCGGAGACCAGGACGCGCCGGCCGCGCAGCGGAAGGGTGTGAGACATCGGCTTCCCCCGTAACAAGCTAAACTGTGTCCGTCGGATACAGAGTATCGTAGACACAGTTTCGGTTCCGGACAAGACCGATCGAGGGAGACCCATGGACCGGGCGGGTGCCGGTGGCGCGGCGGACAAGCGGAAGCTCTACGAGTTGCTGTGGGGGACGCCGAGCCCGCCGCGACGTGGGCCCCGGCCCACGCTGACCCTGACGGCGATCGCCCGGGCCGGCATCGCCATCGCCGACGCCGACGGGCTCGACGGCCTGACCATGCAGCGGGTCGCCGAGTCGCTGGACGTGACCAAGATGGCGCTGTACCGGTACGTCCCCGGCAAGGCCGAACTGGTCGCCCTCATGATCGAGACGGCGGTGGGCGAACCCCCCGCGGCACCGGCGGGCGCCGGCTGGCGCGACCAGCTCGACGACTGGGCCCGGCAGCTGTTCGACCGCTTTCGGCGGCATCCCTGGGCCCTGACGGCCACCGTCGGCGCGCGCGTCATGGGCCCGAACGAGCTCGGCTGGCTGGAGCGGGCCCTCGCCGCCCTCACCGGCACCGGGCTGAACGGCGGCGAGATGCTGGACGTCGCGGTGCTCCTGCTCGGGCACGCCCGCAACCTGGCCCAGCAGGTCTCGGCGATGGACACCGGCACGCCGGAGCAGGCGCTGGAATCCGGCCTGGCGGACCTGCTCCGCGGCCGGGAGGAGCGCTTCCCGGCGCTGGTCGCCGCGGTGGAGTCGGCGGCCGCGCACGCCGCCCAGGACCAGGCCCTCGACTTCGGCCTGGCCCGCATCCTCGACGGCGTCGACCTCCTGATCGAAACC
>NZ_QGKS01000539.1 GCF_003172935.1 Micromonospora sicca | reverse complement strand
CGGTCGCCGTGGTCACCGCCCGGGACGCCGGCGGCTCCCGGGTGCACCTGAGCACCGACCTCGGCGAGACCTGGTCGCTGCTGACCGACCTGGACTCCCGGATCCAGGACCTGGCCTGGATCGACCGGGACGGCGCCGGGGCACTGCTGCTGGCCACCGACACCGGCCTCTACGAGGTGTCCCTGCTCCCCGGCTCGGTGCCGTTGCAGATCCTGGTCGACCTGTCCGACGCCGACCGCGGCTTCTACGCGGTCCGCGCGTTCGTCTCCGAGCGCGGCGCGCCGGGAGTGGCGGTGGCCGCGCAGGCCGGGTTCGGGGTCTACCTCTCCACCGCCGCCGGCCGCCCCGGCACCTTCGCCCACGTCGGGCTGGCCAACGTGGACAACCGGGTCCTCGCCGTCCAGTACGACGGCCCGGCCACCCTGCTGTGGAGCGGTGCCGGCGAGCCGGACCCGAAGAAACCGGGGCAGGGCTGCCACCGGACCCGGCTCTTCGAGTCCGACGTCAAGTGGCAGGCCGTGCAAACTGGCTGGATCGGAGGCACCTGCCGCGACCTGGCGTTCACCGGGTCGCTGGCGGTCGCCGCGACGCAGAGCGGCGGGGTGGTCCGGCTGGACACCCTGGCCGCCCAACCGCAGTGGCAGCCGGTGATGGTCAACTGCGGGCTGCCGCTGCGGGACCGGTCCCGGTTCGTGCCGGTCGACGCGGTCGCCGCGAGCGGCGGACCGGACCGGCTGATCCTCGCCGGCGGCGATCGCGGGGTGTACCGCAGCGGCGACGCCGTCGACTGGGCGGCCAGCGCCAACCAGGCCACCGCCGACGGGGTGACCGTCCCCGGCACCTGGCTGCTCTGCTCCGGCGAGCACGACATCGAGGTGGTGCGGCAGGATGCACCGAGCGGCGATTGAGCGGTTGCTGCCCGCGGCGTACCAGCGGGCGGCCGGGCCGGGCAGCGTGCTGGGCGCGCTGCTCGACGTGATGGAGGCGCTGCACGCCCCGGACGAGGCGGTGCTCGCCGACGTCGACGCGCTGTTCGCGCCGTACCGGACGCCGGACGGGTTCGTCGCGTACCTCACCCGGTGGGTGGCGATGGACCACGTGGTCGCCACGCCCCGGCCGAACGCCCCGCTGCCGCTGCCGGTCGGACGGCTGCGGGACCTCGTCGCGCACGGCGCGCTGCTGGCCCGCTGGCGGGGCACCCCGTACGGGATGCGGACCGCACTGGAGCTGGCCACCGGGGTCACCGGGTTCGTCCTCGACGAGCCCGCGGACCGCCCGTTCCACGTGGTGGTGCGGGTGCCGCCGGCCGCCGCCGACCAGCTCGCCCTGGTCACCCGCATCGTCGAGGCGGAGAAGCCGGCCGCCGTCACCGTCGAGGTCACCGTGCTCGGCGACGCCGGTCCCCCGCCGCCCGGGCCCGCCGACTCGACCCCCGACCGCGCGGTCGGGCGGGCCCGCGTCCCGTCCCCCGTACCCGTACCCGCCGTAGAGGAGCCGTCTTGACATCCTCCACCGCCTTGAAGGGCGGGGATTCTCTCGGTCACCCGAGAGTGTTCCTGCTTCGCCGGGCCGCGCCTTCACCGCTTACGCGGGTCGGGTCTTACCGTCCCTCCACAGGCGTTTTACCTCTCCGCCAGCCCGGCGGCGAGGATGTTCTTGGCGGCGTTCACGTCCCGGTCGTGCACGGCCTCGCAGCCGGGGCACGTCCAAGCGCGCACGCCAAGCGTCATCGCGGTGTTGATCCGACCGCACGCCGAGCACGTCTTCGTGCTGGGATGCCATCGGTCGACGGCGATCACAGTCCGCCCATACCAGGCGGCCTTGTATTCCAACAAGCTTCGCATCTGGGACCAGGCTGCGTCGGAGATGACGCGGGCCAGGCAGTGGTTGCGGAGCATGTTGCGCACGCTGAGGTCTTCGATCACGACCGTTTGGTTCTCGCGGACGAGTCGAGTGGTCAGTTTGTGCAGGTGGTCCCGCCGCCGGTCGGCGATACGAGCATGAACGCGGGCGACCTTGAGCCGGGCCTTGGCCCGGTTCGCGGAGCCTTTCTCCTTCCGGGACAGGTTCCGCTGAACTTTCGCGAGCTTGCGCCGGTCGGCGCGCTCATGCCGCGGGTTGGCGAACTTCTCCCCCGTGGACAGGGTGAGCAGGCTAGTGATCCCAGCGTCCAACCCCACCGCCGCATCGACCGGCGGCAGTGGTTTCACGGTCGGGTCCTCAACGAGCAGGGACACGAACCAGCGGCCGGCCGCGTCCCGCGACACGGTGACCGTGGACGGTTTCGCGCCTTCGGGCAACGGACGGGACCACACGATCTCCAGCGGGGCATCCATCTTCGCGAGAGTGAGCTGCCCGTCGCGCCAGCGGAACGCCGACCGGGTGCACTCAGCCGCCGCCCGCGACTTGCGCTTGGACTTGAACCGCGGGTAACGGGCTCGCTTGTCCCAGAACGCCGCGAACCCGGCTTGCAGGTGACGCAGCGTCTGCTGCAACGGCACCGACGACACCTCGATGAGGAACGCCAGGCCTTCGGTGCGTTTCCATTCGGTCAGCCACGCCGACGTCTGCACATAGGTGCCGCGCTGCCGGTCGACCGCCCACGCCCGGGTACGCGCGTCGAGCGCTCGGTTGTAGACCAGCCGCACACACCCGAAGGTGCGGTTCAACTGCTCGGCCTGTTCTGGAGTCGGACAAAAGCGGTACTTGAATGCCCGCTTCACCACATCCCCCACGCCTCACATCTTATCGGCCATCCGTGTAAGACGATCACTGAAGGGAGGGAGCGGCGTTTCCTCCCCCGCCTGAAGGCGGGGGAGGAAACGCCGCGCATCCGATGACCACAGAATGGGCCGTCGTCGCCGCCGCCGGAGAGTTCACCCTGGACGCCCGCAACAGCGGCGAGCTGACCTTCACCGTCTCCAACCCGGGCATGGCGCCGGACACCGTGGTCTTCGACGTGGCCCCCGGCGAGGGCACCCAGCGGGGCTGGTTCACGGTGGCCGAGCCGCAGCGGGTGGTGCCCGGGCAGGGCTCGGTCTCGTTCCTGGTCCGGCTCGCCGTGCCGCCCGGCACCCCGCCCCGGCGCTACGACATGACCGGCTTCGCGTACTCGGCGAACACCGCGCCGGAGGAGAGCTCCCGCTCCAGCGGCCGGGTGACGTACGACGTGCGCGCCGTCGTACCGCCCAAGCGCGCGCCGTGGCCGTGGATCGCGGCCGCCGCGGCGCTGGTGCTGGTGGTGGCCGGGGTGGTGGTCTGGCTGGTGAGCCGGCCCGGCGAGCAGCCGCCGCCGGCCGCGCCGCAGGTGGTGACGCTGGAGGCGGAGAGCCTGGTGGGCGGCGCGACGGTGGAGTCGCCGGCCGGCGCGGCGGTGCAGGTGGTGGAGCAGAAGAACTGCTGCGACGTCACCTGGTCCGGCGGCGCGCAACTGTTCTTCCTCGGGCTGGCCGTCGGCGACCGGGTGACCGTCACCGTCGACATCCCCGCGGGCGGCACCTGGCGCCTGTCGACCGTGCGCACCACCTCGTTCGACTACGCCAACACCATCTTCGTGGTCGACGGTCGGCAGGTGGGTGGCACCTTCTTCGGCTTCACCCCCACGGTAGTCAGGACCGACTGGTTGGACGTGGGCACGATGGAGCTGAGCAGGGGCCCGCACCGGCTGACCCTGGTGGCGGTGAGCAAGACCCAGGGCTTCGACCGCTACTTCGCCGGGGTCGACCAGATCCGCTTCACCCAGCTCGTCCAGCCATGAGCGGCCGGCAGAAGCTGCTGCTGGCGGCCCTCGCGGTGCTGCTGGTGGCGCTCTACCTGGTCGCGGTGGCCGGCGGGCCGGGCGGCCGCGGCGACCCGGCCGCCCGGCCGGGCTGGCTGGACCGCCTGAGCGGGCCGAGCCGCACGGTGGACCCGGCCACGGTCACCGCCGACTGCCCGGGCGCCCCCGCCCCGCCGTCGCCCGCCGCCGGCGAGCCGAGGGTGGTGAGCTTCGTCGCCGGCTGCGTGCTGCGCATCGCCGACCCCGGCGGCCTGCGCACCCTGGTGCTGCGCAGCCGGGCGCCGTTCGGGGTGGCCGCCCCGGCGCCGGGCGACGCCGAGGTCACCGTCCGGGACGAGGTGGAGCCGGCCGCCGACGGCGAGGCGGTCGCGAAGGTCGCCGTCGACCGGGCCACCGCCGTCACCCTGCGCTGCCCGGGAGGTGCCGGATGCGCGGTCACCGTCGCCCCGTCCTGATCCACCGGTACGGACCGGAGGCCCGTCATGGGTGAGCTGCGTAAACCGTTCCTGCTGCTGGCGCTGCTCGCGGTGCTGCTGGTGGTCGGGCTGGAACTCGGCGCCGCGCTGCTCACCGGGGGCGGGGACGCCGGTGGCGCGCTGCGGGACAGCGCCGGGCAGCTCGACGTCGAGTTGGGCGACGTCGGGTCGGTCACCCAGCCCTCCGGCCGGGGCACCGGCTACCTGGCGCTGATCGACGTGGTGGCGCTCTGGACCACCGGGCTGTTCTGCCTGAGCCTGGTGGTGCCGGACCGGATCCAGGGGCGGGTGCAGGGGTTGGCCACCCTGGTCTTCGCGGTCCTGCTGCTGATCGCGTCGGTCGTGCTGCTGCTGGTGGCCTTCGTGGAGCTGACCGTGCTGGTGTCGCTGTTCCTGGCCGCCCCGTTCGGCACGCTGGCCTACCTGGCGGTCTGGGGTTTCTTCCCGGTCGGCGAGGCGGCGGTCCTGCTCGGCCTGGTGCTGCTGCTCAAGCTGGTCTGGGCCGGGCTGCTGGTGCTGGCCCAGCCGCGCTTCCTGCAGAACAAGGGCCTGGTGCTGCTGATGCTGACCACCCTGCTCTGCACCGTGCTGCTGGAGTTCCTGCACCGGCTGGTCCCGGGCATCCTGGTCAGCATCACCGACGACGTCGGGGCGCTGGTCTTCGCGGTGGTCGCGATCGTCTGGTCCCTGGTCCTGCTGATCGGCTCCATCCCCGCCATCGTCAAGGCCGTCCGCACCACCGCCACCACCTCCGGTTGATCGGCGCCGGTCACCCGACCCCGTCGACGCGCTCCGCGGCCCGCTCCCGGCGCGCCGCCCGCCGGCCCCGCCAGATCCGTACCGCGATCGCCAGCAGCACCACCGCGAGCAGCACCTCCCCGCCCAGCCCGAGCCGCCGCTCCAGCAGCCGGTACGAGGCGCCGGCCAGGTAGCCGAGCCCGGCCACGGTCGCCGCCCAGATCGCCCCGCCGGTGATGTTGGCCAGGGTGAAGGTGCGCTGCGGTATCCCGCTGATGCCCGCGACACCCGGCACCAGCGCCCGCAGCGCGGCCGCCCACCGGCCGAGCACCACGGCCAGGGCCCCGCGCCGCCGGACCAGGTCGGGCGCCCGGCGCAGCTCCCCCGAGCGGACGAACCGGCGCGGCATCCGGTCCAGCAGCCGCCGGCCGTAGCGGCGCCCGACCCGGTAGCCGACCTGGTCGCCGAGGGCCGCCCCGACCAGCGCGGCGACCAGGT
>NZ_QGKS01000459.1 GCF_003172935.1 Micromonospora sicca | reverse complement strand
GTCGGCGGGGGGGGAGGGGCGGGCGGGTACCCGCCGGGTCGGGCGGGCGTCGCCGGCGCGGAGCCGGCCGTCGGCGAGGCGCCGGTCGACGCGGTCGACGGTGTGCCGGCCGGACCCGGTGTCGCCGGGCCGGGTGCCGCCGGGCTCGGCGTCGGCAGCGCGGCGGGGCCGGTGACGGCCGGGCCCGGCACGGCCCACGGCGGCCGGGGCGGCACCGGCACGCTGGCCAGCGTCGCGTCGCGGGCGTCCTGGGCGGCCTCGGCCATGGCGGCGGCGCCCGGGTACCGGTCGGCGGGGCCCTTCTCCAACGCCCGGCGGACCACCTCCAGCACGGCGGGCGGGGTGCCCGGTGGCAGCGGCGCGGGCTCGTCCTGGACGTGCCGCATCGCCACCTGGAGCGGGTTCTCCCCCTCGAACGGCGGGCGACCGGCGAGGCAGTAGTAGGCGACGGCGCCGAGGGCGTACACGTCGGTGGCCGGTGAGACCGGCTGGCCGGCCGCCTGCTCCGGCGACATGTAGGAGGCGGTGCCGAGCACCATGTGGGCGGCGGTGATCCCGGCCATCGTGGTGGACCGGGCGATGCCGAAGTCCACCAGCACCACGCTGCCGTCCCGCTTTACCAGCAGGTTGCCCGGCTTGACGTCCCGGTGGACGATCCCGGCGAGGTGGGCGGCGTGCAGCGCCTGGGCGGCCTGCGCCACCACCGACATGGTGGAGGCCGGGTCGAGCCGGCCGGCGCGGCGGACCCAGGTCACCAGCGGCTCGCCGTCGACGTACTCCATCACCAGGTAGCTGACCTGGCTGCCGTCGGCGAGCGTCGCCGAGCCGAAGTCGTGCACCTGCACGATGCCGGGGTGCCGCAGCGCGGCCATCATCCGTGCCTCGGCGTGGAAGCGGGTGGTGAACTCCGGGTCGGCGACCAGCGACGGCAGCAGCACCTTCACCGCGACCTCCCGGTCGAGCAGGGTGTCGGTGCACCGCCAGACGGCCCCCATGCCACCGGTCGCGATGCGTTCGCTCAGCAGATAGCGGTCGCTGAGCACCACTCCTTGAGTCAGCACCGCGTCACCGTACCGGCCCCCGCCGATCCCGTTGATCCACCCGGTGGCCCGACCGGTAGGTGGTGGGCCCGGCCGTTCCGCGCCCGGCCGACTACGCTTGCGGAGGTTTACGTCCCAGGGGGACGACGGCGGCGAGGGGAGACGCGGCATGGCGTGGAGCTGGCGGTACGAGGGCACGGACGGCAAGTCGGTGGACGGGCCGACGGAGTCGTTCGCGAGCCAGGCGGACGCCGAGTCGTGGGTCGGCCAGACCTGGCGGGAGCTCGCGGCGTCCGGCGTCACCTCCGTCGCGCTCGTCGAGGACGACCGGGTGGAGTACCGGATGAGCCTGCTGCCCCCGACCGAATGATGGGCTACGACCGGCCGGGCGAGCCGCTGGTGCTCGGGGTGCCCCGGGCGGCGTTCCGGCCCAGCCCGGTCTTCCTCGGCCTGGTCGCGCTCTTCGTGACCAGCGGGGTGCTGGCCTGGCAGCGGTACGGCAACGTCCGGTTCGACGTCTTCCTCTTCGTGGTCTCCGGCTGGCTGGTCTCACTCTGCCTGCACGAGTACGCCCACGCGCTGGTCGCGTACCGGTTCGGGGACCGGGACATCGCCCACCGGGGCTACCTGACGCTCAACCCGTTCAAGTACACCCACCCGCTGCTGTCGATCGTGCTGCCGGTGATCGTGGTGTTGCTCGGCGGCATCGGCCTGCCCGGCGGGGCGGTCTGGGTGGACCGGCACGCCATCCCCGGCCGGCTGCGGCACACCCTGGTCAGCCTCGCCGGCCCGGCCACCAACGTGCTGTTCACCCTGGTGCTGGTGTCGGCCCTGCGGATCGGTTTCGGCAACGGCGGCTCGGTGGAGTTCTGGGCCGGGGTGGGCCTGCTGGCGTTCCTCCAGCTCACCGCCAGCGTGCTCAACCTGCTGCCGGTGCCCGGCCTGGACGGCGGCAACATGATCCAGCCGTGGCTGAGCCCGCAGTACCGCCGGATGTACGACCTGTTCGCCCCGTACGGCTTCATCCTGCTCTTCGCGCTGCTGTGGAGCCCGCGGATCGGCGGCTGGTTCTTCGACGCGGTCTTCGCGGTCGCCGACGTGCTCGGCGTGTCGCCCGCCTTCTACTCGGTCGGCTTCGAACTGATCCGCTTCTGGCAGGGCTGAGCGGGCCCGGTCCGGCCGGCGCCAGCGGCCGGCCGGACCGGGCGGCGCTCACGGGCGCTGGGCGGGGGACTCGGTCTTGGCCGCGTCGCGCTCGGTGATCGGCTCGACGATCTCGTCGATCGCCTTGAGCAGGTCGGCGTCGAGCTTCACGCCGGCCGCCTTGACGTTGTCGTGCACCTGCTCGGGGCGGGACGCCCCGACGATCGCCGAGGAGACGTTCGGGTTCTGCAGCACCCAGGCGATGGCGAGCTGCGGCATGGTCAGCCCGGCCTGCTCCGCGAGGGGCTTGAGCCGCTGCACCCGGGTGAGCACCTCGTCGGTCATGAACTTGGCGATGAAGCCCGCGCCGGACTTCTCGTCGGTGGCCCGGGAGCCGGCCGGCGGCGGCTGGCCCGGCAGGTACTTGCCGGAGAGCACGCCCTGGGCCATCGGCGACCAGACGATCTGACCGACGCCCAGCTCCTCGCTGGTGGGGATGACCTCGGTCTCGATGACCCGCCAGAGCATCGAGTACTGCGGCTGGTTGGAGACCAGCGGGATGCGCAGCTCCCGGGCCAGCTGGTGGGCCTCGCGGAGCTGCGACGCCTTCCACTCCGAGACACCGATGTAGTGCGCCTTGCCGGAGTGCACGACGTCGGCGAAGGCCTCCATCGTCTCCTCCAGCGGCGTGCTGTAGTCGTACCGGTGGGCCTGGTAGAGGTCCACGTAGTCGGTCTGCAGCCGACGCAGCGAGCCGTCGATCGACTCCATGATGTGCTTGCGGGACAGGCCGCGGTCGTTGCGGCCCGGGCCGGTCGGCCAGAAGACCTTGGTGAAGATCTCCAGCCCCTCGCGGCGCTCGCCCTTGAGCGCCCGGCCGAGGACCGTCTCGGCCTTGGTGCCGGCGTACACGTCGGCGGTGTCGAAGGTGGTGATGCCGGTGTCCAGGGCGGCCCGGACGCAGGCGGTCGCCGCGTCCTCCTCGACCTGGGAGCCGTGGGTGATCCAGTTGCCGTACGAGATCTCGCTGACCATCAGGCCGGAACGGCCTAGGTGTCGGAATTCCATGCCCCGACCCTAGCCCCGCCGGATCAGGGTCACCCGGCCGCGCTGCCCGGCGTGCCGAGGGGCACCCGTCAGAGCACCGGGCTGGTGTCCGCGAGCAGCTGGTCGATCTCCGCGACCACCTCGGCGCGGCTCGGATGCACCGGGTCGATCAGCAGCTCGCCGCGCCGGTCCAGCGCGCCCCAGCGCCCGCCGCCGTCGCCGACCAGGAAGGCGACCGGGTGGATCACCAGCGCCCGGTACGCCGGCTCGACGACCACCCGGCCGGTGCGGTCCACCACGCCCCGGCGGCCGGCCAGCTCCACCACGGCCAGGCCCTCCTCGGTGAAGCCGTCCACGTACCGGCCGTCGGCCAGGGCGGTGGGGAAGCCGTGGTACCGGGTCGGCACGACGAGCTGACCGGTCCGGTCGACCGCGCCCCAGCCGCCCCGGCGGACCGCCGCCAGCCCGCCCCGGAACGGGCGGACGTCCTCGAAGCCCGGCGGGATCTTCACCATGTTCGTCGGGTCGACCGCCATCCAGTTGGCCTTGCCGTCCATCGACACCCAGGCCAGACCGTCGGAGAAGGAGCGCACCGCCCGGTAGCCGTTGTTCGCCTCGATCAGGGCGGCCCCGGAGGTGTCGATCAGCGCCCACCGGGACGCCTCCGGACGGCGTACCCAGGCCATGCCCTCGCGGAACGCCTGCACCTCGGCGTACCGGTGGTCGATCACCAGGTTGCCGTCGACGTCGGCGTAGCCCCAGAGCTCCAGCTCCTCGTCGAAGGTGGGCGCCGGGGCCCGCTCGCCGCCCCGCATCACGTCGCGGTCGCGCGGCCACGGGCCGAACCCGCCGGCCGCGGCCCGCTCCCGGACCGCGTCCAGCGCCACTCCGGTACGCGCGATCAGCTCCGCGTCCCCGCCCTGGCGCAGGTCCAGCGCCCGCTCGAAGTGGTGGCACGCCTCGATCAGCCGGCCCTGGTCGACGCAGGACCGGCCGGCGTGCTCGTGCAGCGCCGCACGCAACCGGTCGGGCAGCTCCGGGGAGTTCGCCTCGGCGAAGAGCCGGTCCGCCTCCGCGTGCTCACCCCGCCAGCGCAGCACCTGGGCGAGCCGCGCACGCGCCAGCGCGGTCCGCCGCAACTCGGCGGTGGCCTCGGCGTACGTGACCGCGAGCCGACCGTCGGCCAGCGCGTCGTCCAGGTCGCCGAGAATCCGCGAGGCCACCGAGCGGAGGCTGAGCAGCCTGGCGCGACTCCGGTTGTCGAGCGCGGTGCCCAGCTTGGCGGTGAGGCCGTCGCGGACCACCCGCAGCTCCTCCGGATCGGTCGCCTCCTCGCGCAGCGTCTCCGGGTCCAGCCGCCACCGGAAGGCGGCCAGCGCCTGCTCCGGGTCCATCGGAGGCGCCGGCGGCTCCGCCTCGGAGGCGCTGTCCGACGGCTCCGTGTCGGAGGTGCTGTCCGGCGGCTCCGTGTCGGAGGTGCTGTCCGGCGGCCTTGGAGGCGCCGCCAACGGCCCCGCGGGCGGGCCGGACACCGGGCGCGCCGCGGCGGACCCGGGCTCTGCGGGCCTGGCGGCCGGCGCGGAGGCAGGCTCTGCGGGCGCGTCCGCCGGCGGCGCCGAGGCGGGCGGTGCGGAGGTGAAGGCCGCTGCGGGTGGTCCCGAGACGGGCTGTGCGGGTGCGGACGCCGGTGCCGGCGGCCCGGAGACTGGCGGCCCGGAGACCGGCGGTCCGGAGACTGGCGGCCCGGAGACCGGCGGCCCGGAGACTGGCGGCCCGGAGACTGGCGGCGCGAAGACGGGTGGCGCGGAGACCGGCGGTCCGGAGACGGGTGGCGCGGAGACGGGTGGCGCGGAGACGGGTGGCGCGGAGACCGGCCGGCCGACCTCCGCCCCGGTCGACTGGGCCGGTGGCCTGCTGAACTGCCCTGCCGATGGGGCGGCGACGTGCCCTGCCGGTGGCCCGCTGACCGGCCCGGCGGGGGTCGCGCTGACGGGCCGGTACGCCGGTGGCGCGGACACCTGAGCCGACGAAACGGCCGCCGAAGGCGACGCCGACTCCGGAACCGGCGGCGCGGGCGGTGCGGACACCGGAGCCGGTGGCGCGGACACCGGAGCCGGTGGCGCGGACGTCGGGACCGGCGGCGCGGACACCGGGGCCGGTGGGGCGCCGGGCGGCGCGGAGACCGGACGTGGCGCGGCGGGAGCCTTCGCACCGTCCTCGGCCCGAGTGCCCCGCTCGTCCGGCCGGGGTCCGGCCGGACCGCGGTAGGCGGGCGGTGCCGGGCG
>NZ_QGKS01000366.1 GCF_003172935.1 Micromonospora sicca | reverse complement strand
GCGGAGGAGAGGTTGGGGGCGCTCGCGGGTTCGGCGATGCCGCCGGGGGCCTCCACGATCCCGGGCTCATGGGCGGACTCCGCGGCCACCATGGGCTGGTCGGCCGGCATGACGTCCGGCATCTTGGGTACGACGATCACCGCCGTGCCGTACGCGCAGATCTCCATCCACATCTCGCCACAGTCCCGGCTGTCGAAGCGCATGCCGATCACCGCGTTCGCGCCGAGCCGCTCGGCCTCCTCGCCGAGCCGGGCCACCGAGTCGGTACGCCAGCGGGTCAGGTTGTCCGGCGCCATCGGGTCGTACGCGCCACCGCGCAGGTTCTTGACCCCCTCGCGGTACGGGTTCCGGGTCCTGGCCATCGAGGACACCACTTCGCCGAGGATCTGGCGGATCTCGTAGCCGGGCAGTTGATCCGTCGTCACGACCAGCACGGTTCCGATGCTGTCAGCCGGAGAGCGGGCCGTTCGTGAGGGTTGTTCACCTGATCGGATGCTGCAAAACGAGGCGCCGGGGTCGGGCGCGTCGTGGCGGGCCCGTACGGCGGGAACTGTCGGACATCGGCCAGCGGGGCGGTCGCCGGTCACGGCAGTGGCGGATGCCCGAGAAGGCACGATCGGGCCCGAAAAGCGGCGGGAGCCGACACCCCGGGACATGCCCCGCCGGGTGCGCTCCGTCCGGATTCTCGGCGAGGGGGCCGGCGCATGGAGGCCGGCCGATGCCCTCCGCCGCCTGCGGGCGGCTGACATGCGGTAACGCGACGACCACCGGTGTAACAATTTGGTCACCTGTCGCGCTGTGAATTGCCTGCTCCGGGCAGGTTTCGCGGCCTACCGGACGGCGCGTCGACGCACTCTCCGGCGGTTATGTTGATCAGTGCCTGGACTGCGCCCGGCCGGTGCGGCCGGGACGGTATCTGCCAGGTAGGCTGGCTGCGCTCGCCCGTTGTGGGTCGGCACCCAACTGCGTACACAGTCAGGAGTGCCCAGTGTCTCGCGTCGTCGTCGACGTCATGCTCAAGCCCGAGATCCTCGATCCCCAGGGCCAGGCCGTCGCAAACGCGCTGCCCCGGCTCGGCGTCAGCGACGTCGCCTCGGTCCGGATCGGCAGGCGGATCGAGATCGAGTTCACCGGTGAACCGGACCTGGACCGGGCCCGGGAGATCGCCGACAAGCTGCTCGCCAACCCGGTCATCGAGGACTTCACCGTCCGCCTGGTCGAGGCCGACGAGACCGTGGACGCGCACCAGTGACCGCCCGGGTCGGTGTGGTGACCTTCCCCGGCTCGCTCGACGACGGGGACGCCGCCCGTGCCGTCCGGATCGCCGGCGCCGAGCCGGTCCGCCTCTGGCACGGCGACCCGGAGCTGCACGGGGTGGACGCGGTCGTCCTCCCCGGCGGCTTCTCCTACGGTGACTACCTGCGCTGCGGCGCCATCGCCCGGTTCGCCCCGGTGATGGAGACGATCGTGGACGCGGCCCGGGGTGGCCTGCCGGTGCTCGGCATCTGCAACGGCTTCCAGATCCTCTGCGAGGCCCACCTCCTCCCCGGCGCGCTCACCCGCAACCAGCACCTGCACTTCCGCAACCGGGACCAGATCCTGCGGATCGAGTCCGCCGGCACCGCCTGGACCAACGCGTTCCAGCCGGGGCAGGAGGTGCTGATCCCGGTCAAGAACGGCGAGGGCTGCTACGTCGCCGACCCCGCGACGCTGGACCAGCTCGAGGCCGAGGGTCGGGTCGTCGCCCGTTACCTCGGCGGCAATCCCAACGGTTCGCAGCGCGACATCGCCGCGATCACCAACTCCGCCGGCAACGTGGTCGGCATCATGCCGCATCCCGAGCACGCGGTGGAGGCCCTCACCGGCCCCTCCCTGGACGGTCTCGGCTTCTTCACCTCGGTGCTCAAGCACCTGGTGGGGGCGCCGGCGTGACCGTGCGCGGGACCATCGGTCGGCTCACCCGCCGGTACGCCGGCGAGCGCAGCGAGGAGAGGTCATGACCACCCATCCGGACCCTGCCGTACGGGAGACACCGGGCGCCTTCCCGGCCGCCCCGGCGGAGCCGCGGGCGGCCGTCGTGGTGCCGCAGGCCGGCCCGGTCGATGCCGGCCGCACCGCCGAGCCGGCCCCGGCCGACGACTGGGCCCTCGGCGTGGACACCGTGCCCCGGGCCTCCGGCACCCCCGAGGAGCTCCAGCCGTACGCCGAGCTGGGCCTCCGGGACGACGAGTACGACCGGATCCGGCACATCCTCGGCCGCCGGCCCACCCAGGCCGAGCTGGCCATGTACTCGATCATGTGGAGCGAGCACTGCTCCTACAAGTCCAGCAAGGTGCACCTGCGCCAGTTCGGTGAGAAGGCCCCGCCGAGCGACCGGCTGCTCGCCGGCATCGGGGAGAATGCCGGCGTGGTCCGGGTCTCCGACGAGCTGGCCGTGACCTTCAAGGTCGAGTCGCACAACCACCCGAGCTTCGTCGAGCCGTACCAGGGCGCGGCCACCGGTGTCGGCGGCATCGTCCGGGACATCCTCGCCATGGGCGCCCGTCCGGTCGCGGTGATGGACCCGCTGCGGTTCGGCGCGGCCGACCACCCGGACACCGCCCGCGTGCTGACCGGCGTGGTCGCCGGTGTCGGCGGCTACGGCAACTGCCTCGGCCTGCCGAACATCGGCGGCGAGCTCGTCTTCGACCCGAGCTACCAGGGCAACCCGTTGCTCAACGCGCTCTGCCTCGGGGTGCTCCCGGTCGACCGGCTGCAGAACAAGGCCGCCGCCGGGCCGGGCAACATCGTGGTGCTGCTGGGCGCCAAGACCGGCCGGGACGGCATCGGCGGCGTGTCGGTGCTGGCCAGCGCCACCTTCGACGAGGCCAGCGAGCAGCGCCGCCCGGCGGTGCAGGTGGGCGACCCGTTCACCGAGAAGCTGCTGATCGAGGCCTGCCTCGAGCTGTACGACGCCGAGCTGGTCGTGGGCATCCAGGACCTCGGCGGCGCCGGCTTGACCTGCGCGCTCACCGAGACCGCCGCCGCGGCCGGCACCGGCATGCGGGTCTGGCTGGAGCGGGTGCCGCTGCGCGAGCCCTCGATGGAGCCGCACGAGATCCTGGCCAGCGAGTCGCAGGAGCGGATGCTGCTGGTCGTCGCCCCGGACAAGCTGGAGTCGGTGTTCAAGACCGCCGAGAAGTGGGGCGTGCTCGCCACCGCGATCGGCGAGGTCACCGCCCCGGCGCCGGACGGCCAGCCTGGCCGGCTGCTGATCACCTGGTGTGACCAGATCGTGGTCGACGTTCCGCCGGGTTCCCTGGTCGACGACGGCCCGGTCTACGCCCGTCCGATGCGCGAGCCGGCCGACCTGATCCTGCTCCAGGCCGACCGTGCGGAGACGCTGCCCCGGCCGAACACCCCGGAGGCGCTGCGGGAGACCCTGCTGCGCATGATCGCGTCGCCGAACCTGGCCGACAAGACCTGGGTCACCGAGCAGTACGACCGGTACGTGCTGGGCAACACCGTGCTGGCCCAGCCGGAGGACTCCGGCGTGATCCGGATCGACGAGCGGACCGGCCTCGGCGTGGCGCTCTCCGTCGACGGCAACGGCCGGTACGCGCGTCTCGACCCGTACCACGGCACCAAGCTGGCGCTCGCCGAGGCGTACCGGAACGTGGCGGTGACCGGCGCGAAGCCGATCGCCGTGACGAACTGCCTCAACTTCGGCTCGCCGGAGGACCCGGGCGTGATGTGGCAGTTCGCCGAGGCCGTCCGCGGCCTGGCGGACGGCTGCCTGGAGCTGGGCATCCCGGTGACCGGCGGCAACGTCAGCTTCTACAACCAGACCGGCGCGGCGGCCATCCACCCTACCCCCGTGGTCGGCGTGCTGGGCGTGCTGGACAACGTCGCGGACCGGGTGCCGATGGGCTTCGTGCCGCGGCCGGGCGGCGACCATGACCAGCTCTTCCTGCTCGGTGAGACGCACGTGGAGCTCTCCGGCTCGGAATGGGCCTGGGTGACCCACGAGCACCTGGGTGGCATCCCGCCGCAGGTCGACCTGGGCCGTGAGCGGCAGCTCGCCGAGCTGCTGGCCGAGGCGGCCCGGGTGGGCCACCTCAGCTCCGCCCACGACCTCTCCGACGGCGGTCTGGCCCAGAGCCTGGTCGAGTCCTGCCTGCGGCGGGGCGTCGGCGCCCGGATCGCGGTGCCGGAGCACTTCACCGGCGGTTCGATGCCGTTCGTCTACCTGTTCAGCGAGTCCGCCGGGCGGGTCCTGGTGTCGGTGCCGCGCGGGCACGAGAAGGCGTTCACCGCGCTCTGCGCCGAGCGCGAGGTGCCGTGGGAGTTCATCGGGGTCACCGACCCGGCCGGCGGCGCCCTCGAGGTGCACGGTCAGTTCCGGATCGGCCTTGACGAGCTGCGCGCGGCGCACACCGAGACCCTGCCCCGGCTCTTCGGCGGCCAGGAGGCGGCCCAGGTGGAGGCGGCCCGGACCGGGACGACCACCGTCCTCCCGGCCACCGCCGAGCAGCCGGTGGACGTGGCGGCCGCCGCGACCGAGGATGGGTCCGCCGACGGCCGGCCCGCGGAGGCCATCGCGCCCCAGGCCGAGGTGACCGACGACGTCGCGGCGGTGAGCGAGGGTGCCGCCGACGAGACGACCGACGGCGGTTCCGGCGCGACCGAGCCGGCCGGCCCGGAAGGGTCCGCGGCGGCTTCCTCCGGTGACCCGGACCAGCCCGCCGCGCCCGATCAGCGCTGACGCGTTGACCGTCTACACGCAGCCCGGTTCCGGCGCCCGGTTCGACTGGGGGCTGACCGGGGCGGCCGAACTCGGCCGGGTGTGTGCCGCCCTGGTGGTGGTGGACGTGCTCTCGTTCACCACCGCCGTGGAGGTGGCGGTCGGCCGCGGCATGCGGGTGCACCCGTTCCCCTGGGGGGAGCAGGCGGCCGAGTACGCCCGCCGGGTCGGCGCCGTCGCGGCCGTCGGCCGCCGCCGGATGACCCCGGAGCATCCGTGGTCGCTGTCCCCGGCCGCGCTGCGTACCGCGCCGGTCGTCAGCGACCTGGTGCTGCCCTCACCGAACGGCTCGGCGATCAGCGCCGCCGCCAGCGCCACCGGCCTGCCGGTGGTCGCGGCGTGCCTGCGCAACGCGCGCGCCGTCGGGCGATGGCTGCGCGCCCAGGGGTACGGCTCGATCGACGCCCCCGTCGGCGTGGTCGCGGCCGGCGAACGCTGGCCGGACGGCTCGCTGCGCCCCTCCGTCGAGGACCACCTCGGGGCGGCGAGCGTGCTGGACGCCCTCGTCGGCGTGCCGGGTGGGCTCTCGGTGGAGGCGGCGATGGCGCTGGCCGCGCTGGCCAGCACCCCGGACGTGCCGGCGGCGGTCCGCGGCTGCGTCTCCGGCCGGGAACTCGTCGAGGACGGCTTCGCCGCCGACGTGGAGGTCGCCGTCCAGGTTGACGCCTCGGACGTGGTGCCGGTGCTGCGGAAGGGCTTCTTCTCCGCCGCCTGACCCGGCCCCGCCCCGCCCCTCGCCGCGTGCTCTTTCGCC
>NZ_QGKS01000456.1 GCF_003172935.1 Micromonospora sicca | reverse complement strand
ACGTCATCGTTCGGGGTCCGTTCTTCGGTCGAGTTGGGTGAGCAGGACGCTCACCTCGGTGTGCAGGCGACGCAGCTCGGCGGCCGTCGGCGCCAGTTCGTAGCAGTGGTGGTGGGCGGCGGTCGACAGGGTCGCCCACGTGAACGCGACGCGGCGGGCGACGCCGATGCCGGGCCCGAGCCGGCCGCGCAGCATCAGCTGCTTGGCCCGGCCCTGCCGGCACGAGGCGACCGGCGGCTTGACCTGCCGCCAGTAGGCGTCGATGCCGCCTTCGAGCGCGAGCCGGATCAGGCAGGCGCACGCCCGCGGCCACCAGCCGCCGGTCACCGCGGTCGCGCCGAGGGCGCCGGCGCCGCGCAGCAGCTGGTCGGCCGCCGCCAGGCAGCGCCGCGGGGTCGGCGCGGCCGCCCCGGCACCTCCAGGAGCGGTCACGACAGGACCGCCGCGAGGTGGCGGGCGTCCGCGACCAGGCCGGGGAGGTCCGCCAGGTACGCCCCGTGCACGCCCTCCTTGCACGCCTGGTACGCGCCCACCGTCCGCGGCCCGTGCCGGCGACTCAGATACCCGAGCACGTCACCGCCCCGCTCGGCGTCGTCGAAGAGCGCCAACGCGACGGTGGTGGTCAGCCGCCGGGACGCGGCCACGATGGCCGCCTCGATCTGGTCGTGCGGCACCCCCCGGGCCACCCGCTGCCGCCAGACGATCCGGTGGCAGGCCGCCTCGATCGCCGAGCGGCACAGCTCCGCGACCACCGGACCGCGCGCCTCGGCGGCGATCTCCTCGTTGCGCGCCAGCGCGTACGCGTCGTCCATGTAGCGGGTCACCGGGTCGGAGCCCGGCCGCAGCGTCACCACCGACCGCTCGGCGCGGCTCACCTCGACGATCCGGGCCTGGCCCAGGTTCAGCCGCTCCACCGCCTCGGGCAGCCGGGTGTCGTGGGTGAAGACCACCACCTGCCGCTGCTCGGCCAGCTCGGCGAAGACCCGCGCCAGCCCGTCGACCTTCGACGGGTCCATGCTCTGCACCGGGTCGTCGACCACGATGAACCGGAACGGGCTCTCCGGCGCGCAGCCGCGCGGCAGGAACGTTGCCAGCCCGAGCGCCTGCATCTCGCCCTGGCTCATCACGCCCAGCGCTGTGCCGTTGTCGGTGCCGTCGACGCTGACCGGGAAGACCACCCGCCGCCGCGTGTTCGCCCCCTCCAGGGTCATCGCCCCGAGCTCGACGTTGCTCTCCTGGCGCAGCTTCGCCCAGATCCGCTGCGAGTGCGCGGCGAACGGCGCGGCCCGCTGGTTGCGCAGCTCGGTCGCCGTGGCCTTCAACCAGTTCCGGGCGGCGTTCAATCGGGTGAGGGTCCGCTCCCGCTCCGGCAACTTTCCGGCTGCCGCGAGCCAGGTCCGCAGGTCGCCGGCCGCCGCCTGCCAGCCGGTGTCGCGCTGGCGGAGCAGACCCTTCGCGTACGCCTGCGCGGCCTGCGCCGCCGCGAGCACTGCCGGGTACCGCGCGGTCAGATGGTCGGCCAGCTCCTCCGGTCCACCCGGCGCCAGCCGCAGCGCCGCCGCAGCCGCCTGCAGCCCGTCGACCGGCACCCCCGCGGCGCCGTCGTCGGGCACGTCCAGGTCGTCGATCAGGTAGTGCGCCCGCTGTAGCAGCGCGGTCAGTCGCGCGGCGCTGGCCTGGGCCGCGAGCGTACGGTCGCGCAGTTCCGCCAAGGACGCGGCCGCGCTGGTCCGCCAGTCGCCGTCGAGGCTGCCCGTCGCGCAGACCGGGCACGGCCCACCACCTCGGTCGTCGTGGTGCTCGATGGCGAGTCGGAGCAGCTCGGCGCTGCGCAGCGACGCCCGCGACCGCCCGCCGTCGTGTCGGCGCGCCTCGGCGGTGGCCTCGCGCAGCTGCCCGGCGAGCCGGGCCACCTCGTCGGCGTCGGGCAGCTGCATCCCGACGAGCCGCCGGCAGAGCAGCACGGCCTCGTCCGCGGTCGGCTCCTCGGGCTCGTCGAGGATCGCGGTCAGCACCGCCAGGTCGGGGCGGCTCGCGGCGAGCAGCGCCGCCGCCCGGCGCGCCCGGTCGTCGGGCACCTCGGCCAGGGTGGTGGCGAGGGCGGCGCGCTGTCCGCGTACGTCCTTGATCGCGGCGTCGATGGGCCGCGTGGCGGCCATCAGCCGGCGGTCGGCGTCGGTGATTGCCTCCAGGCCCAGGATCGCGGAGATCGCGTCGAAGAGCTGGCTCTGCGTGCCGGCGGTGAGCCGGCCCAGCTCGGCGGCGGTGAGGAACGGCCGGTACAGCTCCAGCGGCCGGGCCAGCCCCAGCTCGGCGAGGTCCTTGTGGGTACCGCGAGCGCTGGTCACGGTCACCTCGGCCTCGCCCAGCTCTGCCCCGACCGGCCAGGAGCGGACCACCCGGGTCGGCGTGGCGACCCCGTCGACCCGCAGCTCGACGGCGATCCGACACGGTTCGCCGGCGTGCAGGTTGCGCCACCCGGCACGCCAGACGCTGTTGCGGTCGGCCCAGCGGGCGCTGTCTCCGGTCAGGGTCAGCTCCACCGCCTCGGCGAAGCTGGACTTGCCGGAGCCGTTGCGGCCGACCACCACGGTCAGCCCCGGGCCGGGTTCGACGGCGAGGGTGCGCTCCGGGCCGACGCCGCGGAAGCCGGCGACGGTGACCGACGAGAGCCAGATCCGCTCCTGCGGCTGGTCCGCCGCCGGACGCTGCGGCTCCAACGCGGTCGGCTCGCCGGCGAGCGCGGCGTCCAGGTCGGCCTCGCCGCTGAGCGCGGCGAGGACCACGTCGGCGGTGTCATCGGGTACGTGGTCGGCGGCGAGCCGGTCGAAGATCAGCTCGACCAGGGGTTCGGTGCGGTTCATCAGGCGACCTCCGATGGGTGCTGATGCGGGTCTGGGGAGGGCGGGCGGTGCCGGCGGCTCGGGCTCGTGCCGGTTCGCTGGCGGTGGTGGCGCGGCGACGCGGTGAAGTTGCACTTATCTATGGATCGGCGGTCAGACCGGCAGCGCAACATGCCAGTCGCGCAGGAACGCCTCGACCAGGTCGTGCGCCCGGGCGCGTACGTCGAACGGCTCCTCGACCCGGCGGCGCGCCATGTGCGCCAGACTGTCGGCCGCCTCGTTCAGGGCATGGTGGGCGTGCGCCTTGACGTGCGTGAACGTCAGATCCGGGCGTCTGGCGACGAGCTCGGCGAGCCGGACCAGGGTGGGCTTCATGCCCGCGTGACGGGGCCGCAGGTCATAGCCGGCGGGCATCGCCCCGGTCTCGCCGCCCTGCCAGCGGTGCAGGTAGCCCAGCGCCGGAAGGCTGTCCACCAGCACCGTCATGCCGACCGGCGGGGTGTCGTACGCGGTGAACAGGAACTCGACCGCCCGCAGCTCGCTGACCAGCACCCGGGAGAAACCGGTCGGGTCGACGCGGCCTGGGCGACGGCTGCGCAGGCCGTAGCGGCCGTCGCTGGCGACGTACCCGATGCCGCCGGCGCGCCCCTTCCAGCTGGCGTCGGTCGCGGCGATCAGCGGCGCGGACGTCTCCGCCCAGCGGCGGACCTGGCCGCGGCCCGGCTGGTGCTCCGGCCGGCAGGCGTGGTGGTGCCGGGTGGCGAGCTGCTCGGCGGTGTCGAGCAGCTGCGCCGCCGAGCCGAGCTCGTCGTAGTGGACGGCGGTCAGCGCCACCCGGACCGCATCGGCGACGGCCTGGCAGGTCTCGCAGCGCCGGGGCTTGACGTAGGCGCGCAGGGCGAGGGCGCGGTCGTGCAGGGAAGCGGGGAGCAGGTCCAGGGCGCGGAGGAACTCATCGGGACGCACGACGCCTCCTGACGTCTTGTTGTCGGCAAAAGGGATGGTCGGGCAAACGGCGTCAGCGAGCGGGGCGCCACTCGCCGCAGTTCTCCGAGTGGAAGGCGTAGTCGGAGGAGCGGATGGTGACCTGCACGCGGCGGGCGCCGTTGGTGAAGTAGTTGTCGATGATGTCTCCGGAGCTGTTCTGGCGCTCCCAGTAGCAGCCATCGACGTCGTGGGTGACGTAGGTGCCGGGCTTGATGTCTTTGCCGACCCGGTAGGTGCCGGAGTCGAACAGCCGCCCCTGGGCCTCCAGGTCCGCGTCGACCTGGCCACGCTGGACGGCCTGCCGCCACTTCTTCGCGTACGGGTGGGTGGGGCAGAGGGTCAGCGCCGCGTTGATCTCGGGAATCTGCTCGCTGCTCGCGGCGAACCCCGCCTCGGCACGCGGGTCGTCGGCATCGACCTCTCCGCACATCTCGTACAGGACGGAGATGTTGCCGTCGTCGTACTTCGAGGTCTTGTAGGCCGCCTTCTCGACCGGGCTGACCGGCTGGATCTCCTGACCCACTTCGCAGGAGACCGCCTTTGCGGCCCACACCTCGGTGAAGTCCGGCCGGCCGTCCTTGCCGGTGAGGATGGTGAACGGCGAACTCTCGCTGAAGGCTTCGGTGAGGTAGCAGGTGAGGACAAACGGCTCCTGCTGCGGGACGTTCTTCGGGTCGTCTGGGTAGGTGTCGCTGCTGTCGGGGATGCCGTCGCCGTCCCGGTCGGCGGGCGGCGTCGGGCTCGGCGTCGGGGTCGGGGATGCGCTCGCCGAGGCCGAAGGGCTGGCCGATGCGGTAGGGAGGCTGGCGGTGGTCCTGTTGTCGCCTCCGCAGCCGGCCAGGCCGACGGTCGCCAGCGTCGCGGCCAGCAAGAGTCCGGCCGGCCGGCGTGGGCACAGACCGGGACCGGCCCAGACTGTGCGTACCGAGTTGGGACGGGGGAGAGTCATCGTCGCCTCCAGGCGCGTGGTGTCCGCGGGCCGACGGCTCGTCGGCCCGCCCGGTGGGCGGTGGCTGAGGACGGAATTGCCGCTGGCGCGCTGTGGAGCTGATGTCGTGAACGAATCAACCGCCAGCCGGCCGCGCGCCGCAGGGATGGGACCGGGTCAGATCAGTCGGAGAGGGTGAAGACCATCTGCAGACCGTTGTCCGGGTGGTAGCTCCAGGACGCGTGGACGCCGTCCCAGTCGCCGCTCTGCCGGCCGTCGAGAGCGCGGGTGGCCAGGAGTTCCTCCTTGACCGAGTCGGGCATCTTCAGTTCCGACCAGTAGCACTCCAGCTTGTCGAAGCTGAGCCCGCTGCTCTCCTCGCCGTCTCCGTGCAGGGTCAGGGTTCTTCCCTCGTCGCCCAGCTCGACGTCGCTGCCGATGGTGCTGCCGCACTTCTCCTTGGCCAGTACGAACGGTGACTTCTTCTCGACGAGGGGTGATGGGACTGGATTCTTCTCGGAGAGGGCCAGGAAGAGGCCAGTGCCGGCGACCATCAGCGCCACCAGAGCGCCGGCCGCGATCAGCAAGATGGTGCGACCGTTCAGGGCAGGGGCGGGCCGGTGATCGACTCTGTCAGGCTCGGCCGCGTCAGCCAGGTTCGCGGCCTCCGCCGGCGGCATGAGTTGAATCGGAGCGGTGGAGTGCTCGGCGGGCTGGTCGGGCGGCATCGGGTCGGTCATGGCGGTCTCCTCTGTGAACTGCCGTGGTGGGCGGGGTGCCCGGGGGAG
>NZ_QGKS01000458.1 GCF_003172935.1 Micromonospora sicca | reverse complement strand
CCCCTCACCGACCCCGTCCTCGCCGGCCGGCCCCGGCGACGGACCGGTGCCCACCGCGACCCCACCGACCACCCCTGACCTCGGACCCGGGACGACCGGATGATCCTGACCAACCGCCGGCGTCACCGGCACGCCCCCGACCGCAGCGGCGAGCACCGGTCCGGCCTCCTCGGTCTCCGGACCGGGCGGTTCGTCTGCGCGTCCCTGGTGACCGCGGTCGTGTGCGTGCTGCTGGTGGAGGCGTACGCGAACGCCCGGTTCAGACCGGACCACGTACGCGAGGCCGAGGATCAGTTCAGCGTCCCGACCGCCGTGCTCGACGGCGGGCCGGTGCTCGACGCCCGGGGCGACCAACCCCACTCCTACCGGCTGCCCGCGAAGACCATCGCCCTGACCTTCGACGACGGGCCGGACCCGGTCTGGACCCCCCGAGTGCTCGACGTCCTGCGCCGGCACCGGGCCCCGGCCACGTTCTTCGTGATCGGTTCACAGGTGGCCCGGCACCGGGACCTGGCCCGACGGGCCGTCGCCGAGGGGAACGAACTGGGCGTGCACACCTTCACCCACCCGGACGTGAGCCTGCTGCCCCCGTGGCGGCAGCGGATGGAGTACGCGCAGACCCAGATGGCGATCGTGGACGCGGCCGGCGTCCGGACCAGCCTGCTGCGGTTCCCCTACTCGTCCGTGCCCAGCGCCGTCGACGACGCGAACTGGCCGGTGATCCGGGAGGCCGCCCGGCTCGGCTACCTGACCGTGGTGAACGACCTCGACAGCGAGGACTGGGCCCGACCCGGTGTGGACGCGATCGTGCGCAACATGACCCCGGCGGACGGAGCGGGCGCCGTGGTGCTGCTGCACGACGCCGGTGGAGACCGGTCGCAGACCATCGCGGCGCTGGACCGGTTCATCCCGCTCATGCGGGCGCGCGGCTACACCTTCACCACGGTGAGCGACGGGATCGACCGGGCGCAGCAGAGTACCGCCGCCCTGGTCGGCAACGCCCCCTCTTCGACCGCGGACCGCTGGCAGGCGGCCCCCGTCATCTGGGCGATCCGGCTGGCCGACCTGATCCTGCGTGGCCTCGCCCTGCTCTTCGTGGCGGTCGGGATCCTCGTCCTGGCCCGGACGCTGCTGCTGCTCCTGCTCGCCCGGCGGCTCGCCCGCCGCAGGCGGGTGCACCGCTGGCCCTGGGGGGTGGTCAGCGCGCCGGTGTCGGTGGTGGTGCCCGCGTACAACGAACGGGCGGGCATCGTCGCCACGGTCCGTTCCCTGGTCGCCAGCGACCACCGGGACCTCGAGGTGATCGTGGTCGACGACGGTTCGACCGACGGCACCGCCGACCTCGTCGACGCGCTCGGCCTCGACGGCGTCCGCGTGATCCGCAAGCTCAACGGCGGCAAGGCGAGCGCCCTGAACACCGGGTTCCTGTACGCCTCGCACGACATCATCGTGACCGTCGACGCGGACACCGTCTTCGAGCCGGACGCGATCCGGCGGCTGATCGAGCCGTTCACCGACCCGCGGATCGGCGCGGTGGCGGGCAACGTCAAGGTGGCCAACCGGCGGCGGCTGCTCGGCCAGTGGCAGCACATCGAGTACGTCATCGGCTTCAACCTGGACCGCCGGTTGTACGACGTGCTGGGCTGCATGCCGACCGTGCCGGGAGCGATCGGGGCCTTCCGCCGCCGCGCCCTGATCAGCGCCGGCGGGATGAGCGGCGACACCCTGGCCGAGGACACCGACATCACCATGGCGATCCTCCGCGCCGGATGGCGGGTGGTGTACCAGGACCGCGCCTGCGCCTGGACGGAGGCGCCCGCGTCGGTGAGCGACCTGTGCCGGCAGCGCTACCGGTGGAGCTACGGCACCATGCAGGCGATGTGGAAGCACCGGGGCGCGATGCTCGACCGGGGCGCCTCGGGCCGGTTCGGCCGCTTCGGCCTGCCCATGCTCGCCCTGTTCGGTGTGGCGCTGCCCCTGCTCGGTCCGGTGCTGGACCTGCTCGCCGTCTATGGCCTCTTCTTCCTGGACATGAAGAAGACCGCCGTCGCGTGGGCGGCGATGCTGGTCGTGCAGACGCTGACCGCCGCGGTGGCCTTCCGGCTCGACCGGGAACCGCTGCGCCCACTGCTGGCCCTGCCGATCCAGCAGTTCGCCTACCGCCAGCTGATGTACCTGGTCCTGGCCCGGTCCGTGGTGACCGCGCTGACCGGAACCCGGCTGGGCTGGCGCAAACTCAAGCGGGCCGGCGACGTGGCGGACGACCACCTCCTCGCCGCACCACAACCGACGGACGTCGCGACGGGCGGACGCGGGGGGCGGGACCGCTGGTTCGACACCCTGCGGGCGCTGGCGCTGGGCCGGGTCTTCGCCTACCACATGTTCGGCGCCGCCTGGCTGAGCTTCGCCTTCCCCGCCATGGGCGTGATGTTCGCGCTGGGCGGCTCCCTGATGGCCGCTTCGCTCGACCGCTCGCCGAAGCGGGCGATCAGCAGCCGGTTCCGGCGCCTGCTGCCGGGGCTGTGGGCCCTGGGCCTCGTGCTGCTGCCCCTGATGATCTGGCACGGCTGGACCAGCCGGCCGGCCTGGCCGGCGCTGCTGAGCTGGCTGATCCCGCTGGTGCAGCCGCCGGGCAGCCAGTGGGCGGCGGACGTCACGGGCGTGTTGTGGTACCTCGTGACGTACCTGTGGCTCGTGCTGCTCTCCCCCGCGATGCTGGCGCTGTACCGGCGCTGGCCGGTGGGGTCCGTGCTCGCTCCGCTGGCCGGCGTGGTGCTGCTGCAGACCGCGGCGCCGCCGGCGAGCGGGCCGGCGGAATCGGTGCTGACCGACCTGGCCACGTTCGGCGCCTGCTGGCTCGTGGGCTTCGCGCACCGTGACGGCCGGTTGCGGCGGCTCTCGCTGCCGTACCTGCTGGCCCTGGTGGCCCTGTGCCTGGGGCTCGCGGTCGGCTGGCTCGCCACCCACCCGGAGGCGGGGCTCGACCTCAACGACGTACCGGTGGCGCAGGCGTTCTGGTCGCTCGGATTCGTGCTGCTGCTGGTGCGGGCCGACCCGCCGATGACCTGGCTGGCCCGGATCCGGCCGCTCGACCGGCTGGTGACCGTGTTGAACAGCCGCGCCCTGACCATCTACCTCTGGCACAACGCCGCCATCACGGTCTGCTTCGCCGCGGGTGACCTGATCGGGTTCTGGCGAGTCGGCCAGCTGGGCTACCTGGTGGTGGCGCTGATGATCCTCACCGGCCTGGTGCTGGCGCTCGGCTGGGTCGAGGACCTCAGCGCCCGGCGCCCGCCCCGCCTCCTGCCCGGGCGCCGCCCGACGGGAGCGATCAGCCGGGGCCGGGCACCCCGGTCGGCAGGTCGTCCGGCCGTCGGCGCCCAGTCCGACAGACGGCAGCAGAAGGTGACGGCCATGCGCTGACCAAAAAAGGGCGAAACATTCGTGAAACGGCCTGAACACGTCACAACATGTTCATTTTGTCCTATACTTGACTCACGGCAGCGAGCGCCCCACGACAGGGATTATCCGGCGCTCGTCCGGACACGCTCGATCAGTACCGGCGCCGCCAGCCTGATGGCCATGGCCGCGGGGACGGCAGCTGCGGGCATGGTCCGGTGCGGTAGCACGCCGCCGCGGCCCGGCCGGAGAACCACACGATCCGGCTGAGCCGCCGCCGGCGGGAAACGGTGATTGGGGTGATCACCGCGGCCGGCACGGGTCTCGCCCTCCTACGGGCCCGTGCCGGCCACCCCCTGGCAGGAGAGAGCGACGCGACCGCGACGTCGAGGTGCCGCCAAGGGCCTCGGCCGCCCGGCCTGATCAGCCAACCGACCGAGAGGAACTGGTGATGTGGAACCCGCCAACACCGGCGGAGCAGGAACTGTGGAACGCCGTGGTGGCCGGGGTCCGCGCGGCCGACCAGGCTGATCGCGCCGGTTTCGAGAACGCGATCGGCCGCCTGTCGCGGCTGCCCCAACCGTGGGCGCGCCAGGTCCTCAGGGACACCGCCGCGCTGCTGGCCGAGGAACTCGACCCGGAGGGACGGGACCCCTGGCCACTGCTGGCGGCGCAGGTCGACCGCTCCGCGGCCTGGCTACCCGAGGTGGACCGCGCGCTGCTGGCCGCGGTCATTCCTGGTGGCGATCGACCACCGGCCGCCGACGTGCTCGGCGAGCCGGAGCACACCCGGTGTCGACTGCTGCTGATCGCCCACCTGGCGGACGCCGCGCAGGTCGGGGTCGGAGCCTTCGTCGACGTGGCGCTGGCCGGCAACAGCAGACGGCCGGGCAGAACAATGTCCGCGGCGGTCCCCCACTGCCGCCTCGGACACTGACCGGACGCGCGGCACAGCTCGGCGTCCTCGCTGACCCGATGCCCTGCTCGGACGTCGGGTTGAGCGTCAGGCGCGGCCTGGGCCGTCAGGGTGGCGCAGCAGGCGCCACCGGAATCACTGTGGTCATGCTCGGCAGCATAACCGACACAGGTGACTGATAGGCATGAACGGGACATAACACGCGGGACGGGTCACTACCCGTTGCAGGCCGCGCTGCTCTCACGTCCCCCCGCTGGTGTCGTCTGCCAAAGAATGCCGGAACGGGAGCGAGAGGCCAGGCTCGCGCTTTCCTTGCGAGCAGACCGGAGACTGCGGACGGCGAGTTCACCCTCCCGATGCTGACCTGCGTGCTGCGCGTCCGGCGGCTGTGAAAGGCAGCCGCGGCAAACTCCTTGACCGGCTGGCCGAGGCGATCGAGTCCGTCACAACCGCGCACCCACTGCGAGTCGCCGTCGACGGGCCGCCCGCCGCCGGCATACAGGCTGCAGGTCCCCCAAGGACGCGAAGACCCCCACACTCGTCGACCCACGCCGAGACGCCTCGGGTGCCTCAACCTTCTTGGCAGAGAGCCGGGATACCTCCAGCTCTCTTGGCAGTGCCTCAGGTCAACTGGCGGTCGACAGCTGGAAGCTCCTAGCCTGCGGGATGGCGATGACACCAGCGTGAGTCCTTATGCACAAGAACTGTCATTATGATGTAGCCGCCTTATGACCGCTTTGTCCGCTTGATTTGACGGATTGCTGTTACCGGTAATCCGTTAATGGCCGAGCGGGCACGGTTGGGCGTGACGCAGGTCGGGGTGTTGGTAAGGACGGAGACACCCGGCGCCAAAAAGTTGATCTAGGTTTTGGATCTTCTGCCGGGGTGCGTCGCCGGGATGATCTGCCGCTGTGAATCGTTCCTCTTTGAATCTTGGGGACCTGGTTGAGCACTGGACGTTGGTCGGTGCTGAGCGGGACCTGCTCGCGAAGCATCGCGCCGCGACGAGCAGGAACTGTCCGTGCTGTGCCTGCGGGTGCTGCAGGCCGCCGTGGTGTACGTCAACACCCTGATGGTCCAGGATGTCCTCGCCGAGGGCCTGGTCGAACTCGGGGCCGCCGACCGGCGCGGCCTGACCCCGCTGTTCTGGACCAACATCTCCCCGTACGGCGAGGTGCGCCTCAACATGGCCAACCGGCTCGCCCTGCGCGCCACGACCGCCGCGGATCCGGCCGGCGGCGATGAT
>NZ_QGKS01000286.1 GCF_003172935.1 Micromonospora sicca | reverse complement strand
CAGCGACGACCAGGAACCCCGCCTCTACACCCCGGCCGAGGCAGCGGCACTGCTACGCGTCCCGGAATCCTGGCTGCGCCGCCGCGCCGGTCGTCGCCAGATCCCCCGCACCTTCCTCGGCAAGCACCTGCGGTTCTCCGCCGCCGACCTCGCCGCGATCATCGCCGCCGCCGCCGAACCCGCCACCCGAAGGCGGCGGGGCGCCGGCCGCGCCCACCCTCCACCACCGACTTGCCCCAACCCCGAAGTCACGCGTCAATCAGCGCCGGACCAGACACAAACGGATCGGAGTACCTGATGGCCTGGGTGGAAAAGCGTGGTGCCAAATTCCGCGTCCGCCTCCGAATGCCCGATGGCACCGTCACCACCGACTCCCTCCACGAGCGCCGCGCCGACGCCGTCCTGCGCGCCAAGGAAGTCGACGTGGAACTCGCCCGCGACACCTTCATCGACCCCCGCGGCGGGCGGATCCCCCTCGCCGACTGGGTACCGATCTGGGAATCAACACACCAGGCATCCCCGGCCACCTGGGCCGCTTACCGAAGCCACCTGCGACTGCACATCCTGCCCGTCCTCGGTCAGCTACCCCTGGTCGACATCCGCCGCCAGCACGTCAAGACCCTCGCCGTCGCCCTCGGCGAGCGCCTGTCACCCCGATCGGTCGCCGACGTGATCATGGTGCTGTCGATGATCCTGCAAGAGGCGGTGGAAGACCGCAGGCTTCCCTTCAACCCCTGCCGAGGAGTCCGCATCCCCAAGGGCATCCGCGCCGAACGGCCCCACGCCACCGCCGAGCAGGTGGCGGCCATCGTCGCCCGCCAAGCCCGCCCCTCGGACGGGCTGATGATCCTCACCGCCGCCTACACCGGCATGCGATGGGGAGAACTCGCCGGCCTCGCCTGCGACAACCTCGACCTCGCCACCGGCACCATCTACGTCCACCCCGAGGTGGGAGCGCTGCACGAGGTCGAGGGGAAGCTGTTCCTCGGCCCGCCCAAGACCAACGACTCCGTCCGAAACATCCGGCTACCGCGCTTCCTGACGAACCTCCTCGCCACCCACCTCGCCGAGCACCCGCACCACATCGTGTTCTCCGGCGCCCGCGGCTACCACCAGCGCCGCTCCAACTTCAACCGCCGCGCCTGGACCCCCGCCGTCTCCGGCGATCCGAAACGGGGCATCCCACCGATCCTGCCCGGCATGCACTTCCACGACCTGCGGCACACCCACAAGACATGGCTCATCGAAGACAACATCTCTGAGATCGCCCAAGCCCGCCGGCTCGGACACCGCCTCGGCGGAGTTCGCGGCATCTACAGCCACGTCACCGACGTGATGCACAACCAACTCGTTGATGCGCTGCAGCGGCGCTGGGAAACCACCCAGCCTGGCGGCCGGAAAGCTCTGCTGCGGCGGCTGCACCATGCCGCTTGATCGACGCAGATCGACGTCGTGCTTCCGCTGGCGGGAAACCCGGGCTGGTTGGCCATGCCGCATCAGCCGTCGGCCGCGCCAAGGGTGAGGGTGACCGGCTGGCTCGGTGTCTTGCAGTGATCGACCGGGCTGCGGGTGGCCCGCCGGGAGCCAGATCCGCCGCGCGTCGACGTCGCGGCCGGCGAGGTCGGCTTCGACGTCGTCCCACCCGTCTTCGGAGGAAGAGGACAAGCCCAATGCTTCCCCCAGGCTCACCCCGTACTCCGCGATCGCGGTCTTCCCGAGCAGCAGGTAGCTCTTGAGCCCGGGCCGGGCCTCATTCCACCGCTGCCACTGCTCCGGGCCGAGGAGCTGCTCGTAGCAGCTGCGCATCGCGCGGAGGGTCGCCGACACCAGCTGCGGCTTGGCGGCGATCCGGCGGACCAGCGCGGAGAAGTCGACGTCGTCCTTGTTGATGCCGTTGCCGTCGCCCTCGCCGAGCAGATCGACGAGCAGCGCGATCAGGTCGTCCAGCTCGCCGTCGAACAGCGGGTCGAGCACGGCGGCGGGCAGCTCCGGCGGGAGCTCCCAGCTGCGTCGTACAGAAGCCGGTGCAGGGGCGGCCATGACCGGCCGTCCGGGTGCGCCCACACCTCGACCTGGAGCTCCTTGCGGACGGTCCACAGCAGCCGACCATCGTCCCCGCCCGGCAGGGCGATGACCCGCAGGTGCGGGAACGGCGGCTCGTTCAGCCCGGACACGCGGTCCGGGCCGCCGAACTTCTCCGTGATGACCGGGGCCGCCTTGAGGACCTCGATGGCCAGGGCGACCCCGTCGATCTCGGCGGACGTCCCGGTCACGGCTTCGCGCGCCCCGACCACCGCAGCGCTGCGGCCCGCTCGGTCGACACGCGGATCTTCGCGCCGGGCAGGTAGTCCTCGCCGGCTTCGCGGTAGTGGGTGGTGAGCTCCACCTCGACCAGGCCGTCACCCGGGTCGGCGGCGGAGGCATCCACCGGGGCGGCCGCGGCCGGCTCGGTCACCTTCGCCGGCGTAGCGGCGGCCGGCTCGGTGGTCTCGGCCTCGGGCTTCTGGCTGGGGGCGTTGCGGGTCATCGAGGGCACCTCCGTCGCCGGGTGGACGGCGTGCACCGTAGGCACCCAGGTGGGCTTACGTCCGGCTACCGAGTCCGGTGCCGGGCTGCGACCTCCTGCACCGCCCTGCCCATGTACCGGGCGGCGTCGTCCTCGGCGGTGCCGAACTCGGCGTCGCTCACGCGCGGACCGACCGAGGTGACGTGCCCGACCACCGTGGCAACCCGGATCTCCACCGGGTGCGCCTCGATCCCGCGGGACAGGCCGGCCGGGTCCTCGATGGCCTGGCAGCGGCAGTTGACGGTCAGGCCGGGGGTGGCGTCGCGGTCACGCGGGTGCCGCAGCTGCTGCTTCGGCGGCGCGCCGTAGTGGGCCTGGTCGTAGTCGGGGCTGTCCACGACGAACCGCAGGTTCTCCGGCACCTCCTGGCCGTGCGCGTCCCGGTGCTCCGGCCGGACCTCCTCGTCGCCGAACGTGTGCCACGTCTTCGTCCCGGGGGCATTGTCCCGGGCAACGTCGGCGACCTCGTCGGTGATGGCCTGCACCTTGCGGGCGACCATCGCCGCGACGATCTGCTCGAGCCCGTTACGCGGTCGGAACCGGGTAGCCACGATCCACCTCCGGTGGGACGATCCGGGCCTGCACCTCGACGTAGTCGACGTCCGGCACGTTGGGCACCTCGTGCAGTCTGGGGATCCCGGTCACCGTCCACGTGCGGATGCTGTCGTCGGTGACCACGGTGTCCTGCGCGCGGACCGGCCACACGGACGGGTCGAGTCGCAACTTCCACGACCCGTCGGGCTGCTCCACCGCGGCGCCCGGCACCGGGTCGGTGACCGAGGCGTTGTCCGGGCGGGGGACCGGGGTGCCGTGAGCGTCCGGCTCGGCGGGGTGCTGCCGCTTGCGCACCTGGTAGAGGCCGTCTGCCAGCAGGACCGCCATGCCTCACCCCCTGTCCCGGGTGAACCGGGGCGGCAGGCCCCGTGATTTCCTGCCGCCCCGGTCAGCCCGCTCGCCAACCTGCCGACTGGCGGCTTACGGGCTCGACCCCCCCCGGGTCCGCGCGAACAGTAGGGGAGCTGCGCGGGTTGTGTCTCGCCGGCGGCGGGCAGCTTCTCGAGCGCCATGCTGGACGGTTGCACCAGCGTGGGCTCGAACGGCTCCAGCGCGAGCGTGCCCGCCTTGATCTCGGAGACCAGGTCAAGGTGATCGCATGGACCCAGTTCGAGGCCCCGGGCGACACACCGTGACGGCGAATCGCCGCCGGAGCGGTCACTTCTTCGCGCATATAAAGGGCATAACCCACCAAATTGGAGAGCAAAATCAGCCGATCATGCCAAGGTTTCGCGCACCCGGTGCCCCCGGACCGGTAGAGTTCTTCACTGGCACCGGCGCAAGTATCCCGACCTCGAGGGAACCCGCCCCCGAGAGCTCGGGGGGCGAACGTCCCCCCGGGAAGGGAGCTCGACCGATGTCGAGTGATACACCTCCGCCCCGCCGGCGCCCGCGCCGGAAGGGCAGGCGGCCAAGACCCACCACCTCGTGGTGGAAGAAGGCCGGCGACGTGGCGTTCATCATCCTGAAGGTGGCGACCGCCGCGGTGGGGCTCTACGGAGCCCTAAACGGATGTAGCCCCGTCTAACGACAGGGCCACATCTAGCAGGTGAAGGGCGCTCCGCTCCTATGGTTTCCAGGCCGGGGGCGGGGCGTTCTTCTTTTTTTGCGGGGTGTAACGCCCGCGACCACCGCAGTCTGACACACACGAGCGGGAAGTAAAGTGACCGGGACCACAAATATTTTCGGTTCCGCCTCTTGTGTCGTACACTTCCTCGCCCTGTGACGTGCGGTTACCTCCACTGTAACGGTGTCTGCAGAATCCGCAGCTTTTTGTGACACAGACCTGCATGGGCGACCCCGTTAATAGGCCAAACGGCCGAATCCCGTGGGTGGTCACGCCATCACGCAAGGTCATTTCCGAGGGCTGCTCGTACAGGTGTTTTCCTAGGATGACCCACGCATGGTGCGGTACGCCCTCAGTACGGGCGGGGGATCGTCCAGCCCGGCCGGGTGTACGCCCGGCGTCCGGCCAGCCGCCTGCGGTCCATTGAGGACGCGGCGGCACCCCGCCGGTCGGCGCGTCGGCCGTCGAGGGCCCGTCGTCGTAGGTGACGGACTGGCCCTCCGCCGACACCGACTTCACTGGCCGACGGACGGCGGCCTGGTCGGCGAGCCGGCGCACCATCGGGTGGGCGTACGCGGCCGCCGCGGTGATCCACCGGCGGATCGGCGCGTACTCCGCCTCCCGGGCGTCGCGCCCGTACAGGTACCTGCACGCCCGTCCGATGTTCGTGCGGCTGACCGATCGTGGCGTGTGGTGGGCCGATGGTGCCGAGCAGCCCTGCGATGCCATCATCTGGTGTACGGGTTTCCAGCCCAACCTCGCCCACCTCGCGTCGCTGCTGCCCGGGTGGCGGCAAGGCAAGGTGGCCACCGAGGGCACTCGGTCGGTGGACGAGCCTCGCCTCTACTTGTTGGGTTACGGCGATTGGACGGGGCCGGCGTCAGCCACGCTGGTGGGTGTCGGCCGGACAGCGAAGGCGACGGTCGCCGACATCGCCTCCCGGCTGCGCGGGTAGCTGTCGGCCCCGGGGCCCGGCCGAGCAGGTCGGACCGTGGGCGGCGCCGGTCAGGATAGAGGGGCTCCTGCTCAGGGGTGAGCCGCCGCCGGGGTGGGGATCCAGCGGGCGGCAACGACGGCGATGTCAGGCGGTGGGGCGCAGCTCGGTAAGTAGCCTCTCCACGCGTGTGCGGATCTCGTCGCGGATGGGGCGGACGGCGTCGACGCCCTTGCCGGCGGGGTCTTCGAGCTTCCAGTCCTCGTAGCGCTTGCCGGGGAAGACGGGGCAGGCGTCGCCGCAGCCCATGGTGACGATGACGTCGGAGGACTCCGCGGTCTCGTACTCCAGGAGCTTGGGGGTCTGGTCGGTGATGTCGATGCCGACCTCGCGCATGGCCTCGACGGCGGCGGGGTTGATCTGGTCGGCGGGGGCGCCGCCGGCGGAGCGGACTTCGACGGTGTCGCCGGCGAGGTGGCGCAGCCAGCCGGCGGCCATCTGGGAGCGGCCGGCGTTGTGGACGCAGACGAACAGGACGCTGGGCTTGTCGCTCATCGGGTGCCTTCCATGCGGTGCGAGGGCCGGTTGACCGGCTTGTCCTCGGGGTCGGGGAACAGGTGGGCCGGGTCGCTGTTGCGGTCGAGCGTCCGGTAGCGGCCGGGGGCACGGCGGCGGTTGACGAATCCGGCATCAGGCCGAGTGCCGCCGGTGCCTTGTGGGTGCGGGGTTGTCATGAGCGGCGGCCGACGGCGGCGTCCTCGTCGGTGGGGACGACTACCTGGTCGGCGGCGGCGCCCGCGTCGGGGTAGAGGGCGGCGAGCAGGCCGACACCGACGGCAAGGCCCACAAGCTGCGCGACGACGAAGCCCGGCACGGAGGTGGGGGCGATGCCGGCGAAGGTGTCGGTGAACGCGCGGCCGATGGTGACGGCCGGGTTGGCGAACGAGGTCGACGAGGTGAACCAGTAGGCGGCGCCGATGTAGGCGCCGACGGCGGCGGGTGCGACCGCGGCGCGGCCGGAGCGGGCGAGGGCGAAGATCAGCAGGATCAGGCCGGTGGTGGCGACAACTTCACCCAGCCAGAGGTGCCCGGCGGCGCGGTCCTTGCCGGAGAAGTCGACGGCGGCGTGGTCGAACATCAGGTTCGCCAGCACGGACCCGGCGATCGCACCCAGCACCTGCGCCACGACGTAGCCGCCCAGGTCTCGGGCGGTGAGGCCGGTGCCGGCGCGGCGGCCGAGGAACCAGTCAGCGGCGGAGACGACGGGGTTGAAGTGCGCGCCGGAGGCTGGGCCGAAGATCAGGATCAGCGCGCCGAGGGCGAACGCGGTGGCGGTGGAGTTCTCCAGCAGTTGGAGCCCGACGTCGCCGGGGGAGAGGGTGGCGGCCATGATGCCGGAGCCGACCACGGCGGTGACCAGCAGGGCGGTGCCGACGAACTCGGCCAGCAGGCGCCGCCGAAGTGCGATGGTCATCAGTCTTTATCTCCCATGATGGTGCTGTCCCGGATCGTCGGGCAGATTGGTTATCGGGTGGCGGGGACGTTCAGTTCGTCGAGCAGGCGACGGACGTGGCGCTCAATCTCGTCGCGGATCGGCCGCACGTCGGCCAGGTCGAGCCCGGCGGGGTCGTCCACGATCCAGTTCTCGTAGCGGGTCCCGGGGAAGATGGGGCACGCGTCGCCGCAGCCCATCGTGACCACGACGTCGGCGGCCCGGACCACCTCGTCGGTCCACCGCTTGGGGAACTCCTTCGAGATGTCGATGCCCCGTTCGGTCATCGCCGCGGTCGCGGAGGGGTTGATCTCGATGCCGGGTTCGCTGCCACCGGACCAGGCGATCGCCTGGTCGCCGGCCAGGTGGGTGAAGAAACCCAAGGCCATCTGGGAGCGGCCGGCGTTGTGGGTGCACAGGAACAGCACGACAGGGCGCCCGTCGCGGTGGTGACCCTCCACCCGGGCGAGAGCCCGTAGCCGCTGGCGGGCGAAGCGCTCGGCGAGCAGCGGCAGGTAGTTCGCAACGCTGGCGGCGGTGGCGAACTGGTCGTAGCTGGTCTGCAGGAACCGCTCGATGGTTTCGGCGCCGTAGATGCCGTCGAACTCCTCAGCAAGTCGCGTCGCGGCGGTGTGCAGGGCGACCTGCTGGTCGAGGGTGATCTCTTGGAGGGGGTGGGCGGTGATGTCGGTCATCGGAGACCTCCGGGCAGGATGGCGGGCGCGAGCCGGTCGACGCGGTCGGCCAGGTCGGCGTAGGCGGCCTCGAACGCCTCGTCGGTGTCCACGCGCACCGGGTCCGGGACCGACCAGTGCAGGCGAGGGCGGATCGGGCCGGTCAGTTCCTCATGGGCGTTGTCACAGACGGCGATCACCAGGTCGTCGCGACGGACGACATCGGCGACGTGGGCGGTGCCGGTCGGGTCGAGGTCGAGGTGGTGGCGGTGGGCCACGGCCACCGCACGCGGGTGCACCCGGGTGGCGGGCTTCGTGCCGGCGGAGGCGACGTCGCCGCGGGCGCGCTGCTTCCACAGCGCGGCGGCCAGCTGCGAGCGGGCCGAGTTGTGGGTACACACGAACACCACCCGGCCCACGCCGGCCAGCCGCGGGGTGGCGAGAGCGGCCAGCGTCTCAGGGCGTAACCGCAGGTAGGTGCGACGCCGGTCGCCCTCGGAGCGGCCCTTGATGACCAGGCCGGCGTCGGTGAGGACCTTGACGTGGTGGGCGACCAGGTTCGTCGGCATGCCGAGCGTGTGTGCGATCTCCCCGGGGGAGGCGTCGCCCAAGGTGAGCGCGTCGACGATCGCCAGGCGTGCCGGGTCACCGAGGGCGGCGTGGATGCGGGCTCGCCCGTCGAGGGAAGAAGGCTCAGCGTTCATTGAGTCAACTCTCGCTGAGGAAGTTTGTCGAGTCAAGCCGGCCTCGTGAAGGCCCGGATCTCACCGGGGCGGTGTTGGTGCCGGCTGATCAGCAGCAGGTCGCCAGATAGGACTGCAGATCCGTCAGGGCGGCGATGGCGCCGTCGCGGTCAGCCCGGTAGAACACCGTCTTGCCGTCTCGCCGCGAGGTGACCACGCCGCCGCGTCGCAGCAGCGTCAGCTGCTGCGACGCCGTGGCCTGGCTGATGCCCACCCGCTCGGCCACCTCACCCACCGACATCTCGGCGCCGCGGGCGAACAGCGTCATGATCCGCTGCCGGGTAGGGCTGCCGAGGGCCTTGAGGAACTCCTGCGTCTGCGGCGCGAGGCCCGAAGCGGCGCTCTGTGGCCCGGTCGGCTGGTCGGCAGCGGTCTGGCTCATGGTCATACCTTTCCTCGCCATCATCATATTGTCATTCAACGAAACGACGATATGATCGTGGTGTGAACGATCAAGTCAATCCCGTGATCATCGTTGGCGGCGGGCAGTCCGGCCTCGCCGCCGCCCGCGCCGCCCTGGACGCTGGCCTACGACCCGTGGTCCTGCACTCCGGCGCCGAACCGGTGGGCTCCTGGCCTGACTACTACGACAGCCTCACGCTGTTCTCGCCCGCCCGCTACAGCACCCTGCCCGGCATGCCCTTCGACGGCGACCCGGACCGTTACCCGCACCGCGACGAGGTGGTCGACTACCTCCGCCGCTACGCCGACGCCCTGGACGTCGAGATCCGCACCCGCACCCGAGTCGTCGCCGTGCGCCCCGGCGACAGCGGTGGATACCTCGTCCGCACCGACACCGGAGATGAATTGCCCGCCGTCGGAGTCGTCGCCGCTACCGGCTCCTTCGGCAACCCGTACCTGCCCACCCTTCCAGGGCAGAGCGAGTACACCGGGGATCTGCGGCACGTCGCCCACTACCGCCGACCCGAGCCATACGACGGCAAGCGGGTCGTGGTCGTGGGGGCCGGCAACTCCGCTGTCCAGGTCGCCTACGAACTCACCGGGCGCGCCCGGGTGACGCTGGCGACCCGCGAACCGGTCCGGTTCCTGCCGCAGCGCATCCGCGGTCGAGACCTGCACCACTGGCTGCGCGTCACCGGCGCCGACCGCCTTCCGCGCCCGGTCATCACCCGGCTCATCCGGCACGCCGCCGTGCTGGACACCGGCCGCTACCGCGACTCCATCACCTCGGGTGAGCTTCCCCGGCGGCAGATGTTCACCCGCTTCACCGCTGACGGCGTCGTCTGGAGCGACGGCACCACAGACGGCGTCGACGCCGTCATCTTCGCCACCGGCTACCGCCCGAACCTCGACTACCTCGCCCCACTCGGCGCGCTGAACCAGGGCGTACCCCGACAGGCGGGCGGCATCTCCACCACCCATCCCGGCCTGCTCTACCTGGGGCTGGAATTCCAGCGATCCTTCGCCTCGAACACCCTGCGGGGCGTCGGACGCGACGCCGCGCACGTCATGGGCGCCCTCGCCGCACGCGTGGACCGGCGTCCGCGTCTCTCCCGTCAGGCACGCCCCACGGCCTCCGTTGCCGAGCGCTCGACGCCGCCCGTGCACGCCGATCGAGCCACGGACGGTGCGGGCGGATGACGGCGATGGGCGAGCGAGGTCAGGCCTTGGCCGCGGCCGCCGGCTCGATCGACAGCAGCGCGGCGAGCTGGCGCAGGATCTGCGGTCGAGCCCGGTAGTAGACCCACGTGCCTCGCCGCTCGGCGTCGACCAGGCCAGCCTCGCGCAACGTCTTCAGGTGGTGCGAGATCGTCGGCCCGGTCAGGTCGAACGCCGGCGTCAAGTCGCACACGCACGCCTCCCCGTCCTCGGCGGAGGCGATCATCGACATCAGCCGCAGCCGCACCGGGTCGCCGAGGGCCTTGAACGCGGGCGCGAGCACCGCGGCCGTCTCGGCGGGAACCTGGCTCTGCGCTAGCGGGGGACAGCACGGCGCATCGGCGTTGAGGTCGATGAGGGCGAGCGGCGCCTGTTGCTTCGACATGCCTCTAGGTTGACATCTCTCTAATCAACGTGCAACTCTCTGATTCGACGGGCGTCGAGACAGGCGTCCTTGAGGAAAAGAGGCTCCGTCATGTTCGGCTTCCCCCGCCGCTCGCGCACACCGCTGCCTGGTGTCCGGTTCTGCGACTCCTGTGCCCAGGTGTCCACCGCCGCCCAGCGCGCCGAACGCCGTCTCGACCGCGCCCGCACCACTGCCTACACGCTGATCACCCCCCGTTGACGAGAGGACCCGACATGAGCGAGAACACCTCCACCGCCGGCGGTTTCACCAGCGACCCCGCCGCGGCCCTGCAGATCACCGGCTCCGGCGCCTGCTGCGGCAGCCCCGCCCAGGCCGTCGGCGGCATCCTCCCGCCAGCCGGCGAAACCACCAGCGGCGACCCGTGCTGCGGGACCCGCCAGGCCGCCCAGGCCGCTGACTCCTGCTGTGGCACCGGGGCCAAGGCCGACGCTATCGCCACCGGGCAGGGCTGCTGCTCATGACCAGCTCAAGCAGCCTCGCAGACCTGCTCGAGCAGGTCAGCGCCGACCGGATGGTCGCCACCATCGCCACCCTCGCCTCCGACCCACTAGCCGGACGGCGGGTCGGCTCGACGGGCGGGGCAGCGGCCCGCGCCTGGCTCCTCGACCAGCTCACCGCTCTCGGCGCCGACGTCCGCACCGAGGAGTTCCCGGTCCGCGCCGTGCCGCAGGTGTATGAGGCGCCGACGGTCACCTGGGGCGATCGGGACGGCACCACGGAGCTGGTGTTCGGACGTCAGGTCGCGATCCACCCGGCCTCCGCCGACGCGCCGGACATCCGTCGCGGCGCCCTCGGGCGTCGCCGGCAAGGACGACCCGACGGGGCGGTGGCCGGCCGACATGAGCCTGTTCGACGCCTACCGGGACACCCACGGCGCCGCCGGGTTGCTGCTCCGCCGCCCGGTTGACGCCGAGGGTTGGCAGTTCACCATGCTCGCCGGCCCGGACCCGGGGCCGCTGCCGGTGCTGACCCTCGACCCGGACACCCACCACGCCGTGCTCACCGTTGCCACCACAGCAGACAGCTGGCTGGCCGGCGCCACGCCGCTGCGCCGCGACGACGTCCACGGCGCCAACATTCACGCCTGCCTCCGGCAGTCCGTCCCGGCTGGCGCCGACCTGCTGCTGACCGCGCACTACGACGGCGTTGGCGACCACCCGGGCCTTCGCTTGCCCGGCGCTTCGGACAACGCCACCGGCGTCGCCGTGGTCCTCGAAGCCGCCCGCGTTCTCGCCACCGCGCTGCCGGCTGGTGCGGGACTGTCGGTCGCACTGCTCGACGGGGAGGAGGTCGGCGCTCTCGGCTCCGCCCACCATGCCAGTCAACTCCGCGCCGCGGGTGCCGCGCCGATGGTCATCAACGTCGACGGCGCCGGCCGCCTGGAGGGGGCAGCCGCGGTGGAGGCCGGCGGCCCTGCCCACCGTCTCCTCGCCCTGCTCGACCAGGCCGGGCGCCACACCGGCATCCCCCTGACGGCGGGTCCGGTGGCATCGGACAACCGCCGCTACGGCGGTGCCGGTTTCGCCGCAGTGGGGATCGGGGCCGGCATGGGCGGCTACCACAGCCCCGCCGACACCCCCGACAAGGTCGACCCCGACACTCTCGACGCCATCGCCCGGCTCGTTGTCGCGACCGCTCACCTCGCCGCGGCGGCACCCGCTACACTTTCATCGCCAATCGGCGATAAACGATAGAGGAGTGATCGTGGGCAACCTCCTCGACCGGGACACCGCGCAGACGTACGCCTCGTGGTTCCGGGCCCTGGCGGACCCGACCCGGGTGCAGATCGTGGAGTACCTGGCCCGGCACGCCCGGCCGATGAGCGTGGGGGAGATCGTCGCTGCCGTCGGCTTGGCTCAGTCCACCGTCTCCCAACACCTGAAGATCCTGACCGAGGTGCGGTTCGTGCTCGTCGAACCGGTCGGCACCGCCCGGCACTACCGCATCAACGACGCCTGCGTCGGCTGCTTCCCCTCCGCTGCTGACGTCGTCATGGGCCGCCCGGCCCCCAACCCGAAGGGAGCCTGCTGATGGCCGACATCACCGTCCGCCCGATGACCTCGGACGACGCCGATCGTGTCCTCGCCATCTACCAGGCCGGCCTCGACGGCGGCGACGCCAGCTTCGAGACCACCGCACCGACCTGGACCGCATTCGACCAGGGCAAGCTGCCTGATCACCGCCTCGTGGCCGTCGACGCGGACGACACAGTCCTCGGGTGGGTGGCGGTGTCACCGACGTCGAGCCGGGCGGTCTACGCCGGGGTGGTCGAGCACTCCGTCTACGTCGACCCCGCCGCCCAAGGGCGTGGCGTGGCGCGGCTGCTGCTGGACGCGCTGATCGCCTCCACCGACGCCGCCGGCATCTGGACCATCCAGTCCGGCGTCTTCCCGGAGAACGCCGCCAGCCTCGCCCTGCACCAGCGGGCCGGGTTCCGGGTCATCGGCACCCGCGAACGGATCGGCCGGCACCACGGCCGGTGGCGCGACGTGGTGCTGCTCGAGCGGCGCAGCCCCGCCATCACCTGAACCCCTTTCAGTTCTGCCCGCCGCAGCACCACTGCACCTTCTTGATTCGACAATTTTCAACACAGAGGAGTTTCCGATGACTGTCCTGGACGAGCTGCCCGTCGTGGTGATCGGCGCGGGCCCGGTGGGTCTGGCCGCCGCCGCCCACCTGCACGAGCGTGGCCTGCCCTTCCTTGTCCTGGAGTCCGGCGACACCGCCGGCGCGGCGGTGCGGCAGTGGGGACACGTGCGGGTGTTCTCCCCGTGGCGCTACAACATCGACCCGGCCGCGCGGCGGCTGCTCGACGACGCCGGCTGGGTCGCCCCGGCCGAGGATGCCCTGCCCACCGGCGCGGAGCTGGTCGCTGACTACCTCCAACTCCTCGCGGAGCTGCCGCAGCTCAAGCCGCACCTTCGGTACGGCGCGCGGGTGGAGGCGATCAGCCGGCTCGGCCTGGACCGGCTGCGCACTGCCGGTCGTGAGCAGGCGCCGTTCCTGATCCGCCTCGCCGACGGCGACGAGCTGCTGGCCCGGGCGGTCGTCGACGCCTCCGGCACCTGGGGCACCCCCAACGTCCTCGGCGCATCCGGCCTGCCCGCCCTCGGCGAGAAGGACGCGGCAGCGTTCCTCGAGCACGCCCTGCCCGACGTGCTCGGCGCGGACCGGGACCGCTTCGCCCGCCGGCACACCCTCGTCGTCGGCGCCGGCCACTCCGCCGCGAACACCCTGCTCTCCCTGGCCGAGCTGGCCGCCGCCGAGCCGGGCACGGAGGTGACCTGGGCGATCCGCTCGGCCAGCCCGGCCCGCACCTACGGCGGCGGCGACGCCGACGCCCTGCCCGCCCGCGGCGCGCTCGGCTCCCGGCTGCGCGAGCACGTGGACGCCGGCCGGATCCGGCTGCTCACCGGCTTCTCCGTGCACGCGCTCACCCCGACCGACGGCCGGGTCGCCGTGGTCGTCCGCCACGCCGACGGCACCGACGAGTCCATCACCGTGGACCGCATCGTCGCCGCCACCGGCTTCCGCCCCGACCACTCCATCGCCGCCGAGCTGCGCCTGGACCTTGACCCGGTCATGGGCGCCACCCGCGCGCTCGCCCCGCTGATCGACCCGAACGAGCACTCCTGCGGCACCGTCCCGCCGCACGGCGCCGACGAGCTCGCCCACCCGGAGGTCGGCTACTACGCCGTCGGCATGAAGAGCTACGGCCGCGCGCCGACTTTCCTCATGGCCACCGGCTACGAGCAGGTCCGCTCCGTCGTCGCCGCCCTCGCCGGCGACTGGGACGCCGCCCGCGACGTCCAGCTCGACCTGCCCGAAACCGGCGTCTGCAACAGCAACCCCGCCGACTCCACCGGCGCCGACAGCTGCTGCGGCCCCGCCCCCGCAGCCCAGCCCGCCGGTAGGGGGTTGGCGACCGGGATCTCCGGCGGCCTGCTCTCCGCACCGCTCAACCTGATCAGCCTCGACACCCCGACCAGCCGCCAGACCGGCGGCTGCTGCACCAGCTGATGACCACCACCACGACGGCGCCCGCCGACCCCACGGTCGGCGGGCGCCACGGGTGGCGCATCGTCGCCGCCCTCGCCATCACCTCCACCATCGGCTACGGCACCCTCTACTACGCCTACGCGGTTCTCCTCGGCCCCATGGCCGCCAGCCTCGACGCCTCCACCACCGCCGTCACCGGCGCGCTCACCGCCAGCGTCCTCGCCGGCGCGCTGATGGCCATCCCCGTCGGCAGGTGGCTCGACCGCCACGGCGGACGAGCCCTCATGACCGTCGGCTCGGTCACGGCCACCGCCCTCCTGATCGCCTGGTCCCAGGTCCAAACCATCGGACAGCTCTACGCCGTGATGATCGGCATCGGCATCACCGGCGCGATGGTGCTCTACGAACCCGCCTTCGCCGTCATCGTCTCCTGGTTCACCCCCGACCGGCGCCCCACCGCGCTGCTCGCGGTCACCGTCGTCGCAGGGTTCGCCAGCACCATTTTCATGCCCCTCACCGGCCTGCTCGTCGCGCAGCTCGGCTGGCGCGGAGCGCTGCTCACGCTAGCCGCCGTCCATGGCGTAGTGACTGTGCCGCTGCACGTCCTCACCATCCGTAAACCGCCGCACGTCAGGACACCCAGCCCCGCCGCGCGACCGGACCACACCCTACGACGCATCGCGGCGCGCGCCGCGATACGCGATACCCGGTTCTGGATCCTCGCCGCCACGCTCATCGCACACGGCGCGGCCACCAGCACCATCGGCGTCCACCTGGTCAGCTACCTGACCAGCCGCGGCCACGCGGCTACTTTCGCCGCCACCGTCGCAGGCCTCCTCGGCGTCCTGTCCGTCACCGGACGACTCGTCCTCACCGGCGCCCGACGCCGGCTACCGGTCACCACCATCGTCGCCGCGGTGTTTGCCGTCCAGGCCGCCGCCGTCCTCGCGATGCCCTTCGCCGCCGGAACCCGCGTCGGAGCAATCGTCACCGTCACCGGATTCGGGCTCGGCTTCGGCATCGCCAGCCTCGCCACCCCCGCCATCCTCGCCGACCGCTACGGCACCACCGCCTACGCCACCATCGCGGGACGACTCGCCGCCCCCGTCACCACTGCCAAAGCCGCCGCACCCCTGCTTGCCGCCGCGTGCCTCCTCGCGGCCATCGGCCTGCGCGCCGTGGGCGAGGCCAGGACCGACAGCGAGTACCGCAACCAGCCGGACGTACCGCGTCCAGGAGCCCGTGTGGCTGCCGTGCCAGGGCCAGATTCAGCTCAAGCACCGGCAGATGGCGAGCGCGCAGAAGGTCGACCCAACGGCAGCCCGACGTCTACCCCAGGTCCCACGCGGTCCACGTGACGACCCATGGCCGCTCAGGTCGCGCGGCCGGAAGCGGCTGATCCCCGAAGAGCACCGCTTCTACCGCCTCGGCGGCTGCCCGCATCTCCGCCTCCGCGTCCCGCAGCGGATCACACACCACCAGCAGGAGATCGCCGTGAACGAGTGTCTGGACGGCGTGGCCCGTCTGCTGCCTGATCAGCGACCGAATCTCCTTTCGAAGGACGGCAAGCTGGTCACCGGGCACCTGCCGGACCTCCGCGTACCCGTGCTCACGCACCACGTCGCAGACCACCTGCGCGACGACCGGGACTCTGCGGTCGACCGCCGGCGCGGGGAACAGGCGGTCCATCAGCGTCAGACACCGTCGGCACGTCGGTGCAAAAGCCGCCTCCCGGTACCTGCTAAGCGTCCCGCCGTCACCGCCGACCATTAGCGCCCAGACCCGGCCGCACATCGTCGTGTGCTCCCAGATCGGCTGTCGCAGCGCCTCAACGTCATACCGCCGCTGGACTGCCTCACGCTCACTGTCCCCGCCCGCGAGGTAATGGTCCGGTACGGCACCGCGGCCCGGCCCCGTCGGTTCGTGCCAGCGCGCGAGGTGCACGGCCTCGCCGCCGCTGACCGCCACGAGAAGCAGCACAGACTCCCCAACTGTGATGACGTTCGGTCCATGCAGGCCGCCACGCATGCCAGCAGTATGCCCGCCCCTCCTCCCAGGACGGCCATAGCCGAGGCTTGCTCGTCCCCCGCCAGGCCCGAGGCAGTCAACCTCGTCGAGCACCCCGACGCGGGGCCGCACGCTCCCGGCCGACCACGAGGCCGCCGTCTGCACCGCCTGCTGCCATCCTGTTGGTTTCGAGGGTCATCAGTGGTGCCGTTTGGACCGGGCGCCGGCTCGCTGCGGCTCTCGACGCCGAACGGCTGCCTCGCGTCGGTGTCCTGAGTGTCTTCACGTTGCTATGACAGAGCCGGCGGCTGGCGGTCACGTGCCCAGCTGCCCGGTGTCTGGCAAGGACGGCTGCTGCGGTAGGCAACAAATGTCTATTTGGTCGGTACCTCGCCGTCGGCTCACTGCGGGCGTCCCGCGATCTGCGACGGTCTCTCGCGTCGTCGCAGGGGGAATGTCGGTGGGGCGGGTTAGTCTGGTGGTCAGCAGAAGACCCCGCAGCCACGGGCGCACGGGGGCGACGGGCTACGGGGCCGTTTCTTGATTCGCACCCAGGAACATACCCGGTGAAGGTCGCCGGCGGCAGACGATGGCGCCGTCGGGCGAACTTTTTCACCCGCGCCTCCTTCTTCCTGTGCCTGTGGGGTTCCGCCATGTCCGGGTCCTCGGACCCAGAAGGAGGACGCCAATTATGTCCCTGGAAGACCAGCTCGGAGAAGGCCGCAAGAACCTCGAGGTCACCCTGGAGGAACTGCGTGAAGCCCGCAGACGCCGAGGCCTGCTCTGCGCGGCGCTGCTCGACGCGTTTCCCGGTGCCCGTACCTACATCAACGGGTCGATTGCGCACGGTGACGCGAACACACCGCTGACCGACGTCGACCTCGGTGTCGTGGTCGACGCCGCCGGGTACGGGCCGGACGGTGCCGGGCCGTTGCCGCTGATGGAGCAGGCCCGCGACGCGATCCGGGAGCACCTCAAGGACGAGTTCGACAACCTCACGGTCACCGTCGAGGGCCAGAAGCGGTCCGTGCTGGTGCGGTTCGGCGCCCCGGTCACCCCCGGCGAGAAGGACTTCACCGCCGACGTGATCGTGGCCCTGGACCACCCAGTGAAGGGGCTGTGGATCCCGAACACCACGATCGCGGCCGGGTGGGACCGGGCGCACCCGGAAATGCACACCGAGCTGGTCCTGCAGGCCAACGATGACACCGGCAACGTCTTCGCCCGCACCGTGCGGCTTCTCAAGCATTGGCGCACCCACCACGGCAAGCCGCTGTGCTCGTGGAACATCAAGGCCCTGGCCCTGGGCTGCATCGCGGATCAGAAGCGGCCCCTGCTGCAGGCGCTGCACGACTTCTTCACCCACGCCGCCGACGAGCTGGCCGCCGGGCTCACCGAGGACCCTGCCGGAGTCGGCGGGAAGATCAAGCTGCCGGCCGGGATGACCCGCGAGGGTGCGGCCTGGCGGCTGGGGCTGACGCGGGACAAGGTAGCCGCGGCCATCGAACACGAGCAGGCCGGCCGGCACGCCCTCGCCCAGCACGCACTGCACAGCGTGCTGCCGCACGTGGTCGCTGACAGCGATCAGGGCGCCCAGATGGCCGAGCAAGCCTTGCTGACCACCGGCGCGTCGGCCGCCAGCCTCATCGTCCCGGCGCCGGACACCTCCGCGCGGGCGTGGTCGCCCCGGTGACCGACTGGTACGGCCGGCGGGCATCGTGGTGGGTCCCGCTGGAAGCCGCCGCCCGGCGGCGGCTGGGGCCCACCCTGTCCCACCAGTACGTCTTCGAGCCGGCCTGCTACGCCAGGGAGTGTGAGATCCTCGTCTACCGCATCGAGGCGCTGGAGGTGATCGGCGACCCGGAGCCGGTTGACGTGACGATCCGCTTCCACAAGCTGCCGCCGTACGACACCTACGGGCTGCCCCCGCAGGATTACCCCCGGGTCTTCGCCAAGCCGGGCGCCACCTCCAAACACCGAATGCCCGACGACGGGGCGTTGTGCATGTGGATGCCGCTGGATCCGCCGCATCGCCGATGGACCCACCACAAGGGGCTGCTCGAACTCGTCGAGCTGACCCGCCAGCACCTGTTCCTCGAGAACTACTGGCGCCAGAACGACGGGGTGTGGCTGCTCGAAGACGCACCGCACGGACTTCCGCGAACCCAGGGAGGTGACAGCACATGGTCTACGCCCAAACAGCGCAGAGCGGGTGGACGGCCGCGCAGACGGCGATCGTCATCGTCGCCGTGATCGCGATCCTCGGCGGTATCGTCTCTGCCTCGGTCACCTACACGCTCAACCAGAGCGCCGCCCGCCGGGAACGGCAGGCCAAGGCGTTCGCCGAGGCCCTCAACGCGGTCGAGGACTACGCCGAAATGCCGTACCGGGTCCGCCGCCGCCGTGACACCCCCGAGGCCCGCTACGACCTCACCGACGAGGTCAGCAAGATCCAGTCCCGGCTGGCGTACCACCAAGCCCTCCTGCAGATCGAGGCGCCCGAGGTGGCCGCCAGCTACGCCACGCTCGTCCGTGCCACCAAGATCCAAGCAGGCGGGCAGATGAGGCAAGCGTGGCAGCAGCCCGTGCTCACCACCGACGCCGACATGAACCTGCAGGTCCGCTACCCCCGAGACCAGATCGATGCCGCTCGAGGCGCCTGCATCGCAACCATGCGAGCCGCCCTCCGACGACACCGGACCCGCCACGCGCCCACCCTTCCCACCGCCAACAGCGACCAACCCGAGATCCCTCCTCCGACCGCTGGAGACGATCAGCGCTAGCGAGCCAGTGGCACGCATACGGTGATCGGCCCGATCGTGGCCCTCGCCGTTCCCCGAGGCTGCCCCATCCGAACGGAGACCACCTCATGCAACATCTGCTGACCGAAGCCCAGGAGACGCCGACTGCGGCTCTCGACTACGCACAAGGCGTGTCGGAAGTGCGCACACCCGAACACCTCGTGCCCCTACGAGAGGTAGTCAGGCGCCAAAACCGCAGCGAGCTCAACGCCCTCTTCGCGGCCATCAACGAGCGATTCGGCGCGACGGAACCCGTGATTGGCGTCTTCTACGCCGCCGGCGAGATGGCCGTCATGGCGGAGGTGGGCCGCAGTGATCTCGAGCCCCAGGACCGACGGCTGCTGCGCCAGTTGTGGGCGGTACTGCGCCATGCTCAGTCCGGCCCTGACGTCAAGGAGACCCTGTGATTCCTCAGCCCTACCCCTTGTGGTGCGCCGAAGCGTCCAGCGACCGTCGTGTCTCTGTCGGCCGCATCATCGGCTGGGTAGCCACCAACGAAGACGACGGTGATCTACCCAGCGGCGCCCCGGTCGACTACCTTCCGGTCCTGCACATCGCCGACCCGCGAGACGGCACCTGCGACGGCATCCACAGCCCCGTCGAATACCAGCAGCTCTTCATCGACGACGACCCAGTAAAGGTGCGAAAGCAGGCGGAGGCGTGGGCGCGGAAGCAGCCGTTGCCGCCAGCGGCGCGAGTGGAACCGCCTACGTTTGACTGACCGGCGGCTGGCAGTTGCCCAGCAGCCAGGTGGCTGCGCCCCGCCCACCCGTGGCAGCAGTCGCCATACGTCCACTGTGCGTCAGCCGCACTGTCACGTGGGGCGGAGGCCGCCGCCGAGCTCTGCGACGCCGACGTCGGTGAACTGGCCAGGGTGCTTGACGCGGAGAGGGAAGATCCATGAGTTCAACGTGGGGGCGGCTATGCAATTAGGTAGGTGGCAATGAGCCGTGAGCGGCGCCGAGCTCGGCGTACCAAGAGGCAACGGGCGGGCGAGCACCGGCCAAGGCGAGAGCAGCGTGCGCCGTCATCTGTCGAGTTGGCTACTGCGGAGACGTTTGAACGCTTCATCCGGTATGCGCAGTCCTCGGCCGGCGCTGAGGATGCCTCTGCGGCAGCGCGTGCGGATCTGTTAGCTGCTGCCGAGGAGATTTCTCGGGCCGCGTGCGGCCTTGACCTGATCAGAGTTGTGTCAGGCGTCTGGGTCGGAATGATCATGAACCGTGCCGTGGGTGGAACTGAGCCGTCGGCTGCTGCCCTGGAGCTGATTGCACTGGTGCTGGCATCCAGAGACGCCACGGCTGACGTCCCCGTCGCGCCCGTCGAGTCTGAGTTTCTGCCACCGCGGGTGGAGGCAGCTGCCCAACGAGCCTTGGCCGCAGGCAGCATGACGGCTCTGTTCGACTCGCCGCCAGCGGACGCAGAGGGCATGATCCTCTTCCATTCAGTTCACCGCGAGATCATGCTCCGCAATCCGGTATACCCACACATGCTGCTCGACACCTTGCGCGGCCTGTTCGGCGATCCGGCTGTGAACGCCGACTGTCAGGCCGCGTTGGGGTTCACGGGTTTGGAAGCTGTCAACATCATGCAGGCGGTGCGCTCGCTCTCGACCGCCCAACTGGCCGAGCGGTTCGCGCGCATGGAGTCCGCCCGGGACGCGAGCCCGCCGTTCCTTCGGTCGTGGCAGCAGCGCAAAGAGAGCGAGATTGAACTGCCAGATCAAGCGCATCGCGCAGCCGCACAGAAGCTGTTCGACGCGGTACAAGGCCTGACCACGCACATAGATGAAGCAACTGTCATCGATCCTGATGCCGTTGCTCGGCGCACCGGCTATAACCGCGCCACGGTCGAGGCTGTTCTTGATGCGTACACCTTGACCGGTGTCATGGATATCGGCGATACGCTCGGCCGATTCTTTCGTGGCGATAACCCCTTGCGCACAGCTCCGATCATCAGTGACGCCCAAGGCCGACGCATGCTCGTCCATGAGGCCTTGGCGCTGCCAGCAGTACGGGAGGTCATCGAGAACAAGCTGACCGCGGCCAAGCGGTGGGACACCTACAAGCAGCACCGCGGCGAGTGGGTCGAGAACACTGCCGTCGATCTCTTGGCTGGGATCTTTCCGGGAGCGAAGGTCTACCGCGCCTTCAACTACTTTGTCCCCGACCCGAAAGCCGGCACAGCGCAAACCGATCCCGTGAAGTTCACCAAGCGTGTTGAGGGCGACGGCCTTATCGTCATCGACGACGTGGCACTGATCGTCGAGGTCAAGGCCGTCGCGTTGACTCCAGAGGCACGGGCCGGAGATCCCCGCCGACTCCGCAGCAAACTGCGTGACATCGTGACCAAAGCCGCCGATCAAGCCGGCCGGCTCCGTGAACGGATCATCACCGACAAGCGGGTACGGCTGGACGACGGCCAGTGGATCGATGCCAGCGGCGTGCGAGAGATACACACAATCGCGGTGGGGCTTGAAGATCTCTCCGGCGTTACGACCGCGACAGCAACCCTCGTCGCAGCCGGCGTCCTCAACCCGGACAACATCCCCTGGACAGTTTCACTGCACGACCTGCGCATCGTGTCCGAGATACTGGATCGTCCCAGCGAACTGCTGCTCTACCTGCGCCGCCGCACGCAGCCCGAAACGACGTGGAAGTACCGCGCTGTCGATGAGCTTGACCTGTTCCTTCTCTTCCTCAACGCGAACCTGCACGTCGAGCCCGACCCGCGTCGGACAATGCAGACCCTTCCCTGGTCCGGACCACCATCCACCGCAGACCTGCGTCGCTTCAACGCCGAACACCCTTGGCTGGTTGACAGCCACACCGAGCCTCTCGATGCCTGGTACACATCGAAGATCGACCCGACCGCGACGCCGGCAGACAAGCCACGGCTTAGCGCCGATCCCAAGCTCCTCAAGCTCGTTGACATGGTCTCGAAGTGTGGAGAGCCCGGCTGGTTGCCCACAACGGCATCACTCTTAGAAGGCAACGGCAAGGTTCAACGTAGGTTCGGCCTGCACTCCGCCGACCTAGCGAAGCTCGTGCGCCGTGACCGAAAGCGTCACATGATTACCCAACTCATGCCCGAGACGTCAGGTACGCATATCCTCCTCGTCTGGGCCTGTCACTCGCCTGATGAAGAGGCAGACGACGCTGCAGAGCACCTGTCGCGGTACCTCAAGGCCAAGAAGCATCAGACCGGCTTTCACAGGGCTGCCGCTATGATCTTCGATCCAAGCGGAAGCGACCTGCTGCGGCTTCTCTACTACAACGAGCCTACCGAGCCAGATTCCCAACTTGATGAAGATATCGCCCAGCTCGTGCCCCTTCAGAGGATGAAGCGCACCGTTCCTCGCCCAGGCCACCAGAGCAAGCCCCGTTGATGAACACCGGCAATGCTTCGGCAGCTCACGGGCAACGGGGTGCCGCAGCCCGCGCGGAGCGCCGCGCCCCGGGAGTAGTCTCGATCCCGCCCTGAGACGCACCGCGGCTCTGACCGCTGCAGGCAGCGACAGTTCGTGGCGCGAGAGCCGGGCCGGATGGGTAACGGCGAAAGCCTAGCGACGGCCGAGACAGGCCGACCGTATCGTGCTCCTCGGAAGCACGAAAACCGGCCACGCTTGGAACGCGAGAGGTAGGTACAGACGGTGGCAGACCGGGGTTCGGTTGATATCGCTGACCTAGCACTCGCCGTTGGCGACGCCGATTCCGTGGGCGTGCGACTGGCGGTTGTGCGGGAAGCCGACGAGTGGCAGCTGCGACGCGCTGACGTCGTCCTTGATGCCCCGACACCTCTCATGCCACGATTGTGGACCTACCCACAGGAAGCGTTCATTGAGCAGCAGGTCCCGGGGACGGTGGCTGCCAGTCTGCTGAGCGGACATCCTCAAGAGGTGGCCGGGTACAAGGTGGTAGCGCCGAAGCCGGCCGCGCCCAACGCCACGTTCGAGCGAATCGCCGGGCAACGGCGATTCGGTGCGCTCGTGACTGCTTGGCCGCGCACTGAGTGGCGAATCAGCGGCGAGCAGACCTCGGTGCGGCAGGATGGCCTGCTCATCGGTAACGGCCCTTCCTACCTCAACTACACAGCCGCTTGCAGCGCGTTCTTTGATGGGGCGGCGCCCGACCACCAAGGACACGGCAACCTGTGGCGAGTCATCCGGCACGACCGGCGGGCTTGGCTGCATCGAATCAAGATCACGCCTGTGAGCGTGGTGGTCGGCGTGCAGGGCGACGATCTCCGTGGCGTCCGGCTCGAATTGAGCAGCCCGACGAGCAGCGTCTCGCGACCGGTGGGTTCGACAGGACGCGTGACTATCAGGCTGTCAGGTGGACTCGGCCAACACGCCTTGCTGCTATTGCGCACTGCCGAAGAGTGGCTGGACTACCGGTACTTCGATAGCCCAATCCCTGGCAGCGTTCAGGACGCCTCCGTCATCTTTGAGCAGCCTGGCGCTGATCTTGAACTGCTGATGGCTGGTGGCGAGGGACAGTACGTCGAGTTCAAGAAGACGGTGACACGGCAGCAGGAGGACAAGCGGTCCTTCCTGAAGACCGTCGCGGCGTTCGCGTCATGGAACTCCGGGACAGTTCTAGTAGGCATCGATGATGATGGTCAGGTCGTTGGCGTGCCGGCCGACGATCGCGACAAGCTTCAGTTGCTGATCGCCTCGATCATCCGTGACAGCATCGAGCCGGAACCGACCTATGTTGTGCGATGGGTAGAGCACGACGGCAGACACGTGCTCTTGCTTGAAGTTCAGGGCCGCCCACGCTGGCACGTGCTGGAACCTAAGAGGCCCGAGTTTTATGTCCGCCGCGGCGCGAGCACCATGCCGGCCAAACGCGAGCAGATCGGCGAGGGATTCGGACAGAACGTCACCGGCAACCTCGGGCAAGTCAGAGTCTGAGACCGCGGCGTTGCGTCCCCGGCTGCGCCGGCTCTGAACTGGCCGCCACAGGAGAGATCCTCGCGGACGTGCGCTGGCTGTCGGCGGCGGAGCGGGAAGCGGCGGCGCTGTGCCTGACCTCGACGATGTCGCCGCCGCACGCTCAGCGATGACCGGGCGGCCACACCCACTCGCCATGACGGAAGAAGCTTTCGACTGACCGATGACGGTGCGCCGTTGATTGACCATCTCGGATGCAGGTCCGTCGTCTCGTGCGGTCGGTGGGGGAGCGACCCTTGGTTCGCGCCGCACCGCGGCGGGTCCGGCCGAGAGAGCCTGAGGGATGAACGACAACCATCTCTTCGGACCTGCACCCTCCTAGGATGTTCAGAGGGTGTGCTCCACGCCCGATCGGGGGATGATCGAAGCATTCACGAAACTGAGAGGCTTCTGCTGAGCCCGTTGGTAGCTCACAGAGGTCCTGACATCTGTCAGTGGATCGAGTAGTGCGCGGGCACTCGATCGATGCCGGCGGGCGACGGGTGGTATTCGGGTAACTGGGCATGTCCAGCGCCGGGCCCACTTTTTCCTTCCAAGAGGGCGACCAAGGCCCGCAGCCCCCGGCGTCGTGCGACCAGCGCTGCGGCAGCCACCCGTGCCGGCAGCGGACCGCGCACCCGTAGTTCCCGCTGTTGGGCCGGGGAGAGCTCCGGTATCCGTAGGCGGAGCAGGTCCGCGAGCCGGTGCAGGTCGCTCGCGTTGGCCACGGTCAGTTCGAGGTGAGCGGGGCCGGCAGGCGGTCTGGCTACTGCCCGACGATTAGAACTGCTGCTCGGTGATGGGTTCAGCTAGCGCTGGCTATGCCCGTAATGTCGACAGAAGTAGATCCGTGACCGTCGTGGGTTGCGTGACCATTGCCAGGTGATCGGCGTCCATGCGCCGGACCCGGTACCCGCGTTCTTCCGCCTGGTCTGCAGTGGACTGGTACGCAGCGCTCAGCTGGAGGTAGATGTGCCCTGCGGAGTTCCACGGCCCGCCCGGTGCGGGCAGTACCTCGGAGACGACCTTCCACGGCAGCTCGGGTGAGCCGTGCAGCACCTGGCGCCGCTGGCGGGGGGTCGGGCAGGAGATTGTCGAGGGAGCTGGCGGGGAACCACGTGTCCCACGTCGGCAGCCGGCCCGATACTGCTATTTCCCGCAGCCACGTGGCCCGCTCCGGCGGCAGTGACCCAATCCAGCTGGTGCCCTGGTACGGCAGGCGGGCGTCCAGGAAAGCGACGTCCAGCCGGTCGCTGCCGACCGCGTCGGCGATGCCGGGCAAGTAAGGCCCCGCGCGGCTGTGGCCGACGACGACGGTGGGCGCACCGGGCGCGACGCTGGCCGCCGCTGCCATGCAGACCGCCGCGTGGAAGGACGGCGCGTCGACCAAGGGGCGAAGGTCTGGTTCCGCCATGCGCCACCCCGCCGCTTCGAGGTGCGGCCGCAGGCCGTCCCACGTCGCCGGCGTGAGGAGCGGACTGTGGATGAGGAGCATCGTCGGTTCGGCGAGCACAGCCCCATCCTGGTATATCCGGGAAATAATCCGGACCGCCTGGACAGGTGAGTGGTCCCCATCTGGTCCGCAACGGGTCGACGGACGACGGGGACACCAGCGAGACCGGGTCCTGCTATGTGAGCGTCAATCGCCTACGGCACGAGGCCGGCCTCTTCATGTATCCCGACATGTGGCACCTGTCCCGGCAGCAGGTCGACGCTTGGAACGATGGCAAGCTCGACGTCTTTGAAATGTCGATCGGCTGGGACCGCGACATGGGCGGACCTGCGTAACCCGGCCCTCCGTGCCCATTGCATGCCCAATGCGGTCAGCCAGCGGCGGGAAACTGCGGTCAACACGACGGATGCCCGACGCGTGGCTGCTATAGGATTACGGCATGAGCACCTATGCTGAGCATAGGTGCCGTAAATTTGTGGCCGAATCCCCCCTCGGACATCAGAAATCTCAACGGTGCGTGGCAAGATCTTCACTTGCCCGCACCGTTTGTGTTTCTGGGTCGTAGGTCAGGTTCAGCCCGAGGCTGCGGTAGACCTCCAGCTTGTGTTCCGGCTCGGCGTCCCGCAGGGCGCTCACGAGGTCGCCGAGTTCTTCGACGATCGCGATGATCTGCTCCCGGTTGAAGCGCGGAGGGGTGTCGGGGCTTTCTCTTCGACTGGCATGTGCTGGAGTTGTTTCAGCACGTTGGCGTTCGGCCCGGGTTTCGGCGATCCAGCCGGCGACTACGGCCGGGTCAGCGCCGGCCTCGAGTGCCCGCCCGGGTGCGGGCCAGTTTCGCGTCGCACTCAGCGACGGTAGGTCCTTCCGGCACCTGGGTCATTGCGTTCTCGGGTAACTGCTGGTCACGGCGGTGATCAAGTCGTGTGAGCGGCGGTTGGCTTGGCGGGTGGCGCGGGCGATGTTGGTCGCGCCGGTGGTGCGGTGGTGGCCGATCGCGGTGTTAAGACACGGCGGTACGGCCTCCGGGGTCAAGGGGTCACACCCCCACGCTCGCCGCCCTCATCCCGCCCCAGATCATCGAGGCTGTGGAGTATGGGTGGCCCGCTGAGCGGTGACAGCCCGAAGTTCGCCTTGTAGAAGGAGGGGACCCGAGCGAAGGTCGCGCCCTCAAACCAGGCATGACCGGTGCAGGCCGCCCGGTTGAATTCGACCATGTCTCCGAAGGAGACCTCTTTGAACCGGGCGTCGCCGCCGAAAGTCACGTCGCCGAAGAATGCCTCGTCGTTGAAGGTTGCCTTGTCGAATTCGACGTCCTGGGTGAAGGTCGCACCATCGAAGAACGCGGCGCCGTTGACGGTCATGCCGTTAAAATGAGCGCTGCTGGCGAAGGTCGCATCGGAGAAGGAGGCTGCGCCAGTGAAGATCGAGCCTTTAAACCACGCGAGGCCGTTGATGGTCGTTTCGTTGAACCCGGCAAGGCCGCTGAAAATCGTCTTCTGAAAGTCGGCCACGACAACGGACGCCGATAGCAGGTAAAAGTCGAAGAGTGCAGCTCGGGAGAGGTCGAGCCCCATGCCCGGCCAGAAGGGCTCGTCCGGAGAGGCTGGGAAGCCCTGCGCGTCCTTGCCGGAGATGCCCTGAGGTGCGCGGAGGTGGTCGGCAAGGAGACGTTGAGCTGTTAGCCGCACCTGCAGCTCCTGGCTCGCGTCCCGCTGCTGTGCAGGGGTAGCCGACGCAGGCAACTCCTCCGGGTGGCTGTACGGCATTCGCAGGTAGGCGCATAGCACGTTCACCACCGTCTGGCGGTGCTCAACGTTGGCTTGGGCGAGTTGCTCGAGGGAGTACAGGGCACCAAGCCGAACTGGGGCCTGCTCGTGGCCGAGCTGCTCGACCGCCTTGGTGTAGAGGCCGTTAACCTGCTCACCCTGGCGAAGCGCATAGGTGCGATCCTGCTCAACTTGGGTTTGTCTAAATGTGCGATAGGTGACCACCGCGCCGCCGGCGACAGCAAGACCGGCAAGGGCCTGCACCAGCGTTGTCCGCACGTCGTTCTTCGCCTTGAGCGCCTGCTCGGCTGTCAGGCCCTTCTGCGGGTGCTGCGTGAGCAGCCACGGACCCACCACGAGCGCGAACGCAAGTAGGAGCGCTGCGATGACCGCGCCGAGCACCCATAGCCACGAGCGAACAACCCGCCTCCGTCGCTCTGCCATTGTTCTCCCGGATCGGTGCGGCGTCAGTCCTATGTAGTTTGAGCATCGGTTGTCGGAGGAGTGCGCGATAGTCACAAGGACGACAGGCCTTCGCGATGAAGAGCTGGGGGTCAAGGCCTATATCGAGGGGGCGCTCCCAGGCGCCGATGTCAAGCAGCACGACCACTTGCTTAGCGACCCGCGCCGGTGCGAGGCAGTGTGCAACCGAGGCTGACTGGCATAGGCCGCAGCTAAGCGAGCACCGGCCGCCGATTGAGGCCGTCCAGGCTTCGTGACACGCCGGCGAGCCTCAGAGGGCGTCTGATTCACGTATTTTACTGGGTGATGCCGTCTTCAGGTGTCTCGCCAGGTTGTGGTGGTTTCGTGGGTGACGCGCCTGGCGAGGTCGTCGATCATCGCGAGTTGGATCATGCTGGCGGAGTTGTCGGGTAGGGCCTCGTCGTCACGGGCCAGGCGTCGGCGCAGCATGATCCAGCCGAGGGCGCGTTCGACGACCCATCGGCGTTTGACCACTGAGAACCCTTTGACGCGTGGATCTTTGGCGACGACTTCGACGTCGATGCCGAGCATGGCGCCGTGCTCGATGACCTTGTTCTTGAAGCCGGCGTCGACCCAGGTCTTGGCCAGGGTCGGGTAGGTGGTTTTGGCCTGGTCGAGAAGGTTGATGCCGATGGTGTTGTCGCTGGCGCTGGCGGCGGTGACGACGACCGCGAGGAGCAGACCGAGGGTGTCGGTGACGATGCCGTGTTTGCGTCCGACGATCTTCTTGCCGGCGTCGATACCCTGCGTGGCGATCGGTGCGTTGGTGGAGCTCTTCACGCTCTGGGTGTCGATCACGGCAGCCGACGGCTGTGGCCCGCGCCCGGCCTTCGCGCGAGCCAGGCCGGTGAGCTGGTAGTTGAGCTGGGTGAAGATGTCGTCGGTGGTCCAGGCGGTGAAGTAGCCGTAGACGGTCTGCCAGGGCGGGAAGTCGTGGGGCAGGTAGCGCCAGGCGATGCCGGTGCGGTTGACGTAGAGGATCGCGTTGAAGATCTCCCGCAGGTCATGGGTGGCGGTCCGCCCGCCGACGCCGGCGTCGGTGCGGGACTGGCGCCAATCAGCCGGGGCGCGATCAGCGCCCAGCGGGCGTCGGACAGGTCGGAAGGGTAAGCGGGTCGCTCCGTCATGCAGCCTGTTTACTGTGGACTGGGGTGTGGATCGCGCTGGGTCCGACGATTCCCGAATTTCTGAACCAGACAGGATCCACGGATCAAAGCAGGCATCTCCATCGGCATCAATCAGGCGGAACCGGCCCCAGCGGTGATCATTCGACGCTGCCGACGCCTCGCCGACCAGGCCCACGAAAACAGCAATACGTAGCGGGAGCGATCAAAACGCCCAGTAAGTGCCCTGATTCCCGAGCTCGTCGCGCAGCATGCTCTCGACCCGCCCCAGCAGCTCGTCGTCAGCTGAAGCGAGAAGACGTACTACCCTGCCGAACCTGGTGTCGTCAGCAGGTGCGGACGACCGGGGTTGCTCATCGCCTTCATGCTCGCCGGCATCCGCACGCGGCTCGCCGGTCGCGGCAACCTGCGGCAGCGCGACCGCGACCCGTCGCAGCGCCTCGCCCGCGTTGGCCGAGAAAGCTGCGCTCATCAGCTCAACCGCCTTGAGGCCCGGCGAGATGGCGTCGATGAAGGCCGCCCGATCGCTTGGCGACCACCTTCCAATGGCCTCCACTGCGGCTGCCTCAAAGGCTGCCTCCCGGTCGACATCGGTTCGCCGGTTCTGGCCTTTCATCTTTGCCTTGAAATCGAAGGCGACGTCACGCTCGGCCTCGGAGTCATAGATCAGCAGGTCGTAAGGACCGCTGTCCCTCCACTGGATTCGATGCTGCTCCGTCAAGCAGGCGAGCAGCGGGCGAGCCGTCGCAACCGACGGCGCCTGGGCGCCACGCTCGATCCCGCGGACGAACGACACGTGCACGTCTGCCCGGGTGGCGAGTTCTTGCGGGCTGAGGCCGCTGCGTTCACGCATAGACTTCAGCAAAGCGCCGAAGCGGCGGTTGCCAGGAGTGCCTGCCGAAACCTGCAACGGGCCCTCATAGTCAGCGTTTTCGTCATCACGCACGAGACAAGAATACAGGATCATCTTGCGCTGCCCACTGGTGCCGTGCCAAGCTTACGCAACACACGATCCTCTACTCCTCTACCGCCAACTGAGAGGCTCCATCATGTCCAAGGCGCTCCTCTACCTCGTCGGCGCCAGCGCCACCGGCGCGACCACGCTATTCCTCTACCAGCGCTGGCAGCAGAACGCCGCCGCCGAAACTCTGATTCGAGACGCCGAACTGGAAGCCCAGGTCCAGCAGAGTCAGATCTACCTGGCCGCACAGCGCGAGGAGGCACGCTCTGCCGGAGTTGATCCGGACTTGGTCGCCCAGCGCTATCACGACAAGCGTGAGGCGTTCTCCCGTTCGGCGAGGCCGCAGCTTGGCGATGAGTACGGTCCCTGTCAGCCGCTCAGCCGTTGCTGGTCTTATAGCCGAGATTAGGGGAGCGGATTGGGAGCAACTGGACGCACCGAACGGCGTTGGACAGCCTCCAACGGCACCGAACGGCACCATCCTGCACCCAACACGACCTGCTGGTTCTCGTTTTCGCAGGGCAGAGTCGGTGCAGCGTCCTGCTTCACACCGGAGTGCTCAGCTATTTTCGCAGCAGTCGAGGGTGCTCTATGTTGCCTGGCAGGGGAGTACGCGCAGGTCACGGCGGTAACGAGCTGCTGGATGGCCTGGCCTTGCACTTGGGAGCAGATTGGGGGCAGGTTGGCGAAGTGGTCACCGCGTTCGAAGTGCTCACCGACGCGGGATAGGGACGAGGGCTTTGACCTGCGGTGATGCGGGCGAGCGGCCTGGTGTGACCTCCCAGAGAATATCGAAGAGGTCACCGTGACCGGCATGGACTGGTGGTGGCGAGCCCTGATCGGCGTCGGCGTCGCGCTCCTGTTCACCTGGATCGCGCTGCTGATCGCCCTGCTCGTGGCGAAACCTGGCACGGCGCAGATCAAGGAGGCGCTGCGGCTGCTGCCCGACCTGCTGCGGCTGTTGCGCCGCCTCGCCGCTGACAACACCCTGCCCCGTGGCGTACGGATCCGGCTCGGTCTGCTGCTCGCTTATCTGGCCGTCCCGTTCGACCTGATCCCGGACTTCATTCCCGTGCTCGGCTACGCCGACGACTTCGAGGCCCGGGCGGACACCCTGGTGGAGATGTGCCGGCGAGGCTACGCCGAGAGGATGGTGCTGTCCCAGGACGACTCCTGCTACATCGACTGGATCGATCCGGCGGTCATGCCGTTCCTGGCGCAGTGGCACTACCTGCACATCGGCGCCGAAGTGCTGCTGTACGTCCGCGAACGCGGCGTGCCCGAGGCGCAGATCGAGACGATGCTCGTGGACAACCCGCGCCGCGTCCTGGCCGGTGCCGCGGCGGCCTGACGGGGGACCGACCACCGCCGGTGACGGCTCCGGGCGCGTCCACGGGCAGGACGTCGGCGACGAGCCGGTGAGCGGAGCGGCGACGGGTGAACGGCGGGCCCGGACACGGCGCCGGCGTCGCCGTCGTCGGGTCAGCCGGTCGTGACGGGCCGGCTCTCGGTGATCGCGCTGGCGAGGCCGGACGTGCTCACGGCTCGTACGCCGTACACGCGGCTGCCGCTGCCCGGGTTGCGGTCGACGCAGCTGCGACGGGTCGGTGGCGTCTGCCCGATCGGCGCCCACCGACCGTCCGGGCTGCGTCGCAGACACTGGTAGTACGCCAGGTCCTCACCCGTGGACGACCAGGTCAGGCGCACGGTCCCGGTGTCGGGGAAGGCTGTCAGCAGGGCCGGCGCGACGGGCGCGATCCGGGCCGCCTCCTGCGACGTGATCCCCGCCGGGCCCGAGGAGGGCGACGGCGGCGAGGGCGATTCCGGGCCGGTGTCCGGTGGCGTGCCGGTCGACGCGCACGCCGCCGCGGTGAGAACCACGGCGGCGGCCAGGAGCGGTGCGCGGATCATGGTCGGCTGCCTCTCCGGTGTCCTCGGCAGGGGCCCCACGGGACCCCTGCCGAGGACGGGTCGGTCTACTTGAACCTGAAACCGGCGGAGCGCTGGGTGCCGTCGTTGAACGTCACGGTCAGCTGGCGGCACGTTCCCGCCCACGACTTCGCCGTCTTCCACACGTAGGTGTACCGGTCGGTGACCGGGTCGTAGGAGAGTGTGGCATCCCCCGGGCCGGCGGTCTGCTCGATGTCGTCGACGGGGGCGCCGGAGTCACAGGTCACCTGCTGGGATGCGGGTGAGCCGGCGGCGAAGACGTCGAGGCCCTGGTCGCCGCCGAGACTGAACTTGACCGGGATGGCGCTGCCCGCCTTCGCCACGTTCAGGGTGGGCGGGCTGTCGACGGGGGAGAAGAAGCCGGTGAAGGCGTACCGCGACGCCGGCGGGCTCTTCTGCTCCTCCTCCGGCGTCATGGTCTCGTTGTTCTCGGTGGTCATGGGCAGGTCGGGGGTGACGCCCGCGAGACCGATGGCGCCGCCCTTCAGCTTCAGGTTCGACCAGTCGTTGAAGCCGTTGAGCGTGCCGTTGGCGCCGTCGTGGTTGACGTCGAACACCACGCCGGTCTCGGTGGAGTTGCCGTTGCAGTTCCAGTCGATGGCGCCGCCGGCGTTGTTGACCGCGACGTACGCCCCCGGTGCGGGCGTGGGGCACCAGTGCCGGGTGCCGTAGCCTGCCGCGCCGATCCCCGCCGGCTCGCTCAGGCTGTTCTCGTTGAGGCTGCCCAGCGCGGAGCGGGAGTAGTCGAGCGTGCCGGCGGCCCCGCCCTTGATGACGCCGCTCATCTGGAAGCCGTAGCTCATGATGCTGAGGTAGTTCGGCTTGTAGTTGGTGTCGTCCCCACCGCCGTGGCGCAGCGAGAGGTTGTGCCCCAACTCGTGCATCAGGGTGCCGGCCTGCTCACTGTCGCTGCCGGTTCCGCCGGTGAACGAGCCGAGGCTCACGATCAGGTCGGAGGCGCCGATGCCTCGGGAGATGCCCGACGAGGTGGTCGAGTCGTAGTTGTGGGCCGCGATCACGTAGTGGAAGATCGGCGTACGCCCGGTCGGCGTGAAGTTGGCATCCTTGAGCGCCTGGAACGCGCTCCAGTCGTAGCCGCCCGCGCCGGAGGTGCCCAGGTTGGCGACGTACGCGAGCTGGTTGGCCTTGCTCCGCGACCCCCAGGTCGTGTTTGTCGCGTAGTTCATGATGCTCGACGAGCCCTCGTCGATGTGCAGGTTGATGCCCACCGACCCGGTCGGGCTGACGTACGGCGACGCGGCGAACGCGTCGACGACCCGCTTCAGCGCGGCGGCGCTCAGCTTCTGGTTGTGCGTGGCGTCGGCCATCCAGTCGATCTGCACGAAGATGTCCGGCTTGTTCTTGTCCGCCCCCATTGCCGGCAGGTCGGTGAACTGCGGCGCGATCGGGCCGGCGCCGTCGGGGTCGATGGTGACCCCGCCCGTCTCCCACTCGTCGAGCAGGCCGTCACCGTCGCTGTCGACCCCGCCGCCGGTGGCGCAGGAGCCGGGCGGGATCTCGAAGGCGATCGCCCGGCGCGGCTCGTAGGCCTCCACCGACCACATCACCGTCTTCGGCGAGAACGTGACGCTGTCGCATTCCAGGTCCTCGTCGCGTACGCCGCCGGCCCCGGTCGCGAAGTCGAAGGCGGGCGCGTGGGTGCTGCGGTTCACCACCCAGACATGGTTGCAGCCGTCGGAGCCCTGGAACAGCAGCTGGCCGCCGATGGCGAGCCCGCTGTTGTAGCAACCGCTGCCGGACCAGGCGAAGCTGCCCAGGCCGGCGCCGGCCGCGGAGTAGTGGTAGATGGTCGTGGACGTGTCGGGGCTGATGAGAAGGCTGTCGTCCTGCGCGTCGTAGGCCAGCCCGTCGTCGATCTCGTCGACGGCGCCGGCGTCCGGCGCGTTGAAGACCACCGTGCCGGTGCCGGTCGCCGGGTCGACCAGCCGCACGTCGCCGTCGGTGCCTGCGCCGCCCCAGCCGGCCCAGATCTTCTTGCGGTTGCCGTCCCAGGCCAGCGCGCCCAGGCCGCCCGCGACGGTGTACGAGGCGAGCACCGCGCCGGTGATCGGATCCGCCTTGACCAGGTCGGGACTCGACCGGTAGCAGCTGTACCAGAGGTTCTTGCCGTCGAACGCGATGCCGACGCCGATGCCACTGGAGCACGACTGGGCGAAGTTGGTCTGCTGGACCAGGTCGCCGTTGGCGGCGAGCGCCGGTGACGGCCGGGCCGCCACCCCCACGGCGAGCACCACGATGGCGGCCACCGTTGCCGGAAGCCATCGACGCCGGACTCTTCGGTGCATGTCAGCCCCTTTTCTGCGGTGAGCGGTTCGGCGACCGTTGACGTCGCCGGGGATCACCCTTCGGCGTGGGGTGGTGACCGAGAATCACTGAGACCGTGATCCGACACCGGAACAGGCCGAACGTCAGGGGCGCACCCTCCGCCCGTCACCGTCGTCCCCCCGACCTAGCGGTGCGGGCACCCGGCCGTCGTCGGACACCGCCCGCGAGCCTGTTGCGCAGGGGGTGGCCGACGAGGGCCGGGTGGTCGCACGGTCAGGCGTCGGGACCGGCGCGGGGCGTCGACATCGGTCGGCTCACCGTCGGCACCGCGGGCTGGCGGCCTTGTCGTCGAGGATGCGGCCCCACTGGCCGCGCCATATCAGCGCACTGTTCCCGCTGCCTCGCCGGGCAGGGCGGCCCGGCTTGAGGCGCTGCCGCCGTCACCCTGTCGGCACCGGCTCACTGGCTAGCCGTGTATTCACAGGGTTCACGATCAGTGCAGCCGCGCCACTGTCGGCGCCGAATTCGGTGGCGGCGGTCCCAGCGGCCATGGAAGCCTGGAGCTTGCCGCCGCTCGGTTCGCGCGGTGAGGCGCCCGGCCACCACGATGACGAGGAGTGACAATGCGAGCAGCTTCCACGCTTCGGACCCTTGACCGTCCTACCGTGGAGTGCCGCGTTGGCCTTGTTGAACCTCGGAATCGTCGCCCATGTTGATGCGGGAAAGACCAGCCTGACCGAACGCCTGCTCTACGAGGCGGGCGCCGTGTCCGAGCTGGGAAGCGTTGACGCCGGCACGACGCGTACGGACTCGATGGAACTCGAGCGCCGGCGCGGCATCACCATCCGGGCGGCTGTCACCTCCATCGCGATCGGTGACCTGAGCATCAACCTGCTCGACACCCCCGGGCACCCTGACTTCATCGCCGAGGTCGAGCGGTCGCTGGCCGTGCTGGACGCGGCCGTGCTCGTGGTGTCGAGCGTGGAGGGCGTCCAGCCGCAGACGGTCGCCATCTGGCGTGCGCTGCGCCGCATCGGCGCGCCGACGGTGGTCTTCCTCAACAAGGTGGACCGTCGCGGTGCCGATGTCGACCGGGTGCTGGCCCAGGTACGGCAGCGGCTCGGGGCGCGTCCGGTCATGCTCACCAGGGTGGCCGGCCAGGGCGGGCGTGACGCCCGGGTGCGGGCCGTGGGCCTTGACGCCGAGCCGGTGGTGGAGGCGGTGGCGGAGGTCGACGACGCGGTGGCGGCGCGGTGGCTGACCGATGAGTCGGTGCGTGGCCGGGATGTCCGGCGTGCGATCCGGCATGCGGTACGCCGCGTCGAGTTGACGCCGGTGGCGTGTGGCTCGGCGATCACCGGAGCGGGGGTGCGGCAGCTGTGCCGTCTCCTCGCCGACCTGCTGCCGCCGGGGGAGGAGCGGGACGGTCCGCTGGCGGGTACGGTGTTCGCCGTCGATCGGGACGGGCACGGCCGGCGGGCCTGGCTGCGCGTGTGGTCCGGGCACCTGCGCGTCCGGGACCGGGTGGAGGTCGCCGGAGGGCGCCCTCAGGCGGTGACCCAGATCGCCGTCTGCGAGCCCGCCGGTGTTGTGGTGCGCCCGCAGGTGTCCGCGGGGCAGATCGCCGCGGTGCGCGGTGTGTCGGCCCGCATCGGTCAGCACATCGGGGACCCGCCGCGTCGGCAGGGCTACCGGTTCCCGCCGCCGACCAGCCAGGCGATCGTCGAGCCCGTCGAACCGGGCCAGCGGCTGGCGATGTTCGCCGGCCTGGCCGAGCTGGCCGACGAGGACCCCCTGGTGGACCTGCGCCTGGACGAGCAGCAGGGGGAGGCGGTGATCCGCCTGCACGGCGAGGTCCAGAAGGAGGTGCTCGCTGCTCTCCTGCAGGACCGCTACGGCGTTCGGGTGCGGTTCTCCGGGACGTTGACGGCCTGCATCGAACGGGTCGCCGGCACGGGAGCCGCGGAGGAGCGGGCGCAGGAGCGTGGTAACCCGTATCTGGCCGGCCTGGGGTTGCGGGTCGAGCCGGCCCCGGTCGGGCACGGTATCGAGTTCCGCCCGGGTGTCGAACCGGGTCGGCTGCCGCCGGCGTTCGTCGCGGCCACCGAGGAGGGCGTGCGGGCCGCGCTGCGGCAGGGCCGGCACGGCTGGCCGGTCACCGACTGTGTGGTGACCATGACGGCGTCGCGGTACTGGCCTCGGCAGAGCAGGCCGCACCAGAAATTCGACAAGTCCATCTCGTCCGTGGCGGCGGACTTCCGCAATCTCGCCCCGGTCGTGGTCGCGGCCGCGCTACGGCAGGCCGGCACCCGGCTGTGCCAACCGATCGAACGGTTCGAGGTCAACCTGCCGCAGCAGACGGTGGAGGCGGTGCTGGCGTTGCTCGGACGGTGGGGCGGGGTGGTGGAGGACACCGCCCTCGCCGGCGGGTACCTCGAGGTGAGCGGCACCGTGCCCTCCTCCCGGGTGCCGCAGATCGTCGCCGCTCTTCCCGACCTCACCGGTGGTGAGGCTGTCCTGACCACCACCTTCGACCACTACGCTCCCCACACCGGTGAGGACCCGCCGACGCTGCACCGGCGCGGACCCGACCCGGGCGACCGGGAGGCGTGGTTCCGTGCCGTACCACGGTAGGCCGATCGGAACGGCGTGGTGGGTGGTGGGCCGGGTGCGACGTGGCCGAGGAACGGCAGGGCCGAGCCGCGGTCGGCCGGGTCCGGGCGAGGAGGTGGGTGCGCGTTCGCGCGTCGGCGTTGAGCCGGTGTACCGATGGACGGCGAGGGGCCGGACAAGGAGGGCAGGTGAAGCGCGGCGAGCTCTGGTGGACTCAGCTCGACGAGAGGCGGCCGCCAGATGATGTAGCGGCGGATCATGCTGCCCTGCTGCCGGTGGCTGGCGTGGTCGGTGCCATCGAGGGTGAAGTCGCGCAGGGCGGTGAATTGGGCCTCGATGCGGTTGAGCCAGGAGCTGTTGGTGGGTGTGGAGGCGAACTCGACGTTGTTGGCCGCGGCCCAGTGGCCGACGAGGGTGTCTTTCTTCGTGCTCAGGTGTGGGGAGTAGTTGTCGAGCACGATCCTGGGCAAGGACCAGCTCTATGGCCACATCCCGTGCGGTCGGGTGTAGGTCGCCCGCCGGCGCGGGGCCTGGGCTCACGGTCGGGGTCCTTGTGTCGTCCACCGCGCTCGGCCCACCGCCGCCCGGGATGAGGTTGAAGATTCAACGGGCCGAACTCGTCCAGGCAGAACACGACCTCGGGCTCGCCGTCCTCGGGTATGACCTCGCCGTCAGCGATCGCGTAGAGGTGCTCGACCCGGGCCTTCTTGGTGGCGTAGTCCGGGTCGCGGGAGGTCTTCCAGGTCTTCACCCGTTGAAATGACACGCCCTCCTCGCGGAGCAGGACCCGCAGGCCCTCGTGGCTGATGTCGTCGACCACCCCCTCAGCGACCAGGAAGTCGGCCAGATTCGCCAGGCTCCAGGTCGAGAACGGCAGCCCGTGTTCGGCCGGCTTGGACTTGGTGATCTTCTTGATCTCATGCCGCTCAGGCAGGGTGAACGTTCTCGGCCGGCCGCCTTGTACTTGGGGTAGAGCGACTCGAAGCCGTCGTCGTTGAAGTTGTGGATCACGTCCCGGACCCGATCCGCGCTGGTGAACGTCACCTCGGCGATCTTCCCCACCGACATGCCCTGCGCGGACAGCAGCACCATCTGCGCTCGCCGCCAGGTCACCACCGAACCAGTACCTCTACGAATGATCCGCCGCAGCCGCTGCCCCTCGTCGTCATCGATCTCCCGCTCCCGTTCTCGTTCTGCCACCCCGACAGCCTGGCCACACCGCACCATCCGGACCAGCACCCGCACGGCGCGTCGTCACGGGGCAAACGTTCCCTGATGCGGCACTAGCTGGCCCCGGCACGGCCTTCCACTGGCTTGCGGATCGACGCCGGACTGGGCCGCTCAGTTGAGCCCGGTGGGAGCGTGCGTGGCGCTACCAGGGCGACTTTGGGTTCGAGCCCCACGAGCTTGTGGTGATCATCGCGCCAGAGGAGCACCACGTGAGGCGCCGGGACCAGATCGATGGTTTGCAAGTCTGATGGCCTCCTTCGGTTTCTCGAATCGCTTCGTTGCGGAAGCGGACCGCTCGTCGGGGCATGTAAATGGCGCGACAACTGTCGTACCGCCCCCAGAGAATCCCGAGGTGACGCTCTCAGCCCTCCTTAGCCGTGCCCGCCCACCGTCGCCGCTGGCTGGCCGCCTCTCCCTGCAGTCGCTGCTCTTCGCGCTCGGCCAAGGCACGTTCATGACCGGATCCGCGGTGTTCTTCACCAAGATCGTCGGGCTGTCCGCTGCTGAGGTCGGTCTCGGCCTGACGTTCGCCGGCATCGCCGCCTTCCTTGCCGCCGTACCAATGGGCAAGCTGGTCGACCGCTACGGGCCGAAGAAGATGTGGGCGGTCAGCGCCGCCGGGCAGGCGGCGATGTTCGCCGTCTGGCCGTTCATCACTGATTTCGAGGGCTACGTCACCATGGCCGTCTGCATGGAGGTGATCGGTGCGCTCGGCGGCGCCGCGTTCGGGGCATACACGATCGATGTGCTGCCACCAGACGAGCGGGTGAAGTCACGCGCCTACATGTACTCCGCGCTCAACCTCGGCTTCACCCTCGGCTCCGTCATGGGTGGAATCGCGCTCGCATTCCACTCCAACGAAGTGCTGCACGCACTGCCCTGGTTCACCGCCGCGGTCTTCCTGGTCAACGCGGCCGCGGTCACGCGGCTGCCGCGCGCTTCGCACGATGAACGCAGCCCAGAGGACCGCAAGGTGCGCATACCCGGGCCGGGTCCGCTGCGTAACCCCGGTTGGCTGCTCACCACGTTCTTCGGTGGGGTGTTCTGGACGAACCAGGTGTTGCTGAACGTCGTCATTCCGCTCTGGCTGGTCGAGCAGACCGACGCTCCGCGGGTGGTGCTGGCTTTCCTGTTCGCCACGAACACGGTGATGTGCATTTTCCTGCCGATGGCCACCTCCCGCGGCGTCAGGGACTTGCCGACCGCGCTCAAGGCGATTCGGCTGTCCTCAACCTTCTTCGTCCTCTCCTGCCTGATCACGCTCGCGACGCACGACACCGTCGGCTGGGTGACGATCTTTCTGGTCTGGGTGGGCCACGTCACTGTGACGGGCGCTGAGCTCTACCTCTCGGCGGCGAGCTGGTCCTTCGAAGCCGAGCTGATGGACCCGCGCCAGCGCGGCGCCTACCAGGGCGCGGCCGAGCTGAGCGGCACACTGGGCAAGGTTTGGGCGCCGGCGGTGTACACGTTCCTCGCGTTGAACTGGGGCGCTGCCGGCTGGCTGGTGATCGCCGGCATCATCCTGGTGGCCACGATCGCCATCCATCCGTCGACTCGGCTGGCTCGACGATTCCTCGAGCGGCACGTCCCCGCAGAAGTGCTGGCCGAGGCCCGAGCCTCCAGCAGCGATGCCGAGGAAGGGACTGGTACACCGTCGCTCCGCCAGGCCGACGTGTCGCTGCCGGAGTCAGCGGGTAGCCGCTAGGCACCACACCCGCAAAGTGACGGTTCACCTGTGCTCGGGCTTCGCGGCGTAGCCCGGCGCGGAAGACCAGGACTACCAGCCGCTGTGGTCCGCCGAGATCCTGGAAGAGGTCCGGCACAACTTGCCGCAATCGGTCAGCGCGACGGGGGAGGATCGGCGGATCAGGGCGATGCGTACGTTCCTCCCGGAGGCGCAGGTCGCTGGCTATCCGGACCTCGTGTACCAGGTGACCAGCCACCTCAAGGAACGGCACGTGCTGGCAGCAGCAGTCGCCATCGGTCACGCTGAGGGACAAGACGCTCGTGCTGCACCTTGGAAAACGCGGCGAAGTAGAGCGTTAGGTGCCGGGGACGCCACGGCCGCCCCGCCGGGGATCGGGAAGCACGTGGGGAGCAGCCAGGTAAGTGGCTGCAGCGTCTTGCGCGGGGCGGGAGTGGTCAGCATGCGGTGTGACGAAAGACCGGGACCGCCCCCTGAGCCGTTCGCCGTCGGGGTCGTCACGGGCCGCCCGCGCCCTCTCAGCGCCTGGCCTCCGCCGGATGTCGCACGACGGACGGGGACCCTGGCGATGCCTCCGGGTGGCATATGCTGCGCCGGCACGACGGGGAGGGTGACATGCGACGGTGGCGGGTACGGGTGGCGGTGGCCGCCCTGGCCGGGACGGTGACGGCGATGGCGGGGTGCGGGGCGCCGGCCGGGTTGGACGGCGACCTGACCGACGACTGGCGGCCCGCCGCGGCGGCCGTGCAGTTCACCCCGAAGGTGGGCGACTGCCACGTGATCGCCGGCGCGTCGAGTTACCTGACCAGCTACCAGCCGGTCGACTGCACGCGGCAGCACCTGCTGGAGACCTTCTACCTGGGCACGTTCACCGGCGCGGTAGCCGAACGGGAAACCCCGCCGCCGGTGGGTTCGGCGGTGCTGCGACCGGCGTTTGCCGAATGCGACGCGAAGGCGACCGCGTTTGTCGGTGGCGACTGGCGGGGCGCTCGCTTGACGGTGCAGGTCGCGCCCCCGTCTCCGGGCGGGTGGCAGGGTGGCAGTCGCTGGTTCCGGTGCGACATTTTTGAGCTGGACACGGCCGACGGCGGCTCGGCGCAACGGCATCCGGACGACCACCCGGTGCAGCACACCGGCAGCCTGCGGGACGCGCTGAGGGGCCCGTCGCCGCTGGCCTTCGGGTGCTTGAACGAGGACCGGTACGGCGCCTTCGAGCAGACCGGCTGCGCCCGGCCGCACACGTTCGAGTACGTCGGCTCGTGGACGGCGCCCGACACCTCGTACGCGGACGCGGGCCGCGACGAGGACGGCGTGCACGCGAAGTGCCGGGCCCTCGTGGCCCGGTACGCGAAGGTCCCGGTCGACGGCGTGCTGCGCTACCGGACGGGCACCTCGTACCTGGTGCCGGCCGCGGAGGCGTGGGCGCGCGGTGACCGGGGGATCCGCTGTTTCTACTGGTCGGGGGGTCCGAAGGTGGCCCACTCGATCAAGGGCGGTGGCACGAAGGCGCTGCCAGTCCGCTGAACGCGGTGCGCTGGCGGAGGCAGGCGGGGCAAGCGGGTGAGCCGGGCCGGTCTGGCCGTCCACCGTCGACCGGTGGCCCCATCATCGCGCTCGGTCGCAGCGGCCTGCCGTCCGGCGTGGGGGTGTTTCGCGCTCGAATCCTCGGCGCCCGCACCTGAGCCTGCACGGACCCCTTGCCGCAGATGCTTTCTTAGCTGGGGCCATAGCAGCGCGTCGGCCGTGTGGTCAGCCGGCTCGAACAGACGCTGGATTGCCTGCTGAAGACCAAAAGTCTCGCTGGCCAACCTGAAAACCTCGTCCTCCGACCGACACCGCTCAAGACGGTTCTGCTGTATCGACATCAGGCTGTGGGAGTGGTGGTCGCGCCGTGTCACCCGGGAGCTGAGACTCGAATCCCAGGGTCAACCACCTGACCAGGCCTTCCTGCTCGTTGAACTCTTCGGGGGACCCGAAGGCGTCAGCACCGACACCTCCGCTCAACAGGCCGGCGCCCCATCCACTCATGCCGAGGTGAGGTGCGACACGAGGTCGCACGTGTGGAGTGAGTACGTCGATTGGAGGTCGGGTGTAGATGCCCGAGACGTAGCTCCCGGTCAGTGTCCGAGACCGGTCCCCGCCCTGACGTGCGTGGCGAGTAA
>NZ_QGKS01000495.1 GCF_003172935.1 Micromonospora sicca | reverse complement strand
CCTCGATCGGCTACCACCGCACCAACGGCGAGGCCAACATCGCCCGCGCCACCCGACGCGCGAACCGCCGCCCCCACGACCTCATCACCGCCGTGACCAGCAGCATCCCGACAACGCAATGACCCTGAGGTCAGGGGTTCGAGTTCCTTCGGGCGCGCCGACGATCAAGGCCGTGACCTGTGGTAGCTCGGGCCCACCCACGACTCGTGAACTCGGCGAACGCTCAACACACGTAGCCGTGCCCGAACCGGCCCTCAGGAAATACACGATCATCACTCGCATCGCAACCGGTCGTTCGGGGCATGGTTGAGGACCTGAACGCCACATACACCTGGAGCGCCGCTACGGTGGCATTGACTTCAACTGGTTCTCCGTCCAGAGCGGCAAGAAGAGCATCGCCAGAAACTGGACTTGGTAGAAGAATGGACGACGGCCTTCATGAGTGGAGAGGTTGAGTCAGTAAGTCCGGCATCGGTTGAACGTGCCTTTGTCAGATTCGCTGAAGAGATGGTCCGTGAGGGGTTCGTGGCGGACTTTTCGGTTGAGACGCAAGATCTCGTACGCCTGAAGCTGCGCAGATCGGACGATGACGCGCCTGTCACGTTGTCCATGACCGGAAGCGGCGAGGTTTTCCTGCTCAACCTGGCAGATGCATATGACACTCAACGCGCGGCCTACGATGATCCAGACAAGTGGGACGCTCTGAAGGAGTTGCTACTAATTGCAAAAGGCTTCCTCAGCGGCGAATACGAAGAGGAGCTGCATGAGCGACGCGGCAAAGTAATTGGTCGACTGATCAGATTCCCAGAACCCACCGACACCTCATTATCAACGCCGCGAGGCTTGCGTGGCCTATTTCAGCGGTTAGTGGGCTACGAAACCAAGTCCACCCACTCCCGATGAGCCGTGGATGGGGGAGGTCAAGGGCGCCAGCGAACGGCATGGCCGTGAAACGTTGGCAGCTCCGGCATTCCTGGAAGCAGCGGTAAGGCGTCCGAATCGTTGAACCGGGCGAGTCTGAACCGAACCGGCGAAGGGAACGGATCCGGTGTTCGACGGCTTCGAGGAACTGGACATCGCCACTACGGACATGACCATCCACGGACGCCGGGGCGGCGCGGGCCCGCCCGTCCTGCTGCTGCACGGCATGCCCGAGACCCACCTCATGTGGCACCGGGTCGCGCCGCGACTCGCGGAACGGTTCACCGTGGTGGCCACGGACCTGCGCGGCTTCGGCGACAGCGGGAAGCCACCGAGCGCGCCGGACCATGCGCCGTACAGCATGCGTCAGGTGGCCCGCGAGCAGGTGGAGGTCATGCGGCTCCTGGGCTACGACACGTTCGCCGTCGTCGGGCACGACCGCGGCGCCCGCTGCGCGTACCGGATGGCGCTGGACCACCCCGACACGGTGACCCGCCTCGCGGTGCTCGACATCGTGCCCACCGGCGACGCTTTCGGCCAGGCCGACATGGACTTCAGTCTCGGGTTCTGGCTCTGGTCGTTCCTCGCCGCTCCCGAGCCGGTGCCCGAACGACTCGTCGCCCAGGCGCCGGAAGTCATCGTCGACTACATGCTCGACTCGTTGTCCGAGGTACCGGACGCCTTCCCGGCCGCTGTAAGGGCGGAGTACGTGGCGAAGCTCAGCGCCCCGGACGCCGTCCACGCGATCTGCGAGCAGTACCGGGCGGCCGCCACGCTGGACTACCAGCACGACGAAGCCGACCGGGGCAACCGGCGGATCCGGTGCCCCGTCCTGGCGCTGTGGAGCCACGCCGGCCCGGTGGCGAGTTGGTACGAGCCGCTGGAGGTGTGGCGCGCCTGGGCCGACCAGGTCGACGGAGGCCCCGTCAAGGCCGGACACTTCCTGCCGGAGGAGGCCCCCGACGAGACGACCCGGCAGCTCCTCGCCTTCCTCACCTGACGTCACTGGGCGCGACCGGATCTACGACAAGGGGCTCAGAGCGGGCACGATGGGTACGTGGACATCGAGGCGGTCGACTGCGCGCCCGAACAGAGATTCCCCCGCGCGGTCCTCCGGCAGCGCTGGCAGGACCTCACCTTCCTGCACTGGGCCGTCGCACCGGAACTCGTCGCGCCCCTGCTGCCCGGCGGCACCCGCCCGGACACCCTCGACGGGCTCAGCTACGTCGGCCTGATCGGTTTCCGGATGGTCGGGCTGGGGCTCGGACGCGGACCGGGAGTGCCGTATTTCGGCAGCTTCTGGGAGACCAACGTCCGGCTTTACTCAGTCGACGGCATCGGCCGTAGGGCGGTGGTGTTCCGCTCGCTCGACGCGTCCCGGCTGGTCCCGGTGCTGGTCGCGCAGCTGAGCCTGCGGCTGCCGTACAAGTGGTCGGCGATGCGGCTGGACCGGGACAGTGACCGCTACACCTACCGCTGCCGGCGCCGCTGGCCCGGCCCGACCGGCGCGACCAGCCGGATGGTGGTCCGGGTGGGTGAGCCGATCGCCGACCCGACCCCGCTGGAACACTTCGTCACCGCCCGCTGGGGCCTGCACACCCGGGCGTACGGGCGCACGCTGCACCTGCCGAACTGGCATCCCCAGTGGCCGCTGCACCGGGCCGAGCTGCTGCACCTGGACGACGAGCTGGTCACCGCCGCCGGACTGCCGCCGCCGTCCGGACCGCCGACAAGCGTGCTCTACTCCCCCGGCGTCCCGGTCCGGTTCGGCCCACCGGCCACCGTGCGCCGACCCGGCTGACCGCCCGAGCCGGTGCGGCCACCTCAGTCCTCCTCCAGCACCACGCGGCGGCGGGTGGCGGCGTTGAGGTGGGCCCAGGTCATGCCACCGGGCTCCTACGCACTCGTTCACGACGCTCTCGCAGCGCTCGCTGGAGGTGTCGAACTGCCTCGTCCGAGTCAGTGCCCGGGGCACGCGACACGTCCCACAGGATCTGCAACAGGTCTGCCAACGGCATGCTTTCCGGTTGCGACCGGGCAGTCGGGCAGGGCCAAACTCCAGGGTCCTTGGACACGATCAGTTCCAACGTCGCGTCATCCTCGTCGGCCGGTGCCAGGCCCGCAGAGGTCAGGTCCGAGCCGGTCTGGGCATAGACGATCGCTCGGCGCGGACTTCGCCATGGGGCGATGAAGTCGGCCGCGACGTCACCGGACACTGCGATCCGCTCACGATCGCCGCTCTTCAGCAGGCCAATGACTGTCTCCGCCTGCTTCACCGGCGGCTCTAGGCCACACCAGAGGGTTCGTAGGCCACCTGGCCCCGGGTACGCGTGCAGCCACCATTGAAAGGCGGCGTCAATGTCGGTGACGTCCCAACCAGCCGGTGTGCGATGGACCAGACCTTGGTCAGCCAACGCGGCAAGGGCCTGTGACACGCGAGGCTGGGAGACACCGGCAAGCGCAGCCAACTGCTGCTGCGTGGCCCACGGGTGCTCTGCCAGTCGTCGCAACAGCGTGAACGTGCCCCACGGCACGCGACCTGGTCGGGTGCGACGAGACGGGGCATCAGCCTCCCGGCTCCCGATGGGCAACGGGTGACCTGCCATGGACAGGAGGCCGCTGACCTGCCGACCGGTATCAACCAGCCAGGACCAGCCAGCGGCTTCGACTGCTAATCGAACAGCAGGCGTCGCCGACGGCACGATGAGCAGCACCGGCTGCCGATGCTGGGTTCGCAAGGCGGCGATGTCGCTCGGGTTCAGGACGGCGGAGGAGCGGACCACTCTCAATACAGTTTGGGCGGCCCCGCGCTGCAGCTCGACATGCTCAGCGTCGAGCGGGATGACCGTGAGGCCGGTATCCACCAGAGCCCGCCAAGCAGCCGTCGATATAAGCATCACCCGACCTCCTCAGATAATACTTATAACACGGATGGAAATCCGAAGGGCGCACGTCAGGTTGGATAACCGTCGGACCGTCCGCGGCAACCGAGGCCAGCGCAGCGGGTCGTGGGTGCCGCGCGGCACGCCCGGCCGGCAACGGCGCAGCCGGTCGGCGCCCATCCGCCCACCCACCGCGAGGCCGTACCGCTCCAGCGCCGCCAGCCCGTACGCGCTGCACGTCGGGGTGTAGCCGCACTTGCCGGGCCAGCGGTGCGACAGCCAGCACCGGTACGCGAGGATCGCCGCCCTACCCGCCCGGTCCATCATCGGCGCGCGGGTCGCACCCGCCGCCCGAACCGAGCGTCAGCATGAAGGAGAGAGTCCGAAGTCGCAGCAGTCCGGGCCGTCGCAGTCGCAGACGTCGCACGCGCCGCAACCCGACCGACGCGCTTCCTTCTGCGTCGCGCGAGCTGGTGCATCAGTCGCACGAGCCAGCACGTCTCCCGGCATCAAGGTGTTGACGGGCGAGCCGCCCGCCGGCGGGGAGCGAGCCGGCCGGTGCGCTCCCGCAACTTCCGCGCCGTCCGACCCAGCTCGAACGCGATCCGGGCGGCCTCGTACGCCTCTGCGGCGCCCTGCTCCGCCATCCGGCGCTCGCACAGGTCGTCCCACTCGGCGCGCTCATCCATCTTCCGGCCCCCTCGACGACGGCGTGCCGCTCTGCCAGCCATCGCTCAAGAGCCCAACGACGGGCAACGCACGGGGTGCTGGTGCTGTTCGTCACGTCTCGGCGACACTCCCGCCACCGGTCGGTCAGAGCTAACCGACCGCACCGGGCTCAGGATGTCGGCTCGGGGAGCACCCGGGTGCATAGCGTCGGTGGCGAAAAGAGGAAGGAGCACCGGGTGCTGGAGCGGCTCAACCAGGCCATGGAGCACATCGAGCGGCACCTCGACCAGCCGGTCGAGGTGGCCGAGCTGGCGCGGATCGCGGTCACGTCGGAGTACCACTTCCGGCGGCTGTTCTCGGCCCTCGCGGGCATTCCCGCTGTCGAGTACGTCCGGCGGCGGCTAACGTCGCCGGCGGGGAGGTGCTGGCGGGCGAGGAGTGGCTGCTTGACATCGCGGTCCGCTGGGGGTGCCAACTGTTGCCGGTTGAGTAGGCGTTGGTATGTGTTGGTGACCTTGAAAGAGTTGCTTGCAGTCCCGGGTGCTGCATCGTGAGAGGGATCAGGCGATCGGCGCCGCGCTGTGGTGGGTGTGGCGTTGGTGGTTGCGGGTTTAGTCATACCGAGTGGTTACGGTGCTGGGCGTGGCGCACCGGGAGCTGTTGAGTGTGGTGCAGGCGTACCGGTTCGCGTTGGACCTGACGCCCGGACAGGAGCGGGCGGTGTTGGCTCACGCGGGGGCGGCGCGGGTGGCGCACAACTGGGCGCTGGCCCGGGTGAAGGCGGTCATGGATCAGCGGGCCGCCGAACGCACCTACGGCATCGACGAGGCGGACCTGACCCCCACGCAGGGCTGGTCTCTGCCCGCGCTGCGCAGAGCGTGGAATCAGGCGAAGGTCAACGTGGCGCCGTGGTGGGCGGAGTGCTCGAAGGAGTCGTTCAACACCGGCCTGGACGCGCTGGCCCGGGGGTTGAAGAACTGGTCCGACTCGCGTTCAAGCAAGCGCGCCGGGCGGCGGGTGGGGTTCCCGGGGTTCAAGTCACGCCGCCGGTCCACACCCTCGGTGCGGTTCACCACCGGGGCCATCCGGG
>NZ_QGKS01000199.1 GCF_003172935.1 Micromonospora sicca | reverse complement strand
TCGACACCGCGCAGGCCAACCAGCCGGCCGGCGGGTACCCGCCGGCCGGCTGGTTGGCCTGCGCGGGGGCAGTGTTCTGCCGGTTCCAGTTCGCCTCGGCCTCGAAGAGCTTCTCGAGTTCGCCGCGGTCGAGGAAGATGCCGCGGCACTCGCCGCACTGGTCGATGACGACGCCGCTGCGCTCGTACTGGCGCATGTCTCCGTGACACTTGGGACAGGTGAGCTGCATGACACCGAAGGTACCCGGTGGGATCACGCGGTGGCGGTGAGCGCCTGCACCACCTCGTCGTCGGAGATCTCGCGGAAGTCGTCGTAGTACGCGCCGACCGCACCGAAGTCCGGCGGGGTGTCGGGGCAGACCACCTCGTCGGCCTCGGCGGCCAGCATCTCGTACGCCTGCTCGGAGCCGACCGGGACGGCGACGATCACCCGGGCGGCGCCCAGGTGCCGGGCCACCTGCACGGCGGCGCGGGCGGTGGCCCCGGTGGCCAGGCCGTCGTCGACGATGACCGCGGTGCGCCCGTTCAGGTCCAGCGGGGGTCGACCGGCCCGGTAGCGGCTCTCCCGCCGGTCCAGTTCGGCCTGCTCCCGCCGCCGCACCTCGGCCCGGTCGCTCTCGCTCAGCCCGCCGGCGATCTGCTCGTTGAGCACCTCCACCCCGTCGGGGCCGAGCGCGCCGTAGGCGAGCTCGGGCGCCCAGGGCATGCCGAGCTTGCGGACGACCAGCACGTCCAGCGGTGCGCCGAGCCGCTCGGCGACGATCCGGGCCACCGGGACACCGCCGCGGACCAGCCCGAGGACGACGACGTCCGGCTGTCCGGCGAGTTCGCTGAGTCGGTCGGCGAGCACCTGGCCGGCGTCGGTCCGGTCGCGATAGGTGGTCATGCCCTCAGGTTTACGCCCTGTCGCCGGGCTCCGCCCGGCACTTGCGGGGAAAGCCGGTCAGCCGGTGGTCACCGGGGCTTCGGCGGCCCGGGTCGGGGCGAGCGTGAGCGCGGGTGCCCAGACCAGCAGGGCCAGCGGGTAGAGCAGGTAGCCGAAGCGGGTCGAGGGCATCAGCAGGATCGCCGCGAGCAGCCCGTACCCGCAGATCAGCGCGGTGGCGGCGGCGGTGCGCGGCGGACGGCGGACGAGCCGGACGGCGATCGCCAGCCCGACCGCCACCAGCACCGCGGCGGCGAGCACCCGGCCGGCGGGCAGCAGCGTGGCGATCAGGTGGCCGGGGAACGGGGACTGCGCCGGACTGGTCACCAGCCCGTGCCCGAGCGGGAAGCGCAGCACGTTCTCCACCAGGGCGTCCCGGTCGACCAGCAGGGTGGGCACGAGCGCGGCCACCGGCAGCCCGACCGCGCCGAGGGCCGTGCGGACGCCGGCCCGGCGGGTGGCCGCCCAGCAGATCAGGACGATCGCGACCGGCCAGGCGAAGAGCTTCAACGCGCCGGCCACCCCCACCGCGATGCCGGCCCGGCCGGGCCGGTCGGCGGCGGCGAGCGTGAGGGCCAGCAGGCAGAGCGCGAGTACGGGCAGGTCGTCGCCGCCGGTGGCCAGGGTCAGCGCGCAGACCGGCAGCACGGTGGCGGCCTGTACGCCCCGCAGCACGGCGGCGTCCGGGCGGCCCGGCGCCGGCGCGGACCGGGCGCGCAGGGTGCCCACGGCCAGGGCGAGCACCAGCGCGGTGGCCAGGGCGAACCAGACCCGGGAGTCGGTCCACCAGGCGTCGACGGCGGCCCGGGGCAGCCCGAACAGCGCCATCCCCGGCTGGTAGGGGGTGTAGCCGAGCAACTGCTCGGCGGGGGGCAGCGCGGCGATCGCGTCGTGTCCCAGGTAGGGGCTGCCCTGTTCGGCGAGCCGGGCGCCGGCGTGCTCGACCACCAGCACCTCCTCCTGCGCCCGGTCGGTGCGCCCCGCCGCCCGCTGGATGCTCAGCACCGCCAACGGCAGCAGCGTCGCGCCGGCCCAGGCGAGGGCGGTCACCGCCACGCGGGCGGAGAGTCCGGCGGCGTCCGGCCGGCGCCACCGGAGCAGGAGCTGGCCGGTCACCGCGAGCGCCGCCGCCAGATAGCCCACGGCGGCGATCGCCCCCCAGGCGCGGTGTGGCGGGAGGGTGGAGGTGGCCGCAGTGACCGCGGCGAAGAGCGCCGACACCGCGTACAGGCCGAGGTCGAGGGCGAGGCCGCCAGCGGCGGAGTCCAGCGCCTGCCAGCGCCGGCGGCTGCGGGTCGTCCGGTGGGGGGTGGCGGTCACGCCGGCCAGTCTCGCAGACCGGGACCGCCGTACCGTCCGGCGCTCGGGGCGTCGGCCCGGGCTGGCCGGTCAGCGCCGCCGGGGCTCGTCGGCGGTCTGGCCGGCGGTGGGCGGGGAGCCGGCCGTTCGCCCACGACCGCCCTGGCGACGGCCGGGCAGGCGGATCACCGCGCCCGCGTCGTGCAGCGGAGGCGCCAGCATGCCCGGGCGCCCGCCCGCGCCGCGCTGCAGGGCGGCGAGCAGCGATCCGGCGGGCAGCGGCCGGGCGAAGAGATGGCCCTGGCCGGCGACGCAGCCCAGCTCCCACAGCGCCCGCCGCTGCGGCTCGCTCTCCACACCCTCGGCGACCACGGCCAGGTCGAGGCTGCGGCCGAGGTCCAGGGTGGAGCGGATCACCGCGGCGGCCTCGGCGGAGGTCTCCATCGCGGTCACGAAGCTGCGGTCGATCTTCAGCTCGTGCACCGGGATGCGGGAGAGCAGGGAGAGCGAGGAGTAGCCGGTGCCGAAGTCGTCGAGGGCGAGCCGGACGCCCGAGTCGCGCAGCCGGCTGAGCACGCGGTCGACCACGTCGAGCTGGCTGAGTGTCAGCGTCTCGGTCAGCTCCAGCACCAGCCGGTCGGGCGGCAGGTCGTGCGCCCGCAGGCGGGCCAGCACCGCCCCGGGGAAGCGGGCGTCGAGCAGGCTGCGCGGTGAGACGTTCACCGACACCGGCAGGTCGAAGCCGGCGGCGCGCCAACTGCCGGCCGCGATCAGCGCCTGGTCGAGGATCGCCTCCGCGAACGCGGGCAGCAGGCCGGAGCGTTCCACCGCCTCCAGGAAGCGCAGCGGGTCGATGATGCCGTGCGTCGGGTGGTGCCAGCGGGCCAGCGCCTCCGCGCCGGTGACCTCGCCGCTGCCCAGGTCCACGATCGGCTGGAAGTTGACGGTGAACTCGTGGTCGGCCACCGCCCGGGGCAGCTCGCCGTTCAGGGTGAGCCGGCCGAGGTCGGCGGTGTCCCGGGCCGGCGCGTACGTGGAGATCCGCTGGCCGGCCCGCTTGGCCTGGTACATCGCCACGTCGGCGCGGCGCAGCAGTTCGGTCATCCCGCCGGTGGCCGGCGCGACGGCGATGCCGCCGCTGGCCTCCACGCTGATCCGCATGCCGTCCAGGTGGAGCGGCTCGTGCAGGGCGGCCAGCAGGGCGTCCGCCCGGTGCGCGGCGACCGCCGGGGCCGGCAGCCTCCGCAGCAGTACGGCGAACTCGTCCCCGCCGAGCCGGGCCACCAGGTCGCCGGGGCGGGTCGCGCCGCGCAGCCGGTCGGCGACCTGCATCAGCACCCGGTCCCCGGCGCCGTGCCCGAGCGTGTCGTTGACCTCCTTGAAGTGGTTGAGGTCGATCAGCACCAGCGCGCTCACCCCGTCGGCGTGCCGGTCGGTGAGCTGCCGGGTGCCCTCGTCCAGCAGTTGGCGCCGGTTGGCCAGCCCGGTCAGGGCGTCGTGCGCGGCGGCGTGCGCGTGCTCCTCGGCGACCCGGGCCAGCTCGGCGTACGCCTGCGCGTTGCGCACGGCCGTGCAGAGGGCGGAGGCGAACGTCCGCAGCGTGTACCGCTCCCGCTCGGAGAGCTCGACCGGCCCGGCGAAGCGCAACCGCAGCACGCCGAGGTCGACGGCCCGGTCGTGCCCCTCCAGCGCCGCCGGGATGACGGTCCCGCCGACCGCGCTCGGCTCGGCGTCGCCGCCGTCGTGCCGGATGCCGGCGGTGGTGCCGCGCACGGTACGGCCGCCCTCGCGCAGCTCGATCTCGACCTCGTCGGCGGAGAAGAGCTCGGCGGCCTGGGTGACGGCGGTGGTCAGCACCTGGTCCAGGTCGACCACGTTGAGCGCGTCGGTGGTCCGGGCGAGCCGCTGCCAGGCCTGCTGTTCGGTGCGGGTCCGGATCCGGGTGGAGTACGCGAGGTGGAGGCTGAGCACCAGCGGTGGCACGGCGAGCAGCAGCCGGGGGTCGGCGCGGAGGATGAGCAGGGTGCAGACGGCCACGACGAAGCGGACGGCGAACCCGCCGATCCGGAGGTCGAGGTTGCTGCGGAACTGGCGTGAGATCCTGGTGCCCGAAGCGAGGGCGATGACGGGGATCGCGAGGAGGTCGTCCAGGAGGGCGGCGACCAGATAGGCGACGCCCAGCATCCCGATGACGTGTGTTGTCTTCGTCGGCGGCCCCCAGGGCAGGACCGCCAGCGTGGCACCGGCGCCGAAGGCCACGATGATGTTCTTGCTGACGCCGAAGAGCAGCTTTATCCGGGGCAGCCGCCACGAGGCGAGGGCGACGCCGACGCCGGTGCAGAGCACCACCCAGGACGTCGGTGCGATCGCCACGCCGAGGACGATCGCCGTTTCGTTCCAGCTGATGAGGTGCGTCGTGGATCGGATGCGGATCCGCGCCTTGACCAGTGTGCCCAGCGCGATCATGAGCGCCAGCGTCACCAGCGTCGCCACGTCAGCGGACGAGCGGGGTGGCGTGGACACCGAGACGGTCCAGAGCGCCGTGAGGGTCACGCCGGCGGCGAGCACGACGACGAGACCGACGAGCAGCCGGAGCCGCCGATCGGTCTCAATCTCGCGTCGCCTGGTAAGAGTCACACCACTCCCGGCTGACTACTTCACCTCTGGCCGCAGCCTAACGTGCGAGGGCCGCAGGCCCCACGTCGGATTTCAGCCCCAGTCGCTGCCGCGCATGTCCTGCCTCCTTCGACCCCCGACGCTGGGCAATTGTCAGCCCTGCGTCACTTGGTTAGTGAATGGAAGCTTAAGCCAGGAACATCAGCTTTAGGAGGGATATATGTGACATTATTCAATATTAGTCAACAGAGCAGCTATTCATAACTTTCCGTCCATCGGAGCTGTGCGGAGAGCGCCCGCCGCTTTCCTTTCCGTGTCCGATCGACTGCGGAACGCTGTCGTTCTCGCCGTGGGTCCCGACGTGCTTTGTTGCCTGCTGTCAGTGTGCTGCGGAGAGGGCGGGGACTCATCCACGCTTCAGTTCGAGTGTCGGAACGGATCAGGGGAAGTGCCGGGGAGCGCCCCGTCCCCGTGCCCGCTTCCGGTGGCCACGGGAAGTGAGTCGGCAGGGTGAATTCTTCATGATCGACGAGCGTCGAGAAGGTGGCTGCCCGGGCACGCCGGGAAATCGGAGCCGGCGCGCCCGGGGAATGGTCCTCGGCCGACGTCGGGTACGTATTCAGCCTGAGGTGAGTCGCTGATCGGGGCCTGCTGTCCACTGTGGCTTGGCTGACTGGCATGATCTTGGTGTGCAGCCCGGGTCGCAGCTTCCCTCGTATGAGGAACTGGTCGCAGTG
>NZ_QGKS01000273.1 GCF_003172935.1 Micromonospora sicca | reverse complement strand
ACCCAGGCCCGCCCCGGCGACCTGCCCGGCGACCGCCACGACACCAAGGCCAAGGACAACCGACAGGGGCGGATCGCCCCGACCGCCCGGCAGCGCGACCGGGCCGCCGCGCTCGGCGCCCGGGCCCGCTGGAGCACCTTCGGCACCCCCGCCACCCTGACCGCCACCGACAAGCCGCTGGCCACGGGGCTGGCCGCCGACCCGGCCGCCGCGGCGCGGGCGTACGTGGCCGCCAACCGGGACCTGCTGGGGCTGACCGCCGACGGCGCGGAGGCCCTGGAGCAGCTGACCGTCGCCCCGATGGGTGACGGCGCCACCGTGCTGTTCCGCCAGCGCTTCGGCGACCTGCCTGCCGCGGTGGACGGCGTCCTCGCGGTCGGCGTCCGCGACGGCGCGGTGTGGCACGTCAGCTCGTCCCTCGCCCGGGACGGCGGCGCGCCGGCCCCGGCCACGATCAGCGCCGAGCAGGCGCAGCGGGCGGCGGCCACCGATGCCGGCCTCACCGACCCGAAGATCCTGCGTGCCTCGCTGGTCGCGGTGCCGACCGCCGACCGGGGCGCGCGGGCCGCGTACGAGGTGATCCTCGGCGCGGACCTCACTGGCGCGGACCCGGCGGCCTTCTCCACCTACGTGGACGCCCGGGACGGCAGCGTGCTGGTCCGGGAGGACCTGGTCGACCACGAGGCGGACAACCCGCAGTGGGAGGTCTTCCCGAACTCCCCGTCGACCGACCACTCGTCGGCCGACACCCGGGTCGGCTGGTGCTTCCAGCCGGCCGCCGGCTGCGACGAGGTGGTCGGCACGTCGGCCTCGCCGCTGCCCTGGGACGTCGACCCGGCCACCGGGGCGTCCACCCGGACCACCAAGGGCAACAACAGCATCGCGGTGCAGAACTGGAACAGCAACGACCCGTTCAGCGTGGGCACCGAGACGGCCACGCCCCGGCCGGACCGCACCTACGCCTACCCCTGGACCAACCAGTGGTACGAGCAGAAGTGCAGCCCGGACACCTTCACCTCGCCGCAGGCCAACGACATCGACGCCGCCCGAGCCAACCTGTTCGGGATGCACAACCGGATGCACGACTGGTCGTACCACCTGGGCTTCACCGAGGCGACCTGGAACCTGCAACAGGACAACTTCGGCCGTAGCGGCCTCGGCGCCGACGCCGAGCAGGGCAACGCCCAGGCCGGCGGGATCAGCGGCGGCCCGCCGAACTTCGCCGCCCGGGACAACGCCAACCAGATCACCCCGGCCGACGGGGTCGCGCCCAACACCAACATGTACCTGTGGCAGCCGATCGCCGGTTCGTTCTACGCGCCCTGCGTGGACGGCGACTTCGACATGTCGGTCATCGCCCACGAGTACGGGCACGCGATCAGCAACCGCATGATCGCCGGCCCGAACGCCGGGGTCAGCTCCCCGCAGGGGATGAGCGAGAGCTGGTCGGACCAGCTGGCGATGGAGTACCTGTACGAGCACGGGTACGCCGCGCCCGGCCGGCGCGGGTTCACCATCGGCGAATACACCACCGGCGACCCGGACGCGGGCATCCGGAACTACAACATGAGCGCGAGCCCGCTCAACTACAGCGCGATCGACTACGACTTCGTCGGCCTCCAGGTGCACGCCTCCGGCGAGGTGTGGAGCGCCACCAACGCGGACATCCGGGCCGCGATGATGGGACGGTACGGCGCGGGCGACGCCGCGTTGCAGAAGTCCTGCGCCAACGGCGCGACGCCGGTCACCGCCTGCCCGGGCAACCGGCGCTGGATTCAGCTCGTCTTCGACTCGTTCCTGCTGATGGCGGTCAGCCAGGTGAGCATGGTCGACGCCCGGGACGCGATGCTCGCCGCCGACCGGATCCGCTTCGGCGGGGCGAACCAGGACCTGCTCTGGAACGCCTTCGCGGCGCGCGGCCTCGGCGAGACCGCGGCCAGCGTCGGCAACGGCGACGTCAACCCGACGCCGAGCTTCACCTCCCCGTACGCGAACGAGGCCACCCTGACGTTCGCGCCCGAGGACGAGGACGCGGCGGTGCCCGGGGCGCAGCTGTACGTGGGCCGCTACCAGGCCCGCGCGGTGCCGGTCGCCGACACCGACCCGGCCACCCCGCTCACCGACCGAGTGCGGCTGGTCCCCGGCACGTACGAGTTCGTGGTCCGCGCGCCGGGGCACGGGCACGTCCGGGTCGGCCCGGTCACCGTGAAGGCCGGTCAGGTCCGCGACCTGCCGGTCAAGGTGCGGCGCAACCTGGCGTCCACCAGCTCGGGCGCGACGGTCAGCGGGGACGGGATCAACCTCGCGAAGATCGCCGACGACGACGAGGCCACCAACTGGGCCTCGCTGGGCAGCCCGGTCGCCGGCCGGCAGGTCACCGTCGACCTGGCCGGCGGCACCCGACAGGTACGCCGGGTGCAGGTCAGCGCGATGCTCCGGCCGCCGGTCGCCGGCGACCCGGACGCCGGTACGCAGAGCCGGTTCTCGGCGCTGCGGCAGTTCCGGGTGCTGGCGTGCACGGCGACGGGCACGGTCACCTGTGCCGACGCGGCCGACTTCCGTGCCGTCTGGACCAGCCCGGCGGACGCTTTCCCGTCGGTGGCGCCGCGGCCCCGGGCGCCGGAGCTGATCATCCGGTCCTTCGACATCCCGCGGACGGAGGCGACCCACCTGCGCGTCGAGGTGGTGACCAACCAGTGCACCGGCACACCGGACTACGCCGGTGAGCAGGACGCCGACCCGCGGGCGGCGACCGACTGCGCGACCGCCAGCGTCCAGGCGAACAACGTCCGGATCGCGGAGTTCCAGGCGTTCGCCCAGTGACCGGCTGAGCCGGACGTGCGGGTGGGCGGTGATCCGCCCACCCGCACGTCCGGTCCGCGGGGTCTACTCCGACAGGACGAGCCAGGCCCGGGCGTCGATGAGTTCACGGGCCGCGTCGAGGTGGCCAGCGTGGCAGGCGGTCTCGGTGATCACGTGCAGGATGACCTCCCGCAGGTCGTGCAGCCGCCAGGTTCCGAACAGGTCGGTGGGCCACCAGGCCGGCGGGGTGTCCAACGCGCTGGCGGTGATAATGGAGTTCGCCCGGCCGATCTCCTGCCGGTACCGGCCGAACACCTCGGCGCTCGACACGTCCGCCCCGATCCGCCAGGCGTCCTCGACGACGTCGTCCGGTCGGTCCAGCAGGTCCTGCTCGGCGGCGACGACCCGGCGAAACCAGAATCGCTCGTCGTCCACCGTGAGGTGTCGTACCAGGCCGAGGCAGCTCCATCCCGATGGCAGCACCGGCCGCCGCAGGGCGTCCTCGTCGAGGCCCTCCAGGATGCCCAGCACGTGGTCGCGCTGAGCATCGAGGTGAGACAGCAGCAGTGCGGCCTCCGGGTCCGGTGACGGCTGCGGCATCGGGTCGGGCATGGCTTCGTCTCCTTGGTTCGGCTGCACCACGGTGACGATCGGGCGAGCCGGTTCCGGACGGCTCGGCGGAAGAGATGTTCATCGTGGATTGCGGATCCGTTTCCGTGCGGGGGCTGTACGTCGGCGACGATCACGACCAGACTGGTGCGCGATCGCGAGAGTGGGTATGGATCGATCTCGTCGCATCAGGACGGGGAGGATCCTCTTGACCACGCTCGCGACTCAGCGCCGCGCCACCCGCGCCGCATCCTCGGCGCGTTCGCCCTGCTGACGGCCATGGTCGCCACCGCGCTCGGCGGCCCGTCGGTGGTGTCACCCAAGCTCGCCGAACCGGCCCAGGCGGGCGTCTACGGCTCCTGCACGATGACCCGCTGGGCGGACGCCCGCACCGCGCGGTCCGGCTGGGCGGCCAAGGGCTTTCCGACCACCCGGGGCTCGTACACCTGGAGCGGCCGCCACTACCAGGGTGCGGGCCAGTGCTCCGCCCTTCAGCGCGGGGGTGAAGGAGGGCCGCCTAGGCCCGAGCGTGCTCTAACCTGGCCGGTTTGCTGCTCGTCTACTGGCGCAGCACGGTGAGCGGTGCGCCGCCGGAGCCGGCGAAGTACGAGCCCGACCAGAGCCGGTTGGCGTGGTAGTAGTGGGCCACGAGGTCGGGGAACTGCTGGCGCAGCCGGCGGCTGGATACGCCCTTGAGGCTGTTGACCAGTTTCCACGGGGCGACCGTGGGTGGGAAGTTGACCAGGGAGTGGTTGTCCTCGCCGTTGAAGTCGACCGGCTCGGTGTCGAAGTCGGCGCACACCGCCGGCGTGCTGTCTTCCAGGCGGGCCAGGTGCCGGTCGGTGAACACCGTGTGCCGGTACTTCGTGACGAAGACCAAGTCGGCGTGGAGGGCGAAGACCCAGTGCCTGGCAGTGCGGAGGCTTCTGACATCTGTCATATGCCGATGCCAGGCTGTCTGGTGTGCAGCTTCGGTACAACTACCGCGTCTACCCGACCCCAGGCCAGCAGGCTTCGCTGGCGCGGGCGTTCGGGTGCGCGCGGGTGGTGTTCAACGATGGGCTGCGCGCACGTCAGCAGGCCCACGAGGCAGGCGAGGCGTACCTGTCGGACGGCGACCTGTCGAAGCGGGTCATCACCCAGGCGAAGCGGACGCCGGAGCGGGCGTGGCTGGGCGAGGTGTCGGCGGTGGTGCTCCAGCAGGCCCTCGCGGACCTGAACGCCGCGTACCGGAACTTCTTCGCCTCGCTGTCTGGCAAGCGCAAGGGCCGCAAGGTCGCTCCGCCTCGTTTCCGGTCCCGCAAGGACAACCGGCAGGCGATCCGGTTCACCGCGAACGCCCGGTTCAAGGTCCTGGACAACGGCCGGCTCCGGCTGCCGAAGATCGGCGACCTGGCGGTGCGGTGGTCCCGGCAACTGCCGGCCGCGCCCACCTCGGTCACGGTCATCCGCGACGCGGCCGGACGGTACTTCGCCTCATTCGTGGTGGCCAACACCGACGACCCGCTGCCGCCGGTCGACGCCGAGGTGGGTATCGACCTGGGCCTGACCCACTTCGCGGTCCTGTTCAACGGCAAGAAGATCACCGCGCCGAAGTTCCTGCGCCGGGCGGCCCGCACGCTGCGCCGACTGCAGCAGGACCTGTCCCGCAAGCAGCCGGGCAGCAACAACCGCAGCAAGGCCGTCGTCAAGGTCGCCCGGGCGCACGCCCGGGTGGCCGATACGCGGCGGGACTGGCAGCACAAGCTCTCGACCCGGATCATCCGCGACAACCAAGCGGTGTACGTCGAGGACCTGTGCGTGACCGGTCTCGGTCGCACCCGGTTGGCGAAGTCGGTGCACGACGCCGGCTGGGCATCGTTCACGGCGATGTTGGAGTACAAGGCCGCACGGTACGGGCGCAGCTTCCGCCGCATCGGCCGGTTCGTCCCCACATCGCAGACCTGCTCTACGTGCGGGCGGCTGGACGGACCCAAACCGCTGTCCGTCCGGTCGTGGACCTGCCCATGCGGGGCGGTCCACGACCGGGACGTCAACGCGGCGATCAATATCCTCGCCCAGGGACGCTGGGAGAGCCTAAACGCCTGTGGAGCGCAGGTAAGACCGGCACCCGTGCCGGCACCACGCCGAGAAGCAGGAATCCACCCGCACACCGCGTGTTCCACACGCAGCGTGGAGGGAATCTCCGCCCTTTAGG
>NZ_QGKS01000423.1 GCF_003172935.1 Micromonospora sicca | reverse complement strand
CGAGGTTACTCCGCGTCTCGTGGGCTCGGAGATATGTATAAGAGACAGGGGCAGGGCTGTTCCTGGTCGCTGCCGACGAACCTGATGACGTAGCGGGATCGGCTGAGGGCCGGCGGATGCCGGTGATTCATCTGCGTCATCAGGTTCGTAGCGCAGGTGGGTGCCTTGTCCGGCCGGCTCCGGGAACCGGGCCCACCACGAGCGACGCGACCATCGAGCGACGCCGGGATCGCCCGAGCCGGCGGGCGCGGGCGTGCCGTCAGGGCCGCATCTCGTACGTCCCGGCGAGGGCGGCCACCCGCTGCCAGACCCGGGCGGTGCGCTCAGCGTCGCGCACCGGGCGTCGGACGTGGGCCAGCGCCCAGGCGGCCTGCTCCTCCGTGGTGGCCGCCTTGCCGTGCAGCTCGGTGGCGTGGGCGGAGAAGTCGCGGACCAGCAGGTCGAAGATCTCGTCCAGCACGTCGCCGTCCAGCCCGGTCAGCTCCGCCTGCTCCAGGATGAGGTGGCCGTAGACGACCAGGGCGAAGAGCTGGCCGAGGGCGAGCAGGAAGTCCAGGTCCCGCTGCTGTGCCTCGTCCGGGGCGTGCGCGGCGAGCAACGCGCAGAGCCCGTCGGCCTGCTCCCGGAACCGGGCCACGTTCGGCACCGCGGCGTGCGCGTCGTACGCGGCGCGCCAGTCGTGGAAGCGGATCGCGCCGAGGCCGCGGGCCGGGCCCTGCCGGAACAGGAACTCGTCGTCCGTCGGGTCGTGCCGGGTGGGCACCGGGGGAAACTCCGCCGGCTGGAACAGGTAGTTCGCCATGAACTTGAGGATCAGCGCCAGGTTGACGTGCACCGTCCCCTCCAGCTTCGGCAGGCCCCGGATGTCCCTGGCGGCCTTGTCGAAGTAGGTGTCCGCCTCGAAGCCCTTCGCGGCGATCACGTCCCAGAGCAGGTCGATGACCTTCTCGCCCTCGGTGGTGACCTTCATCTTGGTCATCGGGTTGAACAGCAGGTAGCGCCGGTCGTCGGGGCCGGCCGAGCGGAAGTAGTCGACCGCCCGGTCGCTGAACAGCTTCATCGCGACCAGGCGGGCGTACGCGTCGGTCAGCTCGCGGCGGACGTGCGGGAAGTCGGTCACCGGGCGGCCGTACAGGACCCGGTTGTGGGCGTGGGTGACCGCCTCGTACATGGCGTGCTCGCAGATGCCGATGGAGGCGGTGCAGAGGTTGAACTTGCCGACGTTGACGGTGTTCAGCGCGGCGTCGAAGGCGGCCCGGCCGGTGTGCAGCAGGTCCTCGGCGCGGACCGGGTAGTCGTCCAGCCGGAACTCGCTGACGTACATCTGCGCGTTCACCACGTTGCGGACCAGCCGGTACGCGGGGGGCCGGCTGTCGGCGGCGAAGAAGACGTACCCGTCGGGACCCTCGACGTCGGCCCGGCGGCCGAAGACGGAGACCAGCCCGGCGACGTTGCCGTTGCCGATGTAGTACTTGCCGCCGGTGGCCCGGAAGCCGCCCGCGCCGTCGGGGGTGAGCACCATGTCGGTGGAGTAGATGTCGGCGCCGTGCGGGCGCTCGGAGAGCCCGAAGGCCATCACGTGGCCCTCGTCGAGCAGTTGGGCCGCACGGGCCCGGGCGGCGGCGTTGCCGCTCTGCCAGACCGGGCCGAGGCCGAGGACCGTGACCTGCCAGGTGTACCAGTAGCCGAGCCCGTAGAAGCCGAGGATCTCGCTCAGCGCCGCGTTGCGCGCGGTGTCCCAGCGCTTGTCCGGGTGGCCGTCGCCGTCCGCCGCCGGGGTGAGGAAGGTGGCGAAGAGCCCCTCCTTGGCGGCGAAGTCGAGGAAGTCGCCGTACCAGTCGCGCCGGTTGTAGCCGTCCACGAGCGCCCGCTTGCCGCGAGACTCGAACCAGTCGACGGTGGCCCGCAGCAGCCGGCGGGAGGGCTCGTCGAGGTGGGTGGGGTCGTAGCTGTGCGGGTTGAGCAGCAGCGGGTCGGTCACGGGGTCGCCTTCCTGGTCGGGGGGTCGAGGTCGCGGAGGGTGGCCAGGACGTCGTCGAGCCAGGCCAGCACCATCCGCTCGTACGCGATGCCGCCGCGCAGCACGACGTGCTGGAGCGACTCGCGGGCGTCCAGCGCGTCGGGGTCCGGGAAGTCGCGGCGCTCGCCGGCCAGGTAGCCGGCGAGGGTGGCCTCGTGGTCGGCGCGGTACCGCTCGACCTCGGTGGCCAGCGCGGCGCGGCCGGCGGGGTCGTCGAACGCGGCGCCGCGGATCTTGACGGCCAGCTCGTGCCGGACCGCCTCGGGTTGTACCGGGGCGCGCAGCCAGGTGACCAGCGCGGCCCGGCCGGCCGGCGTGGCCGACCAGACCTTCTTGTCGGGCAGTCCTTCCTGGCCGACCTCCTCGCCCGCGATCCAGTCGTCCGCCGCCATCCGCTTGAGCACCCGGTAGATCTGCTGGTGGGTGGCGGTCCAGAAGCGGCCGATCGAGCGGTCGAAGCGGCGGGCCAGCTCGTACCCGGAGGCGGGCTGCTCCAGCAGCGAGACCAGGATGGCGTGCTCCAGCGACATGCCAGCATCTTGCTATGCAACTCGTTGCATAGCAAGGCCGGGTTCAGATGATGAAGTGCGTCCAGTAGGTCAGCCAGACCACGAAGAGCGCTCCCTGGAGCAGCGCCAGCGCGGCGGTCAGCCAGGTGTCGAGGGTGGCCCGGCGGGCCCACCGGGCCAGCACCAGGCCGACCGGGAACGCGGCGAGCAGGTAGCGCAGCAGGCTCTTGTGCACCGGCGGGCCCATCGACAGCGGCACCAGCACCACGATCGCCGTGTAGACCAGGTACGGCAGCTCGGCCCAGCGCAGCCCGGCCACGACGACCACCAGGACGGCCACGGCGCACCAGACCCGCAGGGCGTCGGCGCTGTTGTCCCCGGTCAGCGCCGCGTAGGCCACCCGGAACGGGTTCTGCACGCTGATCCCCCAGCCCTTCTCCTGGGCGTGCTTGTACGCGTACCAATCGCCGGACTGCCAGCGGCAGAACGCCATGAAGGTCAGCCAGCCGGCCGGTACGAGCAGCAGCGGCCAGCCCCGCCGCAGGTACCGCCCCAGCGTGCGGGGGTCCAGCCGGTATCCGTGCTGGCGCAGCAGGACCAGCGCGAGGGGAACCACCACCAGGAAGCCGACCGAGCGGCTCAGCGCCAGGAGGTAGCCGACGATCCCCACCAGCAGCCAGCGGCGCCGCTCGGCGTACCAGAAGGCGGCCAGCGCGAGGCAGAGGAAGAGCGACTCGGTCAGCGCCGCCTGGAACAGGAAGGCGGTCGGCAGGAGCAGCAGGTAGCGGACGAAGCGCCGACCCGCCGCCGGGTCGTCGCCGCCCGCCGCGCCATCCGCCGGTCCGCCCGCCGAGCCGGACCCGAGCAGGCGGGCGCCGAGCTGGTGGGCGTAGTAGAGCTGGAAGATCAGGGCGAGGTTGCTGACCAGCAGCAGGGCCCACGCGGTGTGCCCACCCAGCAGCGGCGCGAGCGGGCGGGCCAGGAACGGATACAGCAGCGGGAAGCCGAAGTCCCGCCAGGGCCGGTCGAGCGGGAGCTGGGCCAGGTGGTCGTAGAGGAACGAGTCCCAGGCGAACCAGAGCGAGATCCACCGGTACGGCGAGACGGCGTCCTGCTGGACGCGCATCATCACCTCGTCGGCGGGCGGCGCGCCGGGCACGCCGTCCCAGGCGCTCAACGCGATCACGCCGACCAGGCTGAGCACGACCTTCGAACCGACGAAGACCGCCAGCACGAACCCCCACGGGGCGGGCACCCGGGCGGCGAGCCCGGACAACCTCCGGCCGGTGCGACGCAGCCGGCCCTCCGCTTCCGGCCGGTCCATGGCGGGCGCGTCGGCCGCGCCGGCCCGCCGCCCGTCCACCATCCGTCCCCCACGCGTCGCCCCCGCCCGCGACCGCCCGGGGCCGCGAACCGTCGCCCGGCATCCCCGTTTCACGGCCGTTGACACCTGCCCGGCAGTGATCGTCTGGCGCGGCGGGCCGCGGGGCGGCTGGCTGGCCGGGGACCGGCGAGATTCGCGCCGCACCGGAAGGTGAAATCGGGGGCAGGCCGGGTAACCGCGCTGCCGCAACTGACCGGACGGCGGCGGAGGGCTCGGACAGCATGGGCGAGAAGAACGGCACCGTCGTGATCGGCGCCGGACCGGCGGGGCTGACCGCGGCGTACGAGCTGCTCCGGCACGGCGAGCCGGTCCGGGTCTTCGAGGCCGACGACGTGGTCGGCGGGATCAGCCGCACCGTGGAGCGGGACGGCTGGCGTTTCGACATCGGCGGGCACCGGTTCTTCACCAAGGTGTCCCGGGTCGAGGACTTCTGGCACGAGATCCTGCCCGACGAGGACTTCCTGCTCCGGCCGAGGATGAGCCGGATCTACTACCGGGGCGCGCTCTACGACTACCCGCTCAACGCCGCCAACGCGCTGCGCAACCTGGGCATCGTCGAGGCGTTGCGCTGCGTCGGCTCGTACGGGCGGGCCCGGCTGCGGCCACCGAAGGACCAGTCGCACTTCGAGGGCTGGGTGTCGGCCCGGTTCGGCTGGCGGCTCTACTCGAAGTTCTTCAAGACGTACACCGAGAAGGTCTGGGGGATGCCGGCCGACCAGTTGCAGGCCGACTGGGCCGCGCAGCGGATCAAGAACCTGTCGTTGTCCAAGGCGGTGCTCAACGCCCTGCTACCGAGGCGCAACCGCAAGGACGTGACCAGCCTGATCGAGGAGTTCCAGTACCCGAAGTTCGGGCCCGGGATGATGTGGGAGCGCTGCACCGAGCAGGTGGAGAAGCGGGGCGGCTCGGTGCGTACCGGAACCCCGGTGACGGCCGTGCACCGCGACCCGGCGGCGCGGCGCGCCACCGGCGTGACGGTGGCCGACGCGGCCGGGGAACGGACCGAGCCGGCCGACCATGTGATCTCGTCCATGCCGATCTCCGCGCTGGTCCACGCGCTGTGCCCGGCCGCCCCGCCCGAGGTGCGCGCCGCGGCCGACGACCTGCGCTACCGGGACTTCCTGACCGTCGCGCTGGTCGTGCCCGAGGAGTTCTCGTTCCCGGACAACTGGATCTACGTGCACGACCCGGCGGCGAAGGTGGGACGGATCCAGAACTTCGGCTGCTGGTCGCCGTACCTGGTCAAGGACGGGCGCACCTGCCTGGGGCTGGAGTACTTCGTCTTCGAGGACGACGAGATGTGGCGTACCCCCGACGAGGATCTGGTCGCCCTCGCCACCGCGGAGCTGGAGCGGCTCGGCCTGGTCCGGCCCGGCTGCGTGGAGGCCGGCCACGTCGTCCGGATGCCGAAGGCCTACCCGGTGTACGACGAGCGGTACCAGCACAACGTGGACGTGATCCGGGACTGGCTGGCCCGCGAGGTGCCGAACGTGCACCCGGTCGGGCGCAACGGCATGCACCGCTACAACAACCAGGACCACTCGATGCTGACGGCGATGCTGACCGCCGAGAACATCGCCCACGGCGCCGGGCACGACGTCTGGACGGTCAACGTGGAGCAGGACTACCACGAGCAGAAGACGTCCTCCCCGACCGGCGGCGGGCGGCACGGCACCGGACGGGACGCGCCGATCGTGCCCGCCCACCCCGACGGGCTCCGACGGGTGGCCACGCCTGTCTCCTATACACATCTGACGCTGCCGAC
>NZ_QGKS01000130.1 GCF_003172935.1 Micromonospora sicca | reverse complement strand
ACCCCTCCCCGTCGTGGCCGGCCCCGGCGGGGAGGGGTTGTTGGTGTCGGGGCGGGCGATCCGCGCCGAGCCCGTGGACACCGAGGGGTGGTTCTGGATCAGGACCGTTGGCGCGCCGCGGGACGGCGACCCTCGTGATGGCGAACTGCACCAGTCGACTCGCGAAGGTGCCACGTTCGCGGCCACTCAGTCGAGACAGAACTCGTTGCCCTCGATGTCCTGCATCACGAGGCACGACTCGTTGTCGCCATCGGCAGGCAGTAGTCGCACGCGTACCGCGCCGAACGCGACCAGTCGTGCGCATTCGGCCTCAAGTGCGGCCAGGCGCTCTTCACCCACGAGCCCGGTGCCGACCCGCACGTCAAGATGCAGCCGATTCTTGACGACCTTGCCTTCGGGAACGCGCTGGAAGAACAGTCGCGGGCCCACGCCTGAGGGATCAATGCATGCGAACGCTGAACCCTGATGCTCAGGCGGCAGCGCGCGATCGAAATCGTCCCAAGTAGCAAACCCCTCCGGCGGCGGCGGTACGACGTACCCCAACACCTCGCACCAGAAACGAGCGAGGCGCTCAGGTTCTGCGCAGTCGAAGGTGACTTGGATCTGCTTGACCGACGCCATCGGTCCACCATAGAAGCGGGGTCTTTCGTCGTCTCCACGGGCCCGCCCCTGGGTAGGTTGTGGCGCAGCGGCCGACTCTTGACGATGAGTGGGACCTTGAGCCGTGGGATGACGATCCCGACGGTGTCCATGCCCACTACATTCGGGAGTCCAGTGAGCCCGAATCGACGACGAGGGTCGAGAGATCTGGCTTTACGTATACAGCCCACGCAGCTAGTACGATGACCCGGCGGGTAGTGCCCGGCATCGTCTTGACGTCCGCTCATCGGAAGCGGATGTGGCGCCCGGTCGATGCCGCATCGCTGGTTACTGATCCTCACGACGGCGCCGACAGTCTCGTGGATTTCGCCGGGTCCGCTGCTCGGCTTCGCAACCGGTTGGAGCGTCGGATTTGCCTCCGCTCATCGCATCGTCTACCTGCAGGACGCTATGCGCGTTCAGCCGTACCTGGCTGGCACGTTGACCCGTACGCCGACACGAGTGCGTGGGCTGCCCACCGTGCCCGACCGCGAATGGGATCGGCTAGTACCTTCACCTGATCACTGCTCGCCCGGCCCACCATGGCGCAAGCCAGCCAGTGACCGTCGAACTGCTGGTAACACGGCAGGCAGGCAACGCTGGCGTGCGTTTGGCAGGTCACCGGCCTGATTACCTGACCGGGCGGCAACGACACGGTGGCCGGCGACGCCGCCGGAAGGGCCTCCCCCTTCCGGCGGCGTCGGCCACGCCGTCAGTTGCGGGTGATGGTGAACGTGCTGGTGGTGTTTCGGATGTCCTGGTAGTTGTCGGTCAGTCGCAGGTTGGTGAAGGTGGCCGAGCCGACCGCCGGCCCCTGGCCCGCCTCGGGCATCTCGTTGACCCAGATCCCGAAGCCGGACTTGGCGTCGAACGCGTCACCGCTGCGCCGGGCCCCGGAGATCGACACGTTGGTGAAGACCGTGTCGGTGATCGGGTTCTCCGGCTGGCCGCCGGTGTACTTCGTCTGGAACATGATCCCCGAGTATGTCGGGTCGACGATGTCGACGTCGGAGACCCGGATGCCGCGGAACTCCTTCGAGGCGGAGAAGACCCAAATCGCCGGGAAGGTCTGCGCGCCCCAGAAGTGGCCGCCCGCCCGGATCAGCGAGATGTTCTGGAACTGCGTCGGCGGGCTGGCCCCGAACCCGACGAACGGGTAGCCGAAGTCCAGCGAGCTGATCGTGATGCCGGCGTAGGTAAGCATGTCGGCGATGTAGAGGTTGCGGAAGACGTTGTCGTAGCCGCCGTACACGGCCACGCCCGCCGCCCGCCAGGTCAGCGTCGCGGTCAGGTTCTCGAAGACGTTGCCGTGGTTGCCGGTGGACCCGCCCTGGTCGGTGGCCGAGAAGAGCGCGAACGCGTCGTCGCCGTTGGACCGCCCCTCGGTGTTGGTGACCGTGTTGCCGGTGCTGGCGTTGGTCATGTTCACCCCGTCGGCGAAGGTGTCCCGGAACCGGCTGTCCCGGATGGTCAGGCCGCTGACGCTCACCCCCCAGTACGCGCAGACGGTGTGCTCGACCCAGACGCTGTCCAGGGTGAGGTTGTCGACGTCCTTCAGCTCGCCCCAGACCTTGCCCGGCCCGTCGATCCGGTTGGTGTAGTTGCCGAAGAAGGCCAGGTGGGCGAAGGAGGAGCCGCTGGCCGAGGACTGCACGGCGAAACCGGCGTCGGTGTTCTGCTGGGTCGGTGGGGTGCGGAACCGGGTGTACCACATGCCCGCGCCGACCACCTTGACCGGCTTGCCGTACACCTGGAGCTTCTGGGCGGTGTCGTAGGTGCCGGCCGGTAGGTAGACGCCGAGCAGGGTGCCGGTGGTGTCCATCCGGACCGCGTCGAGGGCGTTCTGCACGTCGGCGTGGCTGAACCCGTTCGGCACCTTGTAGCGGGCCGGGTCCGGGTTGGCCCGGGGCGCCACCAGCTCGGTGTTGACGAAGTCGATGGCGTACGTGGTGCTGTTCGCCGGGTCCTTCTGCAGCCGGATCGTGCTGCCCGCCGGAACCGTCGAGTCGAGCATCACGTTGGCCTCGTCGTACAGGTGCCGGGGTGCGCCGGCGCCCGGCGAGTCGCTGGGCCCGGCCTCGGCGCCGTAGAGCCAGATGTGCTTCGAGGTGAGGTTGATCGGCTTGTGCAGGACTCCGTTGACGTAGACGTTCAACGTGGAGTCGATCCCCCCGCCGCCCGCCGAGTCCGGGATGGAGAAGCGGGTGACCAGGGTGTTGGTCGCCGCCCGGGTGGTCCATTCGACGTACGCGCCGGTGCTGTTCAGGGTGACCGCCCGGCGGCCGGAGGCCTCCCCGGCGAGGTCGCCGATGGTCCGGTTCGGCCCGATTACCTGCGCCCCGCCGCCGACCCGGCCGTCCTCGGCCTCGTACATGTCGTACGGCAGGTTCGCTCCCCGGCCTACGAAGAGCGGCCGGTCGCTGGTGTTGTTCTGCTGCTTGACCGGCAGCTCGTTGGCGTCCGCGGCCAGCGCCACCCGGACGGTGTAGCGACCGTTGGCCGCGGTCCAGGTGCCGAGGTCGACCGGCGGGCTGCTCGCCCCGGCGGCGATCGTGCCGCTGTACGAGCCGGTCAGCGTACGGACCGTCCCGCCGGTGTCGTTGAGCACGGTGAGCGTGATGCCGTGCGTCCCGCCGGCCGAGGCGACGGTGCCCTGGTTGCGGAGGGTCACCGCGAAGCCGACGGTGGCGCCGGCGCTGGGCGTGCCGGGAGACCAGGTGACTGCCGAGGCGACCAGGTCGGAGCTGGCCACCGGGCTGACCGTCAGCGAGCCGGTCCGGCTGTTGTTCGACTCGTTCTGCTCGATCACCGTGTTCGCCTCGTCGACCGTGGCGGTGACCGGGTAGGTGGCCGCGTCGCGGACCCCGATGTTCGCCGAGACGGTGGTCGAGGCTCCGGCGGCGAGGGCGCCGACGGCGGCGGTGCCGACCTTCGTCGTACCCAGGTAGAAGGTGACGTTGCTGGCGGCGGAGGCGGCGGTGCCCGCGTTGCGGACGGTCGCCGACAGGGTGACCGGGTCGGTCTCCACCGGCGCGGCCGGCGCGGACGACAGGCCGGTGACAGTCAGGTCCGGGTTCGGCGCGGGGGTGCCGATCACCTGGAGTTCGGCGACCTGCCCGTTGGACGAGCCGGAATTGGCGGTGAACTGGAGCCGCACGTCGGCGGCCGTGGCGGAGAGCGGGATGGTCACAGTGTTGCTGCTGGTCGGGCTGAACGAGTAGGTGGCCGCCCCGACCAGGCTGGTGTACCCGGACGCGGACTGCTCCCGGCCGAGCACCTGGAAGGTCTGCGTCCGGGGTCCCCAGACCGGGTCGGGGTTGAGCTTGACCACGATCGCGCTGATGCTGGCGTTGGCGCCCAGCGCGACGGTCAGCGTGCTCGGGTACGCCCCCGGCGCGCCCTCCCAGTAGGTGGTCACGTCGTCGTCGTTGGCGTTGGCGGCGGCGTAGACGTGCACCACCGAGGAGGCGGTGATCGGCTTGCCGGCGGCCAGGTTGCCGCCGCTGGGCGTGCTGCCGGTGCGGGTGACTGTGTTGCTGGTCGCCGAGACGTTTCCGGCCGCGTCCTTCGCCCGGACGTAGTAGGAGACGGTGGCACTGTCCGGCTGGGTGTCGGTGTACGACAGGGTGGAGCCGCCGACGCTGCCGCGCAACGCGTTGTCGGCGTAGACGTCGTAGCCGGTCACCCCGACGTTGTCGGTCGACGCGGTCCAGCTGAGCCGGATCTGCCCGGCCGCCGGCTGGGTGTAGGCCAGGTTGCCGGGCGCGGTCGGCGCGGTGGTGTCCCCGGTGTTGCCGGTCCGGGTGACGGTGTTGCTGTTCGCGGACTGGTTCCCGGCGGCGTCGCGGGCCCGCACGAAGTAGGCGACGGTCGTGCCGGCCGGCTGGGTGTCGGTCCAGGTCAGGGTCGAGCCGCCGACGCTGGTGCGCAGGACGCCGTTGGCGTAGACGTCGTAGCCGGTCACGCCCACGTTGTCGGTCGACGCCGTCCAGGTCAGCCGGACCTGGTCGGCGGCGGGCTCGGTGAAGGCGAGGTTGCCGGGGGCGCTGGGCGGCTGGGTGTCCCCGGCGCTCGGTCCGTAGATCTCCAGCTCGGCGAGCTGACCGGCCGGCCAGGCGGTGTTGGCGGTGAAGAGCAGTCGGACGTACCGGGTGCTGGCGGTGGCGAAGCTGATGGTCACGGCGTTGCCGCCGGTGGGGGTGAAGGCGTACCCGGCGGAGGCGACGATCGGGCTGAACGTGGCGCCGTCGGTGCTGCCCTGCACGGTCAGGGTCTGGGTGCGGGCCTCCCAGCCGGGAGGCAGCTTGAGCACCAGCTTGTTGACGCCGACCGTGGCGCCCAGGTCGGCCCGGAGCCACTGCGGGAAGGCGTTGTTTGCGCTCTCCCAGTAGCTGCCGGCGTTGCCGTCGTTGGCGTTGCCGGCGCCGTAGACGTCGGCGTGGCTGCTCTCGGCCATGGACCGGCCGAGCGCCAGGTTGGTCGACGAGGCGGCGGCGCCGTGTACCGCCAGCTCGGCGAGCTGGGCTGCGGGCCAGCCGGTGTTGGCGGTGACGGCGATCCGGACGTACCGGGTGGTGGTGGCCGGGAAGGTGAGCGTCACGGCGTTGCCGTTGGCAGGGCTGAAGGTCTGCCCGGCCGAGCCGACGATGGTGCTGAAACCGCTCCCGTCGGCGCTGCCCTGCACGGACAGGGTCTGGGTGCGGGCCTCCCAGCCCGCGGGCAGCTTCAGCACGACCTGGTCGACCGACTGGGCGGCGCCGAGGTCCACCTGGGCCCACTGGGGGAACGCGCCACCGCTCTCCCAGTAGCTGTCCTGGTTGCCGTCGGTGAGGTTGCCCGCGGTGTACGGGCCGTTGGTGCTGCTGGCCGAGGCGGTCCGGCCGAGGGCGAGGTTGGGGCCGCCGGCCGCGGCGGCCGGCGACGGGGGCGGGGCGGTGACGGCCAGGCCGACCACGGCGAGCACCGCGACGAGTCTGGTACGGAATCTGGACATGGTGGAGGGACACCTGCTTCCGGGGACGTGGAGAGGTGGGCGGGGTGAGGG
>NZ_QGKS01000248.1 GCF_003172935.1 Micromonospora sicca | reverse complement strand
GGGTCGGGGAGCGCGAGCAGCGCGCCGACGGCCTGGTCGTCGACGGCGCTGGTGAGGGCGGTCAGCTTGGCCTCGCGCAGCGCGTGGCCGACCGCCTCGGCGAGGTCCCGCAGCCGGGCCGGGCCGGCCTCCGGGCCGGCGTCGGCGGCGTGGCCGTCCCCCGCCGGGTCGTCCGCGCGGTGCCGCACGACCACGCCGACCAGGTGCCGGCGGTCCAGCATCACCCCGAGCGCCTTCGCCCGCAACGCCACCTCGTCGACCGGCCGGGAGTGGTCGAGCAGGGCGGTGAGCAGGGTGCGGTGGATCTGCCGTTCGAGCCCCTCGGCGTCGCGGCGGATCAGCCGGCCCAGCGCCAGGGTGGAGGCGGCCCGCTCGACCAGGATGGTCAGTCGGGTGGGCGGGGTGCCGGTCGACCAGCGCAGCAGCAGCCGCCCCCAGTCCTGCCCGCGGGCGCCGACGGTGGTCACCAGCCAGCCGCTGTCCGGGTCGTACGCGGTCCGGCCGGTCGGCCGGATCCGCCGGGAATGCTGCTCCCAGCCGTCCAGCAGCAGCTCCGCGTTCTCCCCCGCCGGGTCGTACGCGAGCACCTGCCGGGACAGGTTCTCCAGCACCACCGGGCTGCCGGCCAGCTCGGCGGCCTGCCGGACCACCTCGGCGGCGTCGGCGCCCTCCACCGAGAGCTCGGTGAACCGCTGGTGGATCTCCTCGGTGGCCCGCAGCTCGGTGAGCTGGGCGTCCACGATCAGCGCGTGCACCGCCTCGGTGATCCGGACGAACGGGGTGGCCCGCCGCAGCTCCACCAGCGGCAGGCCGCGCCGTTCGGCGGCGGCCGCCATCACCCGGGGCACCCCGCTGACGTACCGGCGACCCAGCTCCACCACCAGGCCGGAGACCCCGACGTCGGCCAGGTCGCCGATGAACGCGCGCAGGCCGGCGTCGTCGGCGGGCAGCCCGATGCCGGTGGTGAGCACCAGCTCCCGCCCGTTGAGCAGGGTGGCGATGTCCGGCACCTCGGTCACGTGCACCCAGCGCACCGGCTGGTCCAGCCCGGCCTCCCCGGCGACCAGGCGGGGGGCGCCGTGGCGGACCGGGTCGAGCGCGAGGACCTCACGGACGGTAGGGAACACGGCCGATACGCTACCCTGCGTCACCCTCGATCCCGAAGGGCAGCGTCACAGCGGGTCGTCGCGGCCCAGCTCCCAGCCGGCCACCGCGGTGGCGGCGGCGACGTTGAGCTAGTCCACTCCGCGCCGCATCGGGATCACCACCCGGACGTCGCTGGCGTCCATGGCGGCCCGGGTCAGGCCCGCCCCCGGCGCCCATGAGCAGGGCCGCGCGGGCCCGCTGCGCCGCGTCCAGCCGCTGGATCGGCAGCGCGTCCGGGGCGGGCGTCATCGCCAGCACCGTGAAACCGGCCGCCCGGACCTGGGCCAGGGCGTCCGGCCAGGGGTCCACCTTCGCGTACGGGACGGCGAAGACCTCACCCGTGCTGACCCGGACGCTGCGCCGGTAGAGCGGGTCGGCGCAGGACGGGGAGAGCAGCACGGCGTCCACGCCGAGGGCCGCCACGGCCCGGAAGATCGCCCCGAGGCTGGTGTGCGTACTCAAACTGCCCGGCGCTACTGATCCCTTCCCGAGGCGTCGCTCAGTCGACGCCGAACTCCATCGCGGCGCGGTCGAGTGCCTCGTCGTCGGCGGAGGAGACGCCCCGGGAGGCGATGGCTTCCGCGCCGCCCTTTGGCATCGCACCGATCAGCCCGGTCGAGGCTGCCTGCGCGGCGCCGACCATCCGCTGGGGGGTCGCGCCGCCGACCATGCCGAGGGTGGCGTACTGCTCCAGCTTCGCCCGCGAGTCGGCGATGTCCAGGTTGCGCATGGTGAGCTGGCCGATCCGGTCCGACGGGCCGAACGCCGAGTCCTCGGTACGCTCCATCGACAGCTTGTCGGGGTGGTAGCTGAACGCCGGGCCGGTGGTGTCCAGGATCGAGTAGTCGTCGCCCCGGCGCAGCCGCAACGTCACCTCGCCGGTGACCGCCGTGCCGACCCAGCGCTGCAACGACTCGCGCAGCATCAGCGCCTGCGGGTCCAGCCAGCGCCCCTCGTACATCAGCCGACCGAGGCGGCGGCCCTCGTTGTGGTAGTTCGCCAGGGTGTCCTCGTTGTGGATGGCGTTGACCAGCCGTTCGTACGCGGCATGCAGCAGCGCCATGCCGGGAGCCTCGTAGATGCCCCGGCTCTTGGCCTCGATGATCCGATTCTCGATCTGGTCCGACATGCCCAGGCCGTGCCGGCCGCCGATGGCGTTGGCCTCCAGCACCAGGTCGACGGGGCTGCCGAACTCCTTACCGTTGATCGTCACCGGGCGACCCTGGTCGAAGCCGATCGTGACATCCTCGGTCGGGATCTCCACCGACGGGTCCCAGAACCGGACTCCCATGATCGGGTTGACCGTCTCGATGCCGGTGTCGAGGTGCTCGAGGGTCTTCGCCTCGTGCGTGGCGCCCCAGATGTTGGCGTCGGTGGAGTATGCCTTCTCGGTGCTGTCCCGGTACGGCAGGGCGCGTTCGAGCAGCCACTCCGACATCTCCTTACGCCCACCCAGTTCGGTGACGAAGTCGGTGTCGAGCCACGGCTTGTAGATGCGCAGCTGCGGGTTGGCCAGCAGGCCGTACCGGTAGAACCGCTCGATGTCATTGCCCTTGAAGGTCGAGCCGTCGCCCCAGATCTGGACGTCGTCGGAGATCATCGCCCGCACCAGCAGGGTCCCGGTCACGGCCCGGCCCAGCGGGGTGGTGTTGAAGTACGCCCGCCCGCCCGAGCGGATGTGGAAGGCCCCGCAGGTCAACGCCGCCAGGCCCTCCTCGACCAGGGCGGCGCGGCAGTCGACCAGTCGGGCGACCTCGGCGCCGTAGCTGAGCGCGCGACCGGGCACCGAGGCGATGTCGGGCTCGTCGTACTGGCCGATGTCGGCAGTGTAGGCGCAGGGAACGGCGCCCTTGTCGCGCATCCACGCGACCGCGACCGAGGTGTCGAGGCCGCCGGAGAAGGCGATGCCGACACGTTCGCCGGCGGGCAGGGAGGTGAGAACCTTGGACACGAGGAAGATTATGCGCTATGCCGCATGGTCATGCAAACAGAAGTGCTCGACGGGACGAGAACGGGTGCAGCACGTCGCGGTGGACCTCCGCGAAGGACACACTCTCGTACTGTTCGACGAGCGCATCGGCGGCTTCCGCGTAACCGGCGGTGCTGGCGGAGACCTCAAGATCGACCACCCGCAGAGCTACCCGCTGCCGAACGGTGGGTCGTCGCGCCCCAGTTCCCAGAACGCCACCGCCGCAGCGGCGGCGACGTTCAACGAGTCCACTCCGCGCCGCATCGGAATGACCACCCGCACGTCACTGGCGGACTGGGCCGCCGCGGTGAGGCCGGGGCCCTCGGCTCCCAGCAGCAGCGCCGCCCGCTCGCGCTGCGCCGGAGTCAACCGCTGGATCGGTACGGCGTCCGGAGCCAGCGTCATGGCGAGCACGGTGAAGCCCGCTTCCCGCACCTGGTCCAAACCCGCGGGCCAGCGCTCGAGCTTGGCGTACGGCACCGCGAAGACCTCCCCCATGCTGACCCGTACGCTGCGCCGGTACAGCGGATCGGCGCAGGACGGCGACAGCAGCACCGCGTCGATGCCGAGCGCGGCGGCCCCCCTGAAAACCGCGCCGAGGTTGGTGTGGTTGTTGACGTCCTCCAGGATGACCGCGCGCCGGGCGCCGGCCAGCACCTCGGCCGCGCTCGGCAGCGGCTTGCGGTGGAACGAGGCGAGCACACCCCGGTGCACGTGGAAGCCGGTGGCCCGCTGGAGCACCTCCTGGGTGGCCGCGTAGACCGGGGCGTCGCCGGCGTCGAGGTCGGCGAGCTGGTCCGCCCGTTTCGCGTCGACCAGGTACGACCGGGCCGGGTAGCCGGCCCGCAGCGCCCGCCGCAGCACCAGCTCGCCCTCGGCGATGAACAGACCGTGCGGGGGTTCCCAGCGGGTACGCAGCTCGACGTCGGTCAGCGCGCGGTAGTCGGCGATCCGGTCGTCGTCGGGGTCGGTGATCTCGTGGACGGGCACCCGACGATTCTGCCGGACGCCGCCACCCGCACCGCCCACCGGCCGCTGCGCCGGGCGGAGGTGCGTGGCGGGAGCCGCCGGTCAGCCGGCCCGCTCGTACCGCAGCAGCACGCTCGCGCCGTCGAAGCCGCGCGACCCGACCAGGCGCAGGGCGAGCCGGTCCTTGGGCGGGAAGACCGGCCTACCGCCGCCGAGGACGACCGGGTGCACGATGACCTGGTACTCGTCGATCAGACCGTGGTCGGTCAGCGCCGCGGCGGCGGCCGAGCCGCCGGTGAGCAGGAGGTCCCCGCCCGGCTCGGCCTTGAGGGCGGCGACCTGCCCGACCAGGTCGGCGCCGATGACCCGGGCGCCGTGGTCGGCCGACTCGAGGGTCCGGGACAGGACGATCTTCGGGGTACGCCGCCAGATCGGCGCGAACGCCCGGCCGTGCGCGTCGGCCATCGACTCGGGCCGCGGCCACCAGTACGACATCATCTCCCAGACCTTGCGCCCGTACACGAACGCGCCGGCCCGTTCGCTCAGCTCCAGGGAGTACGCGGACAGCTCCGCCCCCATCACGGGCCAGTCGAACTCGCCGTTCGGCCCCTCAATGAAGCCGTCGACGGACTGGTGCACCCAGTAGATGATCTTTCGCATGGCGGTTCTCCTCGATCGGCCGCGCCCCGGCGGACGCTGTCACCGGTGGGTCGGAGCCGCCCGGTGGGATCCGACAGCCGGAGCGAATTATTTTCCGTCGGGCTTTCCGCCCGCCCGTGCCCCCGGTCGCCGGGCGCCTGCCCCGGGTTGCACCGCCCCAGTACCGTCCGGACCCGTGGCCAGTCCCGTGATGATCGCCCTGGTCGGCGTCGACGGCTCCGGCAAGAGCACCCAGGCCCGGGCCCTGGCGCGCCGGCTCACCGCCCGGGGCACCCCGGCGAGCTACCAGGGTGCGGGCCAGTGCTCCGCCATTCAGGGCGGGGGTGAAGGCCCGCGCGGGAGGGCCGGCTAGGCCCGAGCGTGCTCTAGCCTGGCTGGTTCTGCTGCTCGATGTACCCGGGCAGCACGGTGAGCGGTGCGGCGCCGAGGGAGCTGGCGAAGTATGAGCCCGACCAGAGCCGGTTGGCGCGGTAGTAGTGGTGCACGAGATCGGGGAACTGCTGGCGCAGCCGGCGGCTGGATACGCCCTTGAGGCTGTTGACCAATTTCCACGGGGCGACCGTGGGTGGGAAGTTGACCAGCAGGTGGAGGTGGTTGTCTTCGCCGTTGAAGTCGACCGGCTCGGTGTCGAAGTCGGCGCGCACCGCCTGCGTGATGTCTTCCAGGGGGGTCAGGTGCCGGTCGGTGAAGACCCTGTGCCGGCATTTCGTGACGAAGACCAAGTGGGCGTGGCGGACGAAGACGCAGTGCCTGGCAGTGCGGATTCTTCCGATATCTGTCATATGCCGATGCCAGACTGTCCGATGTGCAGCTTCGGTACAACTACCGCGTCTACCCGACGCCCGGCCAGCAGGCTTCGCTGGCGCGGGCGTTCGGGTGTGCGCGGGTGGTGTTCAACGACGGGTTGCGCGCACGTCAGCAGGCCCGCGAGGCGGGTGAGC
>NZ_QGKS01000299.1 GCF_003172935.1 Micromonospora sicca | reverse complement strand
CGTACCGGACCGGTCCCCGCCTCGACCCCACCCAGCTCGAACACGCCCGGCGCCCAGTGCATGACGAGCGACTCGCGGCAGCGCTGGCTAACTACCGGTCGTTGGTCGTCGATGACGGGCTCGACCCCGACGAGGTGCTGGGCGACCTGCTGCACCTGCACCACGCCCGCATGATCGGCGTCGACCTCACCTCCGAACAGCACTGCCTGCGGCTGGCCCGCACCATCGCCCGCACCACCCTTGCCGGGCGTAAGCCGTGACCTCAGCGCAGTCCCTCGCCGACGGCGCGGTCGGCATCGCCCTGCTGCTTTTGGAAACCGGCAACCGGGCCGCAGCGTACGAGGCGCTGCGCGACGCCACCGCCGATGGCGTGAGCATCGCCGACGGGTCCAGCCTCTTCTATGGCGCTCCCGCGCTCGCCTTCGTCCTCGCCACCACCGACCACCCGGAACTCGCCAAAGCACGAGCGGTCACCGCCGACGGCACCGCCACGGTGACCCGCCGACGGCTTGACGCCGCCCACCGCCGCATCGACCGCCACCAGCAGCCGCACTACGCCGAGTACGACCTCATCCGCGGACTGACCGGGCTCGGCGTCGTCCTGCGCCGGCTCGGCGATCATGACCTGCTCCGCCAGGTCCTGGACTACCTCGTCCGGCTCACCGAACCGCGAGGCGAGCTACCCGGCTGGTGGTGCTGGAACGGGCCCGAACGCCGCCAGCCACCGCCCCCCGGCGGTCACGCGAACTTCGGCATGGCACACGGCATCACCGGCCCACTGGCGCTGCTCGCGCTCGCCCTCCTCGACGGCATCACCGTCGCCGGACACACCACGGCGATCAACCGCATCAGCCGATGGCTGGACGCCTGGCAGCAACACACCGACGGCACGATCTGGTGGCCGCAAACCATCACCATCACCGACCTACGCGGCGGAACGCCGGCCCAGCGAACCCCGCTGCGGCCGTCCTGGTGCTACGGCACCCCGGGCATCGCCCGCGCTCAGCAACTCGCCGCGCAGGCCCTGCACGACACCACCCGGCAGCGCCTCGTCGAGACCGCCTTCACGACCTGCGTCACCGACCCCGGACAACTCCGGCGGCTCACCGACCGAAGCCTGTGCCACGGCACCGCCGGACTGTTTGCTACCGCCCGCCGGGTCGCTTCCAACGCCCTCACCTTGATACCCCTGGCTGCCGTAGAAGATCTCCACCGGCAGACCACCCCCACCCCCAACGAGCCCGAGGGGCTTCTCGACGGCAAAGCAGGAGCCGACCTCGTCACCGCCGCCACCACCCCCTGGGACGCCTGTCTCCTCCTCACCTGACGAAAGAGCCGCCGTGGACCACACACCCTGGCACCAGGTCAACATCACCTACCCCGTCCAGACCGCCCGGGAGCGCGAGCAACAGGCAGTCACCCACCTCAGCCGAGTGCTTCCCGCCGCCGAGACCGCCGGCCTGATCACCTGCTGGTGGTTCATCCGCAAAGGCGCCTGGCGCATCCGCTACCTCCCCACAAACAGCGCAGACAGCGGAGACCAGGCCCGCCGGCTACTCACCGAAGGGGCCACTTGGACCGGCGACATCTACGAACCCGAAACCCATGCCTTCGGCGGCCATGACGCCATGACCACCGCGCACACGCTGTTCCACCACGACAGCCGCCACCTCCTCACCTACCTCCACCAGCACCCCACCACCCGGCGCGAACACTCCCTCATCTTGTGCACCGCCCTGATGCGTGCAGCAGGGCTGGATCTCAACGAGCAAGGCGACGTCTGGGCCCAAGTTATCGAGCACCGCGCAGCACACCTCAACCAGGCACCCATTACCGATGCCCGCAGGTGGGAGCGGTTCACGGGAGACGTTCGGAGCCTGCTGCTCGGCGCACCTCGCGCCACCGGCGACTGGCACGCCGCATTCGCGAACGCCGGTGCAGCCCTACACCGCCAACGGGAAAGGGGCAGCCTCACCCGTGGTCTTCGCGCAGTAATCGCTTTGCACGTGATCTTCCACTGGAACAGGCTCGGCCTACCGGCCACCACCCAGGCCACCCTCGCCCGATCGGCCCAGGAAGCCATCTTCGGCCTGCCCGATCCGCACCTGCCAGGCTCCAGGTAGACGTCTCAGGAATGAGAGGAGGAAGGCGCCATGCCCGAGAAGGTGATCACCAACAAGGTTCTCTGCTATGTCGTGCGGGAAGGTCACTTGCTCGTCTTCCGGCACACCGACTTCAGCTACGAGCAGGTGGGCATCCAGGTGCCCGGCGGCAGCGTCCGCCCGGCTGAGGACCCGGCGGACGCGGCGCTGCGCGAAGCCCGCGAAGAGACCGGACTGACGGGCTTCAGCATCGTGCGCAAGCTGGGGGAGATCGAGTACGACATCAGCCCGCTCCGCTTCGAGATCCAGCGTCGCCACGTCTTCAAGTTGACGCTGCACGGGGCGACGCCCGAGCGATGGGCGAGCCAGGAAGACCACGACGGCGAGCAGGAGGCCACCCGGTTCGAGTGCTTCTGGATACCGTTACGGGCCGCGCACGTCCTGCAGTCCGGCGAAGGTGCCCTCATCGGCCGGTTGTTCGACTGACCAGGAATCCCAACAGAGTCAACCACCCTCCTGATCTTGCACACGCCCGCGCCGAACTCGTTTCAACAAGCAAGAATGTGCGAATGATCCGGACAGTCGCCGATCTCCTGCACGAGCTCATGCAGCGGGAGGCGGCCAAGCTCGACGAGGTTGCCGTCAAGCACGGACCGACGATCGGCGACATGTACGAGGGCCTGACCCAGCATGTGCTCAGCAGGGCTGTTCCCAGCGAGTTCGGCCTCCGGGTAGTTTCGGGATTCATCGAGGACGGGCTCGGTTCTTTCTCGGGTGAGATCGACTGTATGCTGGTATCCGGCAAGGGTAAGGCAATCCCTTATACCGGAAAATATGTCTGGCACACCAAAGACGTGATTGCCGTCGTTGAGATCAAGAAGAGTCTGTACGGGCAGGACTTGGCCGACGCCTTCAATCATCTTGCGGACGTAAAGAACGTCGAGCGCAGGTATATCGACTCCGGCCAGGCCGACGCGTCTCGATCACCCGACTTGACCCTCGTTTATCGCACTTTCGGTCAGATCACCGGGAAAACCGTCTCTAGCTTGCAGGACTTTGCCCGGTTGCCGCTGGCCGATCGGGCCGTGTTCAATGCCCTGGTCAGTGAGCGCTTGGGGTCCATTCGAGTAATCTTTGGCTATCGAGGCTTCCGCAGCGAAAAGAACTTTCGTGACTCCCTGCACGAGGTCATCCAGCGAAAGTCTGGGAAGGCTGGGCTCGGCATAGCTGGCTTCCCGCACCTCGTTGTTTCGGGGGAATATGCTCTAGTAAAGGCGAATGGGCTGCCCTACGTTCCCTTCGCGGTGCCGCCGGAATGGCACTTCTACTGCTCAACGAGAGCATCGAACCCCCTGATCTTTCTGCTTGAGCTCATCTGGACCAGGCTGGGTGAGGACTATTCTCTCGGCGGTCTCTGGGGCGAGGACCTAGAGGAAGACGTCGTACACGCGTTCCTGTCCGCCCGCGCCAGGGTAAGAGACGAGCGTCCGACGTGGGAGATCACCTATCACGACTGGCCAAAGGATGTCCTGCGGTCGACATCCGCCCTTGTTAAGCCGTGGGAGCCGACGTACCTGGACAACGAGCAGGCCGCCGTGTTCAGTGCGCTCCTTCGCGGGAACGAAGTTGACGTCCGTCAGCCAGAGTTGCTGGCCTTCCTCGCCGAGCGCCGAGCGGATATCGACCAGTTCATCGCGAGCATGGTTGCCACTCAGCTCGTTGCGTTAAACGGCACTCGGATCGAGCTGATAACGGAACGCTGCAAGATAATTCCGCTTCCGGACGGCCGCATCGTTGTAGCTGACGACAACACAGGTCGGCTTACCAGATGGGTCATAGCGAAGTACGGTGACGGATTCGACACGGAGCCCCGTTCCTAGCCGCGCCCCTCAGTCAGTCGTGGAGCCGGAGCGCATCTCAACCGACCCAAGTTCCAGGCTTGCAGCGCTCGGCAGGTCAGGACGCTGGCGCTGTGCAGTCTTCGGGTCACAGTGCGTGGCATACGGGCGTCTGCAGCGTCCAATCGCGAATTTAGCTACTCGATCGCTGTGGCGTCGGCAACCGCGCGACGGACCACTGTCGTATTGGGATCGCGGGAAGATGAGCGGCAGTCGTCGTCTGAGAGACCGCCGTAGATCCCCGAAGCCTCCTCCTCGGTCGCGCACCGCTCAGGTCTGCTCCCGTCCATCAGACAGCCAGCACGAGCCGCAAGCACCCGTTGACGTGGCTGGAAAAGACCCATAGCCTAGCAAGACATGCGTCACCTCGCGCAGGCGCATAGATCACTTCTGAGAGCATGAATTCGTGTTGACAGTGCTTGTAACTGCATAGGTTAGTGGAACGACCGTAGGGTTCTCTCGTTCTCGCCGCAATAGCATCTAGCTGTTTCTGTTGTCATCGGATCAATGAGGTCGAGGCATCCAGTAGGTCAAGGGTGGAGGTTGAAGTCGACGATGCGGCCGAGTGAGACGCCGACTGGAACGCGATGGCTGTCGAACTTCACGCCCGAAGACCGACCTGCAGCTTCCTTGCTAGTCAACAGCCTTCACTTCGTCTCAGCGGACATGTTCCGAGTAGAACTGGTCACGTTTCTTGCCGAACGGCTGGCGAGCGGTGAAATCGAACGTCCCGCAGCCCTCTTCAGCGTGAAGCCAACCAGGCCTCACGACGTGATGTTCGAAAAAGAGCCCGAGTCACCAGCCGTCAGTGGAGGCAGTTCTGCCTTGGACGTGGTGACGCCAACTGTTTGGAGTGGGGCGGGCGAGGCCGGCAGCGAGTATCTGGTTCAGAACATTCTGCGAGATGTCAGACGGCTGAGTCCCGGCACTGTTTTCGATCGCGCTACCTCCCTTGAATACCTTCGAAGTAAGCGGGTGCGGAGCCTGGTCTTCGTGGGGGATTATTCCGGTTCCGGGGAAGAGGCGTGCAAGTATGCTGCCGCCTGGGCTCGGAACTGCCATATTCGCAGTTGGCGCTCGCTCCACTTGGTGAATATTCATCTAGTGCTGTTTGCGGCCTCCAGCTTCGGGCTCGGGAAAATTCGCCGGTCTGGCTATATCGATCACGTCTGGCCTGCGTTGTATGGAGTGGATTTTGCGGCAGCCCACTGGGCCGATTCTGAACGGCAAGCAATTCGCGATCTTTGCGTAAGATACGCCCATCATCCCCATGAAGCGTGGGGACGTTCGAGCAGCGGTGGGCTGTTCGTGCTGCCGCACACCGTGCCGAACAATCTTCCAGTGATCCTTCGCCAAACGAAGGGGCCAGCCACCGGCGGCCATCGGCCGTGGGCGCCGCTCTTCCGCGGCCGAATCTTTCCGGTCGAGCTGCAGGCGGAACTGTCCGGCTATCGGCCCCAGTACGACTTGAACAAAGTTCTGGCCGAACTTGGTCAGTTGCGGCTTGCCCGAGCAAGGCCGAAGCACGGGCAGGAGCGGAAGGCGGCCGACGCCATGCTTGCCCCAATGCCGCGTAGCCTAAGTTGATCATGGAGTTTGGTGGCTGAGCTTGTAGAGCCGGATCGTGGCGGGTCTGTCGTGGCGGACGCCGCCTGGTTCGTCGGGTTTCTTGACGCGGTACTGGTTGTG
>NZ_QGKS01000369.1 GCF_003172935.1 Micromonospora sicca | reverse complement strand
GCGCCCGCCCGCGTGGGCGACGCCGTCCGAGCCGGCCGGCTGGTCTCCCCGGGGCCCGGCGGCCCAGCCGGGGCCGGCCTGCGCGGACGGCGTCGCCCACGCGGGCGGGGACTGCTCGGCCGGTGGGTTGCCCGGGTTGCCGCCGGGTGCGGAAGCGGCGGCCCAGGCGGGGCCGGCCTGTTCCGGCGTGGCCCACGCGGGCTGGGCCGGGGCGCCCCAGGACCCGGGTTCGGGCTGCTGCGGGGCCGGGGCGGCGCCCCAGGTGGGGTTCGGTGGCTGGCCGCCCGGCTGCGCCCAGGCGGGGGCGGGCGACTGTTCGTCCTGTCCGCCCCAGGCGGGGGCCGGCTGGTTCGGCCGACCGGCCGGCGGGGGTGGTGCCCAGCCGAGATCGGGGGCGTTGGGGTACCCGTTGTCCTGCTGCGCCGGGTGGTCGCCGTACGGCGCCGGTCCGCCGGCGCCAGGCGACACCTCGCCCGGCTCCTGGCCGGGGCGGTGCGGGGCCTCGGACGTCATGGGTGCGCCTCCTCCATCACATGTCGGCCGCCGATGCCGATCGGGGACCGTCGGCATGGTTGCCGGCGTCGCCGGCGGATACCGGCCGTGTGGGCTCCCCGCACCGTATCCGGTGGCCGCCCGGAGGTGTCCGGGGAGCACCGGCCGTCACTCACCGTTGCCGTGTGGTGTCGATCGGCTTCTATCGGCGCGATCTCGCCGGGGGCGGGTGGGTGGCGACCGAGCCCCACCGTACCGGGCGGTGCGGCGAGGTGGAATCCCGGTCTCAATCACCCCCAAACGCCGGAGACCCGCCCGGCTGCGCCGGGCGGGTCTCCGAACTGGAGGAGGTGAGGAAAGTCGAGGAGCGTCAGCTCATGTGACGCTGGGCGATGGCGAGAAGCTCCTCGCGGACCGCGGGCGAGTTGGCGGAACGCAGCGCGTGCTCGATGGCGCGGGCACGGCGGTTGGCGTCGCGGCGGTTGCGGATTCGCTCGATCATGCTCATCTGGGTCTCTCCTCCTGGCTATTCGGTTGTCAGCCCCTGATGTCTCTATTGAAGCGCATGACGCGGTCAACTTCCATCGATTATTAGGTGAGCTGAACCACGGACCTAAGGATCGTAGGTCATGGTCGGTCGGGGCCGACGAATTCTTCCCCCAACGGCAACGGCCGGTGTGCCGGGCGTTCACCCGTGGCACACCGGCCGTGGCCTGGTGTCTGTCGACCGTCAGGTCCAGGCGAGCAGCGCCGCCTCCGGATCGGCCAGGAAGTCTCCGATGTCGCGGAGGAACTTCGAGCCCAGCTCACCGTCGATGATCCGGTGATCGAAGGAGAGGCCGAGCGTGGTGACCAGGCGCGGCTTCACCTTGCCCTTGTGCACCCACGGCATCTCCCGGACCGCGCCGAAGGCCAGGATCGCCGACTCGCCCGGCGGCAGGATCGGCGTACCGGTGTCGACGCCGAAGACGCCGACGTTGGTGATCGTCAGCGTGCCGCCCGACATGTCCGCCGGGGAGGTCTTCCCGGCCTTGGCCGTCTGCACCAGCGCCGTCATCGCGTCCGCCAGTTCGCGCAGCGAGAGCCGGCCGGCGTCCTTGATGTTCGGCACGATCAGGCCGCGCTCGGTGGCCGCCGCGATGCCCAGGTTGACGTAGTCCTTGACCACGATCTCGTCGCCCGCCCAGGTCGAGTTGACCATCGGATGGCGCTTGACTGCCAGCAGCACCGCCTTGGCGACCAGCAGCAGCGGCGAGACCCGGACGTCGCGCCACTCCCGCCGCTCGCGGAGCCGGTCCAGGGCCTTCATCGCCCGGGTCACGTCGACGGTCAGGAACTCCGTCACGTGCGGGGCGGTGAACGCCGAGCGGGACATGTTCTCGGCGGTGAGCTTGCGTACCCCCTTGACCGGGATGCGCTGCTCGCGGTCCGCGCCGAAGCTCGCGGCCACCGTGGTCGGCGCCGCGACCGTCAGCGGCTCGGCCGCCGCCGGGGTCCCGCTCGCCGCCCGCTGTACGTCCTCCCGGGTGATCGAGCCCAGCGGGCCCGAGCCGGTCAGCGTGGCCAGGTCGACGCCGAGGTCCTTGGCGAGCTTCCGGACCGGCGGCTTGGCCAGCACCAGCCCGCCGGTCCGGCCGGTGCCGTTGACCGCCGGAGCCGCCGGAGCCGGTGCGACCGGCGCCGGAGCCGGGGCGGGCTGGACCGGGGCGGCCGCCGCCTGGGCGGGGAGACCGCCCTTGCGCGGCCGGCGCTTCGCCGCCGTGGTGCGCGGGCCGTAGCCGACCAGCACGGCGGTACGCCCACCCGGGGCGGGACCGCCGATCAGGCCCGGCTCGACCATGCCCTCCTCCGGCGCGATCTCGACCGCGGCCAGCGAGGCCGCCGACGGGGTGGGCAGCGCGTCGGCCGGCTCGCCGGTCGTCGACTCCTCGATCGGGCCGGCGCCCGGGTCGGTGTCGATCGCGATGATCGGCGTGCCGACCTCGACCGTGGTGCCCTCCGGGTGGAAGATCGACCGCACCTGGCCGGCCCACTTCGCCGGGATCTCGACCGCCGCCTTGGCCGTCTCCACCTCGACGATCGGCTGGTTCAGCTCGATCGTGTCGCCCACCTTGACCAGCCAGGCGAGGATCTCGCCCTCGGTCAGGCCCTCGCCCAGGTCGGGGAGGTTGAACTCCTTGATCCGTGACATGCCGCTCACCAGCCGAAGGTGCGGTCGACGGCGTCGAGCACCCGGTCGAGGTCGGGCAGGTACTCCTCCTCCACCCGGCTGGCCGGGTAGGGGGTGTCGAAGCCGGTGACGCGCAGCACCGGGGACTCCAGGGAGTAGAAGCACTCCTCGGTGATCCGGGCCGCGATCTCCGAGCCCAGGCCCAGGTTGCCCGGGGCCTCGTGAACGACCACGCAGCGACCGGTGCGCCGCACCGACTCGTACGCGGCGGTCAGGTCCAGCGGGGAGAGCGAGCGCAGGTCGATGACCTCCAGCTCGCGGCCGTCCTCCGCGGCGGCGGTCGCCGCGTCCAGGCAGGTCCGCACCATCGGGCCGTACGCCAGCACGGTGGCGTCGGTGCCGGCGCGGGCGACCCGGGCCGAGTGCAGCGGGTACGCCTCCGACAGCGGGGCGTCCAGCTCGACCGGACCCTTCTCCCAGTAGCGCCGCTTCGGCTCCAGGAAGACGATCGGGTCGTCCGAGGCAATCGCCTGCTGAATCATCGAGTACGCGTCCTGCGGGTTCGCGCAGGTGACGACCTTCAGGCCGGCGGTGTGCGCGAAGTACGCCTCGGGCGACTCCGAGTGGTGCTCGACCGCGCCGATGCCGCCGCCGTAGGGAATCCGGATGACCATCGGGATCCGGACCTTGCCCTGCGAGCGGTAGTGCATCTTCGCCACCTGCGACACGATCTGGTCGTACGCCGGGTAGACGAAGCCGTCGAACTGGATCTCGCAGACCGGGCGGAAGCCGCGGATGGCCAGGCCGACCGCGGTGCCGATGATGCCGGACTCGGCCAGCGGGGTGTCGATCACCCGCTGGTCGCCGAAGTCCTTCTGGAGCCCGTCCGTGATCCGGAACACGCCGCCGAGCTTGCCGACGTCCTCGCCCATGATGACGACCTTCGGGTCGTTCTCCAGGGCCTTGCGCAGACCGGTGTTGAGGGCCTTGCCGAGGGTGAGCGTCTCCGTGGCCATCAGTGGGCGCTCCCCTCGAACGACTCCATGTACTTGCTGAACTGCGCCCGCTGCTCGTCGAGCTCGGGGGACCCGTTGGGGTAGACGTGGTCGAACATCGTCACCGGCTCCGGGTTGGGCATGGCGAGCACCCGCTCGCGCAGGTGCACCGACTCGGCGCGGGCCTGCTCGTCGACCGAGGCGAAGAAGTCCGCGTCGGCGATCTGCTGCGTGGTCAGGAACGCCTTCATCCGGGCGATCGGGTCCTTGGCCTGCCAGGCCTCGACCTCGCTGGCGATCCGGTACCGGGTCGGGTCGTCGGAGGTGGTGTGCGCCCCCATCCGGTAGGTGTACGCCTCGATCAGGCTGGGGCCCTGGCCGAGCCGGGCGTTGTCCAGCGCGTGCCGGGTCACCGCGTACGACGCGAGCACGTCGTTGCCGTCCACCCGCACGCCGGGGAAGCCGAAGCCGCCCGCCCGCTGGTACAGCGGGACGCGGGTCTGCCGCTCCAGCGGCTCGGAGATGGCGTACTGGTTGTTCTGGCAGAAGAACACCAGCGGGGCGTTGAAGACGCTGGCCCAGACGAACGCCTCGTTGACGTCGCCCTGGCTGGTGGCGCCGTCGCCGAAGTAGGCGATCACCGCCTCGCCGTCGTCGGTGCCGGTCTTGCCGTCCATGTGGACGCCCATGGCGTACCCGGTCGCGTGCAGGGTCTGCGCCCCGATCACGATCGTGTACATGTTGAACTTGAACTCGTTGGGGTCCCAGCCGCCCTGGTCGACCCCGCGGAACAGGCCGAGCGGCATGATCGGGTCGATGCCCCGGCAGTAGAGGACGCCGTGCTCCCGGTAGGTCGGGAAGGCCATGTCCTGGGTACGCAGCGCCCGGCCGGAGCCGACCTGCGCGGCCTCCTGACCCAGCAGGCTGGCCCAGAGGCCCAGCTCGCCCTGGCGCTGCAGCGCGGTCGCCTCGGCGTCGAGCTTGCGGACCAGCACGAGGTCGCGGTAGAGCCCGCGGTACTCCTCGTCGGTGAAGTCGACGCGGTACTCGGTCCCGTCCGGGCCGATCGCGCTCTCGATCCGCTCGCCCTCGGGCGTCAGCAGCTGTACGAGTGCCGGGTCACCGGCGTTCGCCGAGGCGGTTCGCTTGGAACGGGGTGCGGCCCGCCGGCCGCGGGTGGTGACCCCGGGGTCGCCCTTTGCCATCCGTCTCTCCCTGTCGTGTCTGCGCCGGTGCCGGGGGTGACCCTAGCCGCGCAAATCGTGCACCCGCCCGGCTGGTGCCGGGCTGGTTCCTGGCGGCCGCGCCTAGCCCCGGTGAGGGTTGCCGCGCGGCGTGAGCCGGATTCTGGGCGAACCCGGTTCGGGAGCGCCGGCGTCGTACCGCACCTGCCGCGGGTGCGCGGAGGTGGCGGCTACGTTGCCGTCGTGCCTGAATGATTGCAGAGGAGGTGAGCGGGCCCACAGTATGGCCCTCCACCCCGGTGGCGTTCCGTCTGCAAAGCGACGGATAGACCTTTTTGTCGCATGCGCACTCGACCGCGACGGACAAAGTGTGTGTCGACACGCGGTGGCGACTGGTGAACTGAGCGTCACTGGTTCAAGCTGACTGGTGTCCCGGTGAGTGTTAAGCGGCGTTTGTCCGTTTAGGCCGACGTGCCCGCAACCGACGATCCCGCCGAAGGTCGACGACGAGGAGTGTGCCGGTGTCCGAGCCAGCCGAGGGTCCCGGAAGTCCACTCCTCGGCCGCCACCACGCGGCCCCCGCCGCCGGCTACCGACGGGTGGTCGGCACCCACCGGGCAACCGGACTCGGCGGCCCGAGCCGCGGCTACCTCTTCACGGTCGCCCTGCTCGCCGGCACCGCGTCGATGCCGATCCTCGCCGCCATCAGCGCCGGGTCGGCCACCGTCGGCAGCACCGCCCTCCCGGACAACAGCACGCCCTTCATCCCGACGCCCTCGGTCGGCCCGGTGGTCATCCCGCTGCCCGGGACCAGCCAGCCCGCGGTGGCGCCCACCACCCGGCCTGCCCCGGTG
>NZ_QGKS01000457.1 GCF_003172935.1 Micromonospora sicca | reverse complement strand
CGACCATGCCACCCGCTGGCTCACCTGGCGACGCCGTCACCAGGCTCGCGCACGCTGGTTCCACCAACGCACACGACTGAACCGCGACTACGCCCTGGTCAGCTAGCAATTGGCGGCTGCCGTACTAGGTCGCCTGAATTGGCCGTGCGGACTGCGCTAGTGCGGTGTCCACTAACGTTCACCGGGGTTGCGGTGGGTGTTGTGGATCCTCGCCTTGGGGCGAGCGACGCGACGCGCGAGCGTGATCTTGTGATTGGCTCCATTGCTGGTCAATGGTGGTGGGCGCGGCAGGTTTCGAACCTGCGACCCCTCGCTTGTAAGGCGAGTGCTCTCCCGCTGAGCTACGCGCCCGGAACGCCCGTACAGCGGGCCGGTGGCTGGCAAGCCTACCTGCCGGTCACCGGCCCGGTCGAACGGTATGCCCGGTTCGGGGATCAGGCGGCGACGGTCTCGGCGAGCGCCTTGCGCCAGCCCTCCTGGTCGCGCGCCTCGCCCGGCATGTTCATCTCCGCGAACCGGACCACGCCGGTCTTGTCGATCACGAAGGTGCCGCGGTTGGCGATGCCCGCGACGTCGTTGAACACGCCGTACGCCTGGGCAACCGCGCCGTGCGGCCAGAAGTCGGCCAGCAGCGGGAACTGGTAGCCCTCCCGGTCGGCCCAGATCTTGTGGGCGTAGACGGAGTCGACGCTGACGGTCAGCACCTGGACGTCGTCGTTGACGTACTCGTTGAGGTTGTCCCGCACCTCGCACAGCTCACCCTGGCAGATGCCGGTGAAGGCGAGCGGGTAGAAGACCAGCAGCACGGTGCGCTTGCCGCGGAAGTCGGCGAGCCGAACCTCCTGGTTGTTCTGGTCCTTCAGCACGAAGTCCGGCGCCTCGGCGCCAACCTCGATGGTCATGCGAGCTCCTCGGGTCGAGTCTGGAGACGATCAGCCTGCCACACCCGGTGGCGCGGGCCGCCGGGGCGTGGAGGGCCGGCTACTTCTTCGCCTTGGACCCGCGGCGGAGCACCAGGCGGGCGCCGCTCCAGTCGAGGCCGGCGTTGACCGTCGAGGTCTGCTGGAGGCCGGCGGTCTGCGCGCTCTCCGCGACCTCGCTCGGCTCGACGTGGCCGTCCCGCCCGGCCTTGGGCGTCAGGAGCCACACCACCCCGTTGTCGGCCAGCGGCCCGAGGGCGTCGACGAGAAGCTCGAAGAGGTCACCGTCGCCGTCGCGGTACCAGACGAGCACCGAGTCGACCACCTCGTCGGTGTCCTCGTCGACCAGCTCTCCACAGCGGTCGGTCAGGGCGTCGCGGAGATCCTGGTCGACGTCGTCGTCGTACCCCATCTCCATGACGACCATCCCCGGCTCGATCCCGAACCGGTCCGCCAGGCTGCGTACCCCGTCGGCGGCCTGACCAGCGGTCGCGCTCACTGTCGCGTGCCTCCTCATCTCATCCCTGCTCGCGGCGTCGTACGACACCGTCGGGCCAAGTCCACACAGTTGTGGCTCCCCGCGCAAGTGGCGCACCGGGTGGAACGGAATTTACCGTGCCAGCAGCGTACGGGCACCCTGGGTAATGGCTTCCTCGGAGACCAGAACCTGACGCGCCGCCGGACCTAATGGTACAAACGAGTCAACTCCCGCCACCCGGCGCGCCGCCCCGACGTACCCGGCGTCGACCAGCGCGGCGATCACCCCCTCGCCCACCCCGCCCGACCGGCGGGTCTCGTCGACGACCAGGACCCGGCCGGTGGCCGAGGCCTCCCGGATGATGTCGGCCACCGGCAGCGGGGCGAGCCAGCGCAGATCCACCACCCGGGTGCCGATCCCCTCGTCGGCGAGGGTGGCCGCCGCCCGCAGCGACATCCGCACCCCGTTACCGAAGGTGATGATGGTGACGTCTTCGGCGGAACCGACCCCGTACACCCGGGCCCGGCCCACCGGGACGTGGCCGGCCGCCCACGCGCCGGGTTCGGCGTACTCGCCCAGCCACTCCCCGTCGCCGTCGGCGTACAGGTTCCGGGTGTGGTAAAGGGCGATCGGCTCCAGGAAGACGCAGACGCTGCCGTCCACCGCCGCGGCGGCCAGGCAGGTCCGCAGCATGGGCGCGGCGTCGTCCGGCCGCGCCGGCACCGCGATCACCAGGCCGGGCACGTCCCGCAGTACGGCCACCGAGTTGTCGTTGTGGAAGTGCCCGCCGAACCCCTCCTGGTACGCCAGCCCGGCGACCCGCACCACCATCGGGTTGCGGAACGCGCCGCCGGAGAAGAACTGCATGGTGGCGGCCTCGCCGCGCAACTGGTCCTCGGCGTTGTGCAGGTAGGCCAGGTACTGGATCTCCGGCACCGGCAGCATTCCGGCGATCCCCGCGCCGAGGCCCAGCCCGAGGATCGAGGTCTCGTCGAGGAGCGTGTCGAAGACCCGGGCCGCGCCGAACCTGTCCCGCAGCCCCTTGGTCACCCCGTACACCCCGCCCTTGGCGGCGACGTCCTCGCCGAACACGGCCATGCCGGGGTGGTCGAGCATCCCGTCGGCGAGCGCCGCGTTGATGCTCTGCGCCAGGGTGAGCGGGCCGGCCAGCTCCGGCGGCTTGCCGCCGAACGCCTCGGCGCGCGCGGCCGCGTTCGGCCCGGCCGCCCGGGCCGCCGCGTCGGCCACGGCGTGGGAGATCCGTACCGGCCGGCGGGGGGCCAGCGCCGCCACCACCTCGGCCGGGGAGGCGAGCTTCGGCTCGTCGAGCACCTCCTCGGCGATCCGGCGGACCTGCCAGCCCCGCTCGTCGTACCGGGTCAGCAGTTCCTCGCCGGTGGCGAAGCCTCCCTCGACCAGCAGCCGCGCGGTGGCCAGCAGCGGGTCCCGCTCGGCGTCCGCGGCGATCTCCGCCGGGCTCCGGTACGCGGTCTCCGCGTCCGCCCCGGCGTGTCCCATCAGCCGCACGGTGGTCAGGTGCAGCACGGCCGGCCGCCGGTGCCGGCGCACCCAGGCCGCCGCCTCCCCCGCCACCCGGTACGCCTCGACCGGGTCGGCGCCGTCCGCGGCGAAGTAGCGGATCCCGGGCTTCGCGCGCAGCGTCGCCGCCACCCAGCCCTTCGGTGAGCGGACGCTGATGCCGAGGCCGTTGTCCTCGCAGACGAAGAGGACCGGGATGCGCAGGCCGGTGTGGTCGTACCAGCCGGCGGTGTTGAACGCGGCGGTGGCGCTGGCGTGGTTCACCGAGGCGTCGCCGAACGAGCAGACCACGATGGCGTCCGGCGGCCACGGCGAGCCGGTCGCCTCGCCGGTCGACGGCGCGGACCCGGCCCGGCGTCCGCCGCCGACCCGTCGCAGCCGTTCCAGGGCCAACCCCATGCCGACCGCCCGGGGCAGGTGCGAGGCGATGGTGGAGGTGGTGGGGATGACGGTCAGGTCGGCCCGGCCGAAGACCTTGTGCCGGCCACCGGCGATCGGCTCCCGGGCCGAGGCGACCATCCCCCGCAGCACGTCCCGCGCCGCCTCGGCGTACGCGTCCTCGGCGACCGCCGGGGCGGCGAGCACCGCCTCGCCGGTGGCGTCGACCGCGACCCCGACGCCGAGCGGAAGGGCCCTCGCCTGGACGGCGCCCGCGTCCCGGTCCGGCGCGCCGGCGTCCCGGGCGGGCGCCTCGGCTGTCCGGTCGGGGGTTCCGGTGTTCTGGTCGTGGTCCGGCGCCACGGTGCCGGACGGCGGCTCGACGGCCTCCGCCGCCGACCGCCCGGGGTCGGTTCCGGCCCGGCCGGCGCCTTCCGCGTCGGGCTCGGCCGAGCCGCCGAGCAGCCGGTCCCGCCCCGAGGTCGCCGCGTCCGGCTCGGTCCGGTCAGCGCCGTCCGCCTCGGCGCCGCCGGACTGGTCGGAGGCGGAGAACCCGTCCCGCCCGGCGCTCGCCGCGTCCGGTCCGGCGTCGGTCGCGTCGGCCGCCGACCCGCCCCCGGCCGGCGAGCCGGCATCGCCGGGACCGGTCCCCGGGCCGTCGGCCACTTGGCCGGCCGGGACGGTCCCGGCGGCCTGGGCGGCCCGGAGGCAGTAGAAGGCGCCGGAGCGGTAGTGCAGGAGGGCGGGATCGGTGGGCCGGAGGGCGGCGGCCACCGCCGCGTTGCCCTCGTGACCGGCGGAGCCGATGGTGTAGAAGCCCTCACCGAAGCTGCGCAGCCAGCGTCCGGCGAGGTCCAGCAGTCGACTGGTGACCTGGGCGTCGAACAGGGCCAGCGCCTGCGCTCCCGTCAGCGGCGCGCCCTCGGTGAGTGGCTCGTCGAGGTCACGCCGCCGGGCGGGGACGCCGAGCGCGCCCAGGGCCTCCCGGAACCGGTCGTCGAGATCTTGCGGGGTGGTCACGTCGGACAGCATTACCGACGAAGGGGCCCCGCGCCCACTCGGACACGATCCGCCCGCCGGGCCTCACTCGTCGCCGCACTGCTCCGGGCAGCCGCCGTCGGAGACCTTCCAGACCAGCTCACGAAGGGCGGCCAGCTCGTGGTTGGTGAGCCCGCCGAGCAGTCGCGAATCGGACATCACCTGGTGCACCCGGTCCCGCATCCGCCGGCCGGCCTCGGTCACGACCAGCGTCTTCTGCCGCCGGTCGGCGGGGTCGACCCGCCGCTCCACCAGGCCGGCCTGCTCCAGCTTGTCGACCAGGCCGGTGACGTTGGAGCGGTCGCAGCGCAGCTGCTCGGCGAGGTCCCGGGCGGGCAGCGGCCGGTCGGGGTCCAGCTCGTGCAACGCCCGGGCGACGGCCGGGGTGAGGCCCAGCTCGGAGATCTCCACGTCCTGGTAGTGGCGGATCGCGGAGGCGATGTGCATGATCCGGCGCACCGCGTCCCCGGCCAGGCCGGAGCGGTCGCCCGCGTCGGGGCCGGCGGTGGGAACGGTGGGTTGAGCCATGCCTCACATGCTACTTGCCGATCCAATAATTGATTAGTTCTAAGGTTGAGCGGCTCACGCAGTTGCGTGGGGCATTCGCACCAGGAGGCACACCAGGTCCGTCTCCGTCCTCGCCATCTCCGGCAGCCTGCGCGACGCGTCGTTCAACACCGCGCTGATCCGGGCCGCGCAGCGGCTGGCGCCCGCGGGCCTGACCCCGGAGTCAAGGACGAGACCACGGAGACCCTCCTCCGCGCCCTCCTCGACGCCTTCGTCGCCAAGATCCGCGTAACCCACCTCGCCCTCACGCGGCGGGGCGGCGCCCCCGTCAGCCCGGCAGGAACGAGAAGCGGACCTTGCGGCTGGGGTTGTCGCCGTTGGTGTCCACCAGGCAGAGCGACTGCCAGGTGCCGAGCGCCAGCCGTCCGTCCACCACCGGCAGGGTCGCGTACGGCGGGACGAACGCGGGGAGCACGTGATCCCGCCCGTGCCCGGGCGAGCCGTGCCGGTGCCGCCAGCGGTCGTCGGCGGGCAGCAGGTCGTCGATCGCCCGCAGCAGGTCGTCGTCGGAGCCGGAGCCGGTCTCGATGAGGGCCAGCCCGGCGGTGGCGTGCGGCACGAAGACGTGCAGCAGGCCGTCGCCCTGGCCGGCGACGAACCGCTCGGCCTCGGCGGTGATGTCCCGGACGGTGGGCCGGGAGCCGGTCTGGACCGTGATCACCTCACTACGCACATCTCGCATTCTGCCCGAGCGGGTCAGTTGCCGCCGCCGGACCAGCCGCCGTCACCGCCCGACCCACCACCGCCGAGGCCCCCGTCCCGGCCGTCATGGGACCAGCGGCCGTC
>NZ_QGKS01000135.1 GCF_003172935.1 Micromonospora sicca | reverse complement strand
CACCGCAAGCCACTCCTCCACGGTCACCAACACAAACCAACACCTACTCAACCGGGGAACAGTTGACACCCACTCCCGCAGCGCCCAGGCGTACGGGCCGAGGGCCACGCAGGGCGGCAGGTCGGGTGGGGCCGGGGTGGGACGCGTCGGGCCGGGGCGCAATCCCGAACGCAGCCGGGGCAGAAATCCTGCCGCGCGCCCGAGGCCCGCGCGCCGCAGCCGGCACACCCGGCCGGCAGCACCAGGTCGGTCAGGTCCGACCAGAGCCCGCCCAGGTCCCGCACCGTCGGCTCAGTAGAGGAAGAAGGGGACGGTCGGGTTGGACGCCTTCGCGTCGGCCGCGGGCGGTGTCACGTCCAGCACCTGGTTCCGCTCGATGATGCCGTGCGGATTGTTTCGGAAGGCCACCCGGTTGGCCTCGTACATGTACGAGCCGGTGGGTAGTGCCCCGACCGCGCCACCCGGATAGGCGGCGAGGTGGGTCACCGGGGCACCGATCTCCCGCCGCAGCGCGAAGCCCAGCCCGCCGTCCACGGTGGTCTGGTAGATCACCGGCCGCCGGTCCTCCGAGCCGGCGAAGACCAGCTGGTTCTCGGCGTACCAGTCGACGGCGGTGAGGTCGGTCAGCGGCGTGACCAGGCGGCGGGGCAGGCCGACGGTGACCACGCCGCCGTCGAAGCTGACCGCGGCGACGTAGAGCGCGCCGTTGACGATCAGCGCTATCCGGTGCCCGTCGAGCGAGGCGGCCACCGCGGTCACCGGACCCGGCACGCCGAGGGGGATCTCGACCATGCCGGCCATGTCGTCGAAGCGGTAGAGCCTGTTGCGGTTGAGCTTGTTGTCGGCCACCACCAGCCCGTACCGGTGCTGGGGGTCGGGCGAGCGGAGCCAGGTGGGACGGCCGACCGAGGTGTACCACTGGCTGGCGCCGTGGAGCACCGGGACCTGGTCCCTTCCGGAGCCGGCCATCAGCCGCTGCTGCCGGTCCGCCCGGGTCACCACCAGCGCGGCGAGGACCTCGTTTTCCGAGCGACTGAGCGCTGCCGAAACGATGCCCTTGTTCGCTGCGGCGGCCAGCGGCACCGGGCCGCTGGCCTCGCCGGGGAAGGAGAGCGGGTGGATCCCGCCGTCGTACACGCAGTACCGCTGCGGGCTCCCGGTCGTGGCGTACACCGGGTGGTCCAGGCGTTCCCGGTTGAGGTCGATGGTGCGCCGGCTCTGATTCTGGATCTTGAGGTCGAGCTGCCCGGTCAGCTCCGGCAGCGACCAGGCGAGCTGGGTGGCGAGCCGCGCCAGTCGGGCCTCGTTGGCGCCCGGCATGGCCAGGTTGATCTCCCAGCGCCCATCCGAGCCGGTGGCGTTGTTGATCGGCGCCGTGCCGTCCGGCAGTCGGGTCACGCCCGACGCCAGCCAGTCGGAGGGCCCGCCGGCGAGCCACTTGACGACATCGGTGACCCGCCGTTCGGCGGGCACCGCGGAGGGCAGGTAGCGCTGGTCGGGCACCAGCTGACTCTGCTCGGAGTTCCAGAAGTAGATGGTGTGCTCGACGTAGAACTTCTGCAACGCGTCGTCGCTGAGCAGCAGGACGTTCGGCAGGTCCGTGATGAGCAGCCCGCCGGTTTCGGCCGGCCGGAGCGTGAACTGGTACTGCGTCTCCCTGGCCACCGGGGGCGCCAGCGTGCCGTCGGCCCGGAGCACGCCGACCTGTTGGACCCGGATGGTGACCACGCTGGTGCCGTCGTTGTTCTGCTTGGCCTCCGGATCTTCCCGCAGGCGCACCACGGTCAGCGCGATCTCGCTGCTCTGCTTCTTCGGGAGCCGGCTCTGCGCCTGGTCCGCGATGAACTTCTTGACCCGGTCGTACGCCTGCTCCCGCTCGCCCGCCGCCGCCCGCAGGTAGTTGCGGATGAACTCCTTGGGGTCGCTGCTCGCCTTCGGGTTGGGCGGCTGGGTGCCGCCGCCGTTGCTCGAGCCCCCCTCCGCCACCGGCCCGTGGCCGTCGACCTGGACGTCCGAGTCGGCCGGGATGCCACACCCGGTCAGCCCGGCGGGCAGGAGCGCGCCGCCGAGCAGGAGGGTCAGCAGCCGCCGCCTCACGACGTCACCTCCGCCCGGTCGCCGTCGGCCGGGCCGATCGACAGCGCGCCCGCGCTGCCGCGGCCGATCGCCAGCAGGCCGCCGTCCCGGGGGCCGCCGAAGGGCAGCGTGACGTCGGCCGGCACCAGCCGCAGCGGCGAGGTGGTCAGCCGGTCACCGGCCCGCGCCGGCAGGGTCAGCCGGAACTGGGCGCCCTGGCCCGGCGCGCCCCACGCCTCCAGCCAGCCGCCGTGCAGCCGGGCGTCCTCCAGGCTGATCGACAGCCCGAGGCCGGTCCCGCCGGTCTGTCGGGCCCGGGACGGGTCGGCCCGCCAGAACCGGTTGAAGACCAGCTTCTCCTCGCCAGGCTTGAGCCCGACGCCGTGGTCCCGGACGGTGATCGCCACCGCGTTCTCGTCCATGCCGAGGGTAATCAGCACCGGCTTGGCCTCGCCGTGCTCGACCGCGTTGCCGACCAGGTTGCGCAGCACCCGCTCGACCCGGCGCGGGTCCACCTCGGCGATCACCGGGGTGGCCGGCACGTCCAGCTCGATGGTCACCCCCACCCGCTCGGCCAGGCCGCCGAGCCGCTCGGCCACCCGGTGCACCACCGGCACCAGATCGGTCGGCTCGGAGTCGAGCATGGCGAAGCCGGCGTCGAACCGGCTGATCTCCAGCAGGTCGGTGAGCAGCTCCTCGAACCGGTCCAGCTCGGCCTGGAGCAGCTCGGCGCTGCGGGCCACCGCCGGATCGAACTCGTCCCGCTCGGCGAAGATCAGATCGGCGGCCATCCGGACCGTGGTCAACGGCGTACGCAGCTCGTGCGAGACGTCGGAGGTGAAGCGGCGCTGCAAGCGGGACATCTCCTCCAGCCGGAGGATCTGCCGTTGCAGGTTGGTCGCCATCTGGTTGAACGAGGCGGCGAGCAGGGCCAGGTCGTCCTCCCCGTTGACCGCCATCCGCTGGTCCAGCAGGCCGGCGGAGAGCCGCTGGGCGGTCCGGGCGGCCACCCGTACCGGGGTCACCACCAGCCGGGTGACCAGGGCGGCGAGCAGGCCCAGCAGGAGCACCAGCGCCACGCCGGTGGCGACCACGGTGGCCCGGGCATCGGCGGCGGTGGCGTCCTGGCGGGCCAGCGGCACGAGGTAGTAGAGCTCCAGCTGGCCGAACCGGGTCGGCACTGGGGAGCCGTACACGAGGTACTTGGTGCGCTGGCCGCCGAGCGTGCCGGTGCGGATCTGGTGGGCGACGTTGCCGGCGGCCACCGAGGCCCGCAGCTCGGGGCTGATCAGCGGGCGGACCTGGACGTCCGGCGAGGTGCGCGGCTTGATCCCGGTGTACCTGTCCGCGGTGATGGCGACGACCACCCCGCTGGTCTGCGCCGGGTCACCTCCGGCCAGGTAGTTGACCGTGCCGTCGATGGTGTCCTGGAGCTGGGCCTCCTGCGGCTGGCTGTAGAGGCCGAACTGCTTCGAGGCGTACTCGCTGCCGTTCTGCAGCCGCAGCAGGACGTCGGTCTCGGCGCTCTCCAGCAGGATGTTGGTGATCTTGTCGGCGATCAGGTACGCGAACCCGCCCACCAGCAGGCTGGAGGCGACCAGGGTGATGGTCACCACCCGGACCTGCAACGACCGTCGCCAGGTCTGGTGCAGGCCGGCGACCAGCCCGGCCGACCAGGCGGCGAGGGCGCGCCAGAGCACCCGCGCGGCGTGGAGCCGGCGGGACGCGGCGGTCGGCGAGTCGGGGGGCGGGGAGGTCACCACAGTGCGACCAGGCTATCCGGTACCCGCCTTGTAGCCCACGCCCCGAACGGTGAGGATGATTTCCGGCCGCTCCGGATCCGGCTCGATCTTGGCGCGCAGGCGCTGCACGTGCACGTTGACCAGGCGGGTGTCGGCGGCGTGCCGGTAGCCCCAGACCTGTTCCAGCAGCACTTCGCGGGTGAAGACCTGGCGCGGCTTGCGGGCGAGCGCGACCAGCAGGTCGAACTCCAGCGGCGTCAGCTTCACCTCCTCACCGTCCCGGCTGACCGTGTGCGCCGGCACGTCGATGGAGATCTGGTTGCCGGGCGGACCGATGGTCAGCAGCTCCGGCGCGACGTCCTCGCCGCGGCGCAGCCGGGCCCGCATCCGGGCCACCAGCTCCTTGGGCTTGAACGGCTTGACCACGTAGTCGTCGGCCCCGGACTCCAGCCCGAGCACCACGTCCACCGTGTCGCTCTTGGCGGTCAGCATCACGATCGGCACGCCGGATTCGGTCCGGATCGCCCGCGCCACGTCGATACCGCTCATTCCGGGCAGCATCAGGTCGAGCAGGACGATGTCGGGACGATTGTCCCGGAACGCGGCCAGTGCCCGTTCCCCGTCCGCGACGAAGGAGGGCACGAAGCCCTCGCTGCGCAGGACGATGCCGAGCATCTCGGCGAGCGCGGGGTCGTCGTCGACCACCAGTACCCGTGCTCTCATGGGGTTTATCGTTCCATCCCCGTTCGGTTCGGAGGGTTGGGCGTCATCACGGCACGGTACTGCGGCGGGGCACCAGGCACCACAGATGCCGCGCCACCGGACCCGCGTGGCGCGCCGCCCGGCGTACGGGTCCACCGGCGCGGGACCGGCCGTGCAACCATGATCCCCCGGGCGCGCCGTCGCCCGCCACCACCGTCCGTCCGCCAGGAGTACGCGTGCCCGACGTCGGCCCGACCGCCGTGCTCCCGCGCCGCCCGCTGACGGTGGGCGAGCTGCTGGACTCGGCGGTCCTGCTGCTGCGCGGCCAGGCCCGGCTGCTCATCCCGCTCGCCGTTCCGCTCGCGCTCGGCGAGCAGCTGCTGCTGCACCCCCTTCGGGTGCTGGCCGACGCGCGCCCGCCAGAGTACTGGCTCGACGCCAGCCGGCTCGGGGGGTACTGGGTGCTGCTCGCGGTGGGCGCGGCCACCGAGGCGATGATCATCGCGGTGCTCGGCAATCCGGCCGCCCGGGGCGCCGGGGCGGCACTGCTGGGCCGCCGGGCCGGGCTGCGCGAGCTGCTGCGACCCGCCGGCGCCCGGTGGGGGGCCACCGCCGCGGTCGCACTGGCGGTCGGGCTCGGCATGCTCCTGGCGGCGCTGCTCGGACCGGTCTGGTTCCTCGCGTACGGGCTGCTCGGCGCGGCCGTCCCCGCGCTGGTGGTGGACCGGCTCCCCGCGTACCGGGCGCCGCTGCGTGCGCTCGGGCTGGCGGTCCGCGCCGGCGCTCGGGCGGCCGGCATCCGGCTGCTCGGCTACGTGGGCTGGTGGCTGATCCGGCTCGGCATCGGGCTCGGCGTCTTCTACGGCCTCATGCTGCTGGCGGTGGTGGACCTGACCGACCCGGCGTGGGCGGTGCCGGTGGCCACCGCGGCGTGGGTGGCCGTGAACGCCGTCGCCTACCCGGCGCTGGCGTGCCTCGACGCGGTGCTGCACCTGGAGACCCGGATGCGGACCGAGGGCCTGGACATCCGGCTCTCCCGGGCCCCCGCCGGCACGCCGGAGCCGGTCCTGCTGGCGGTGCGGCGGTGAGCCGGTGGTGGACCGAGGCCGTCGCCGCGCTCGGCGATCTCGTCCCGCTGCCGCTCGCCGCCCTGTTGCTGGTCCTCGCCGCCCTGCTGGCCGCGCTGGCCTGGTACTTCTTCCCGGCCTGGGTGCCGC
>NZ_QGKS01000249.1 GCF_003172935.1 Micromonospora sicca | reverse complement strand
GGATGGCGGTGCCCGGCGCCCAGCTTCCGGGCGGACGGCCGTCACTCGCCCTGCAAGACCGGGACGGCGGGTCCACTCCGGCCGCGCCGGGCACCGCCATCCGTGCCGGAATCCGGGCCGGCGACGCGCGCATAGACTGCCGCGGTGAGCGACGACGAGGAGGCACCCCGGGCGGACGTGCCGGCCGGAACGGGCGCGGCCCGGCGCGGGACGGCCTGGATGATCCTCGGCGTGGTCGCCGCCGCCCTGCTGATCTGCTGCTGCTCCGCCGCCATCGGCGTGGCGGTCTCCTGGTCCGCCGGCCTCTTCGACGCCCGCTGACCGCACCCGACCGGCACGGATCGAGAGCACAGCCGGGGCGGCGTCAGCGGGGAGCCGGTCCCGCGCCGACCAGCGCGGCCGCCTCGCCCGTCCGCACCATCCGCTGCCAGCGCAGCCGGTTGCCGATCACCGCGGTGACCACCGACTGCACCACCACCAGGTACATCACCTGCCGGTAAACGAGCTGCTGGAACGGCAGCGTCCACAGTGGGCCGAACCGCTCCCGGTCCAGGCGCAACGCGTACGCGGCGGTGAAGCCCTGCAGCAGGAGCAGCCCCGCCCAGGCCAGGACCAGCGCCGACCAGGGCAGGAAGAGCAGCCCGTAGAGGGCGAAGACGTCGACCGCCGGGGCCGCCAGCGGCAGCAGGATCTGGAAGACGGTGAGGTACGGCAGGCCCCGCCGCCCCAGTTTGCCGCCGGCGCCCGGCTCGCGCAGCGCGTGCCGGTGCTTCCACATCGCCTGCATCGTCCCGTAACACCAGCGGTAGCGCTGCCGCCAGAGCTGGCGCAGCGACGAGGGCGCCTCGGTCCAGGCGATCGCGCCCTCCTCGTACACCACCCGCCAGCCGGCCCGGAGCACCCGCATCGTCAGGTCGGTGTCCTCGGCGAGGGTGTCGGCGGGGACACCGCCCACGGCCAGCAGCACCTCCCGGCGGAACGCGCCGATCGCGCCCGGGATGGTCGGCATGCACTCCAGCACGTCGTACATCCGGCGGTCGAGGTTGAAGCCGATCACGTACTCCAGGTGCTGCCAGCGGCCGAGCAGCCGACGCCGGTTGGCCACCTTGGTGTTGCCGGAGATCGCGCCGACCGTGGAGTCGGCGAAGCCCTGCACCAGGCGGTGCACGGTGTCCGGCTGGAACACCGTGTCCCCGTCGACCAGCACCAGCAGGTCCGCCCGGGCGGCCCGGATGCCGGTGTTCAGCGCCGCCGGCTTGCCGGCGTTGGCCTGCCGGATCACCCGCACCCCGCGCAGCCGCAGCCGCTCGACGATCTCCGCGGTGCCGTCGCTGGAGCCGTCGTCCACCACGATCACCTCCAGCGCCGGGTACGCGCTGGCGACCAGCGACCGCACGGTGGCGGCGATGTTCGCCGCCTCGTTGTACGCCGGCACGATGACCGAGACCGGGGCGTTCACCTCGGGCCGGCGGTACCGCGGCCGGCGGACCCGGCGGACGTGCAGCTGGGCGCAGACCACCTGCACCGCCAGCCGGGCGACGCCGAGCAGCAGCGCGACGCCGAGCAGCAGGTTCATGGCCGCGGCCAGCCAGCCGGAACCGGTCTGCGCCCAGCGCAGCGCGGTGCCGCTGAGCCGGGCGCCCGCGCCGGCCGGCACCATCGAGTCCGGCGCGCCGATCCCCGCCGAGACGGTGGTGAACCGGTAGCCCTCGCGGGTCAGCTGGGGCAGCAGCTGGTCGAGGGCGGCCACGGTCTGGCTGCGGTCGCCGCCGCCGTCGTGCATCAGGACCACCGCCCCCGCCCCGTCCTGCGGACCGGCGGCCCGGACGATGGCGGGTACGCCGGGTCGCTGCCAGTCCTTGGTGTCCCGGTCGGTGAGCACGCCAACGTGGCCGCTGCCTGCGGCGTCCCGCAGCGCCTGGTACTGCGGCCCGGTGAGCGAGGTGGTGACCGACGAGAACGGCAGCCGGAGCAGGGTCACCTCGCGGCCGGTGGCCCCGGCGACGGCGCTGCGGGTCCAGGCCAGTTCGAACCCGGCCCGCCAGCGCGGCACCGCGGTCAGGTCGGCGTGGGTGAAGGTGTGCGAGCCGATCTCGTGGCCCTCGGCGAGGATCCGCCGGACCAGCTCCGGGTGCTCGTCGACCCGCGCGCCGACCACGAAGAACGTGGCGTGCGCGTGGTGCCGGCGCAACACGTCAAGCACCTGCGGGGTCCAGCGCGGGTCCGGCCCGTCGTCGAAGGTCAGGGCGATCGTCCGCGCCGGCATCCGCCGGGTGACCGGCGTCGGCCCGTCCAGCCGCAGCACCGGCCCGCCGGCGGCCGCCTGGCGGAGGGCGGGCGAGGCGGGCGCGTCCGACGGGCCGGACCCACCGCCGACGTTGGTGACCAGCCCGTTGAAGCTCAGCGCCGCGAGCAGGACGAACAGACCGAGCAGGAGCAGCAGCCAGTGCGCCCGAGGGTCGGGCCGGGCCACGTGTCTCGCCATCGTCATGGCTTGCGCGGGGTGCGGCTGGGCTTGGCGGTGCGCCGCTCGGCGCCCTGGCCCGGCGGGCTGCTCATGGACGCCCGGGGCGCCGGGGCGGTGGCCCGGGCGCCGGCGGAGGTCGGCGAGGGTGCCGGAGCGGGCACGGAGGTGCTGGTCACCGGCACCGGGCGCGGGCTGGGGCTGCTCGGCTGGCGTACCTCGCCGGGGGCGTCCACCCCGGCCTCGACGGGGGGCCGCTGCCTGGTCTCCGACCAGCCGGGCAGCGGGACGGAGGAGTCGAAGAAGAGGCCGGCGAGGATCAGCCCGAGGCTGGTCAGCAGGCCGAGGCCCATCGCCGCGCCGGCGATGACGGTGAGCCGGCGACGTCGTCCGGTCCGGTCGACGAAGACCGGTGGCGCCCCGCCGGGCTGGTTCTGCATGCTGGTGATCTCCCGATGTTCCGCGTTCCGCCGGCCGGTCCGGCCCCGGCCCCGGCCCGGAGGGACCCACCGGCGGGTCCTCCGCAGGCAACAGCGTGACCGGCGGCGGCGGCGTCACATCAGGTCGTCCGCAACTCCTCCACCGCGGTGCTGGAGCGCAGGAAGAGCAGGCCGACCCCCACGGTCACCAGCACCGCGCCGAGGGCGCCGGCGCCGAGCCAGGCCAGCCGGTCCCACGGTACGTCCGGCGGCACGGTCACCCGGGAAACCCACTCCGTGCGGACGTACTGGGCGCGGGTGACCTCGCCGGCGCAGAGCTTCTCCCCGGCGTCGCAGATCTCCTGCGAGTAGCCACCGCCGGTCGGCGCCGGGAACGCGCCCCGGACGAGCAGGAGACCGACGGTGAGCGCGACGGCGATCGCGGGTGCCGCCGGCGCCAGGGACTGCCAGAGGATGGACCGGCCGATGACCCCCCGGGGCACCCCGGTCGCCACCAGCGCCGCATACGCCTGCCGCCGGGCGACGATCCCCTCCACCAGCGCGACCAGCAGGCCGCCCGCCGCGATCGTCATGGCGACCGCGACCGCCAGGTCGACCAGGTCCATCGCGCCCAGGTAGAAGTCGTCGGGTGCGGCCATCCCGTTGCCGGTCCGCCGCCCCAGTTCGATCGTGGCCAGGAAGTCGGCACGGATCCCGGCGGCTCCGGCCCCGAAGATGAGCGCGGCGAGGAGCGCGGCGAAAGTCCGGCTGCCCGCCCACGGATCGGCTGTCAACCGGCAGGCGGCCAGCAGCGCGGCCGGCCCCCGGGCGTACCGGTGCAGCAGACGGCCGGTGCGGTGGGAGATCCAACCGGTCCCGGTGACCACCCCGATCATGGCGATCAGGCCCCCACCGACCAGCAGCGTCGGCAGCAGCCAGAGCGGTGGCTCGCTGTGCCGACGCTCGTACCAGAGCCCGGCCGGCCGGAAGGCGGCGAAGGCGGCCAGCCCGAGCAGGATCAGCAGGCCCGGCCAGGGCCAGGGCGGCCTGGTCCGGGCCTTCCGGGCCACGCCGAACGGGGTGGTCGTCACCCGACGCAGCAGCAGGGCGGTGGCCAGCGTGGCGAGCGCCGGCAACCCGAGCACCACCGCCACGATGCCAGCCGTCGGCGGGTACACGTCGGTGGGGAGCGGAAGCCGGCCTTGGGCGTCCGGCCGGTGCATCAGCTGGTGACCGGCCAGGTAGATCAGCAGCCCGGTCGACGCGCCGAGCAGGGCGGCCAGGCCGGTCTCCGCCGCGGCGACCCGGGTGACCTCGCCGGGGGTGGCTCCGGCCAGCCGGAGCGCGGCCAGTCGACGGTCCCGGGCGGGAGCGCCGAGCCGGGCGCACTGCCCGGCGAGGCCCAGCACCGGGAGCATGAGCAGCAGCAGGGCGAACGCGGTCCCGCCGCGCAACCCCGGCTCTCGCAGCAGCCCGTTGGTGTACTGGTCGGAGAGTGCGTCGGACCCCCCGGATGGTGTCGGGATGGCCAGCACGGTCAGCGCGGCCAGGCCGGCGAGGACGGCGAGCGTGGCGCTCAGCGCGGTCAGCACTACCCGGGCGGTGTCGGTGCGGGTGCCGGCCAGGGCGAGGCGGACCAGGGTGGCCGGCCTCACCGGTGGCCGCCCGCGAGCGGCGTGTCCAGCCCCAGCCCGGTGTGGTCGACCAGGCCGTCCCGGAGCATCACCTCCCGGTCGGCGTACGCGGCGATCCGTGGCTCGTGGGTGACCAGCACGACGGTGGTGCGCTGCTCGCGGGCGAGCCGGACCAGTTGGGTGAGCACCTGCTCGCCGGCGAGGGTGTCCAGCGCGCCGGTCGGCTCGTCCGCGAACAGCACCCGGGGCTCGGTGATCAGCGCCCGGGCGGTGGCACAGCGCTGTTGCTGACCGCCGGACATCTCGCCGGGCCGGACGTCGGCGACCTCGGCCACTCCCAGCCGGTCCAGCCAGGTCAGCGCCGCCGTCCGCGCCTCTCGCCGCCCCGTGCCGGCGAGAAGCAGCGGAAGGGCGACGTTCTCCGCCGCGGTCAGCTCGGCGACGAGCTGGCCGAACTGGAAGAGCACCCCGAACTCGGTGCGGCGCAGCCGGGACCGGGCCGCTTCGGACCAGGTGTCGATCCGCGCGCCGCGCCAGGTGACCTCGCCCGCGTCGGGGCGGAGGATGCCGGCGAGGCAGTGCAGCAGGGTGGACTTGCCGCACCCGCTCGGGCCGGTCACCGCCACGATCTCCCCCTCGGCCACGTCGAGGGTCACCCCGCCGAGCGCGGGTGTCCTGCCGTACGCCTTGACCACGCCGCGAGCTTCCAGGTGTGTCACGAGTGCACCTCCCGGTGCCAGTCGGCGACCCGGTCCAGGGTGGTGTGCAGCCACCGCAGGTCGGCGTCGAGGTGGGCGATGGCGAAGTCGGCCGCGACGACGTCGTCCAGGGTGGCCGAGGGGGCGGTCTTGACGGCGGTCAGCTCGCGCAGGCGCGCGGTGTGCGCCCGGCGCTGGGCGGTCAGGTACGCCCGGGCCCGGTCGACGTCGGCGGCCAGCAGCGCGACGACCACCTTGGCGAAGAGCGTGCTGGCCACGTACGGCACGGGCGGCTCAACCGTGCTGAGCCAGTGCTCCAGCGCGGCCCGTCCCTCGTCGGTGAGCGCGTATGCCGTGCGGTCCGGACCGCCGTCGCGCTCCTGCCCGGCGGGCACCACCAGCCCGTCGCGTTGGAGGCGGGCGAGGGTGGCGTAGACCTGGCCGAAGGCGAGCGGCCGGGCCCGGGGCAGCCGCGCGTCGTGGGCCCGCTTCAGCTCGTACCCGTGCCGCGCCCCACCCGCCAGCAACCCGAGCAGAACATGCTGAGTGGACACCGCACCACTATTCACTCAGCGAATAGCCCCGTCAACCCCTCCCCCTCCCTCCCGCGCGATCTTGCAGTTGGTGCCCCCGCAATACCGGGCAAGTGCCGCGAAAAGCGGGCCCCAACTGCAAGATCGCGTGAAGCGGGAGCGGCTGGCGGGGAGGGAGGGTGAAAGGGTCAGGGGTGCCAGATGGGGTTGCGGCCGGTGCGGGACAGGAGGCGGTCCAGGTCGGTGGCGTCGGGGGTGGTCGGGTGGGGTGCGGCGAAGGCACCCATCTGCTGGCCGGTGTCGCCCATCCGGTCCATGAACCCGTGCAGCTCGGCGAGGACCTCCGGCTCGACGTCCAGGCGCTGGCCGGTGGCCCGGGCCAGGTCCCAGGCGTGCACCGTCAGGTCGGTCAGGGCCATCGCACCGACCGTCTCCTGCGGCAGGCCCATGCCGGGCGAGACGCCCTCCAGGCTGGCCGGGTCGGCCCAGGCCTCGACCAGGCGGGCGGTCTCCGCCGCGAACCGGTCCCGCCAGCCCTCGGTCAGGTGGTCGGTCTTCGCCGACCAGTCGACCTCCCGTCTCCGGGCGAGCGCCTGGAAGTTGACCACCACGTCGTACAGGTGGTTGAGCAGGTCGCGCACCAGGTAGTCCGGGCACGGGGTGGGCCGGGAGAGCTGGTCGTCGGAGATGCCGCGGACCACCGCCACCGTCCGAGGTGCGGCGGTGGCCAGCAGCTCACTAGTCTTCGTGGTCATAGGGCCAGCGTATGAAGGTGGTCTTGAAGAAATGCGACAGCGACCGCGGCGGGACAGCAGGGGCATCCTCGACCCCGGCCGGCTGCTGCGGCAGGTCCGCTTCCGCCGCCGGTTGCCCACCCCGGCGCTGCAGGCATACGTCGAGCACTACTGGCTCATCGACTGGGAGCTGACCGAGCCCTTCGAGCAGCGGGTGGTGCCGCACCCGGCGGTCAACGTGGTGTTCCACGGCCCGGCAGGCGGCCCGGAGACCGCCGAGGTGGCCGGCCCCGCGGGCGAACTCTTCGCCATCACCCTGCACGGCGCCGGCCGGACCAGCGGCGTCCAGTTCCGGCCGGGCGGCTTCCGGCCCTTCTGGCGACGGCCGGTCGCCGAGTTGACCGGCCGACGCCGGCCGCTCGAAGCCGTCGGCCTCCCCGCCGCCGGCCCGGTCTGCCTCGGCACCGACGACGACCGCTGCCGCCGGCTGGACGCCCTGCTCACCGGCTGGGCGCCCCGGCCCGACCCGCTGGCCGCCGAAGCGACCGCGCTGGTCGAGGAGATCCGCGCCGACCGGGGCATCCGGCGGGTGGACGACTTCGCGCGCCGGCACGGCGTGTCCACCCGACGGCTCCAGCGGCTCTTCCTCGACCACGTCGGCGTCGGTCCGAAGTGGGTGATCCGGCGGTACCGGCTCCAGGAGGCGATCGAGCAGGCCGCCGCCGGCGGGCCGCTCGACTGGGCGACGCTCGCCACCGACCTCGGCTACAGCGACCAGGCCCACCTCGTCCGCGAGTTCACCGCCGTCACCGGGGTCTCCCCGGCGGCGTACGCCCGCTCGCTGAGCTGACCGGGTCCGCGACCGACGGGCCGGTCAGCGACGGCGGAGGGCGACCACGGCGATGTCGTCGTGGATCTCCGGCGGGGCCAGCTCGACCAGCAACCGCTGGCAGAACTGGTCCAGGTCGTCGTCCACCCGGGTGGCGACCGCGCCCAGCGCGGCCATCCCCTCGTCGATGGTGGCGTCCCGCCGCTCGATCAGGCCGTCGGTGTAGAGGACCAGCGTCGCGCCGGCCGGCAGCACGAACTCCAGGTCCGGCGGGCGGGGCGCGCGGACCCCGAGCAGCGGAGCGGCCTGCTCGACGAACTCCACCCGGCCGTCCAGGCTGACCAGCGCCGGCAGGTGCCCCGCGCTGGCCAGCCGGATCAGGCCGCTGCCAGGGTGCAGCAGCAGTACGCAGATGGTGGCCAGCTCGTTCGGCAGCAGGGTACACATCAGCTCGTTGACCCGGTCCAGGATCACCCCCGGCTGGTGCCCCTCGACCGCGTACGCCCGGACCGCGTGCCGCAGCTCGGCCATCACCGTCGCGGCGTGCAGCGAGTGCCCGGCCACGTCGCCGATCGCCATCAGCAGGTGCCCGTCGAGCATCACCAACTCGTAGAAGTCGCCGCCCACCTCGGTCTGGGCGCTGGCCGGCTCGTACCGGACCGCCAGGTCCAGGCCGGCGATCTCGGGCAGCCGGCGGGGCAGCAGGCTGCGCTGGAGGGTGACCGCGATCCGGTGCTCCTCGTCGAAGGAGCGCTGTGCCTCGGCCGCCGAGGCGATCGCCTGGGCGAGTTGCACCAGCACCGGCGTCCGCACCGTCTGGGTCGCGGTCGGCACCACCACGTAGAGCGGGGCCCGGTCCTCGCGCAGCTTGGCGGCGGCCACGGTCACCGTGTCACCGGTCGGCCAGTCGACCAGATCCCACGCGGCGGGCTCGTCGACCCGGACGGTGGTGCCGATCGGCACCCCGGTGTCGTCGACCACCCACGGGACGACGTGCGGGGCGGCGTCCGGGCCGGCCGCCACGCCGGCCAGGCAGTCCCCGTCGAAGGTCTCCGCGATCACCGCCGCCGGGCTCTTGAAGATATGCGCCGCGCCGGCGGCCGCTGCCTCCAGCAACCGGACGAAGTTCGAAGCGGCGTGCATCTGCACGGTGGCGTCGGCGAGCGCGGCCAGTCGCTCGGCGAGCAGCTCGGCCCGCTGCCGCGCCTGGTAGTAGCGGAGCACCGCGTGCGCGGTGGCGACCAGTTCCTCCGGCTCGATCGGCTCGGCCAGGTAGGCGTCGGCGCCCCGGGTCAGCCCCTGCGCCCGGTCCACCACGTCGACCGCGTGCGCGGAGACGTGGATGACCGGCATCGCCGGGTTGCGCTCCTTGATCCGTTCGCAGACCTCGAAGCCGCTGAGGTCCGGCAGCCGGACGTCGAGCACCACCAGGTCCACCCGGTCGGTCTCCAGCCGGGTCAGCGCCTCGGCGCCGTTCTCCGCCTCGATCGTCTCGAACCCGGCCCGGGTCAGCCAGCTCACCAGCAGATAGCGCTTGGCACGACTGTCGTCGACCACGAGCACGGTCGTCGCGCCGCCCCCCACCGTCACGCTCCGCCCGTGGGCAGGGTGACGGTGAAAGTGCTGCCGCGGCCCGGCGCGCTGGACAGCTCCAGCGTCCCGCCGAGCAGCATCACCAGCCGGCGCGCGTACGGCAGCCCGAGGCCCGTGCCACCGACCCGGGTCGCCCCGGGCACCTGGTAGAACTCCTCGAAGACCCGCTCGTGCAGCTCCGGCGGGATGCCGACGCCGGTGTCCGAGACCGACAGCGACCAGCGGTCGTCATGCCGCTCCGCGCGCAGCCGCACCTCGCCCCGCTCGGTGAACTTCAACCCGTTGTGCAGCAGGTTGCGCAGCACCTGGGCGAGCAGCACCTCGTCGGAGCGGACGGTGGCCGGGTGCGGCGGCTCCTCCACCACCAGCTCGACCTCCGGCCGGGTGGCCAACGCCCGCAGCGTGCCCCGGAGCTGCCCGTAGAGCGCCCGCAGGTCCACGTCGGCCCAGTTCGGCTCGATCCGGCCGGACTCGGCCTTGGCCAGGTCGAGCAGCTCGTTGACCAGGCCGAGCAGGTCGTCCGCCGACGACCGGATCAGTCCCACCTGGCGGGCCTGCTCGGTGGTGAGCGGGTCGGAGGCGGAGTCACCGAGCAGCCGGGACAGCCCGATGATCGCGGTGACCGGGGCGCGCAGCTCGTGGCTGACGTTGGCCAGGAACCGGCTCTTCGACTCGCTGGCCGCACGCAGCTGGGCGGACTTCTCGTCCAGCTCGGCGTAGAGGGCGACCACCCCGCGGTTGGTCTCCTCCAACTCCTCGGTGAGCTGGTTGTAGAGCGCCATCACACCCCGGTTGGTCTCCTGGAGCTCGGAGTTGAGCACCTCCAGCTCGTCGCGCTGGCTGCGTACCTCGTCCAGCGCGGCGATCAGCTGCTGGTTCTGCGTGGCCAACTCGTCCAGGGCGGTGCCCGGAGCGGTGTCGGCCAGCTCCGCACGGAGTTCGGCCAGCCGTTCCAGGGTCAGCGCCGGCGAGTTGGCGGGGACACGTCGGGACATCCTCACGACCGTATCCCCCTCGTCCGCCACGACGCCCAGCATGTCCACCAGCCGCGCCACCGCGCCGGACTGCGGCTGGTAGCTGCCGTCCGGGAGCGGGCGCACCGGCGCGAGGTCCGCGTACAGCACGTACCGCCCGGCGGCGACGTCGAAACACCGAGAAGGTGACGTCCGCCCCGCCGGCGGTCCGCAGCAGGTCCCGGGCGACCTCGCTGAGCGCCGTGGCGATCCAGACCTGGTCCTGGTGTTCCAGCCCGACCGCCGCGGCGACCTCCCGACCACGCTGCCGGACGACGAAGATGTCCTGTTCGACCCGGAGCGCCATCTGGAGCAGCGGGGGTGTGCCGGCCGGCCCGGTCATGACCAGCCCTGGGCGACCAGGACGGAGGCGTCGTCGCGGCGGGTACCGGCGTCCCGGAGCAGGGTGGCGGCCGTCACCAGGGGCGACCGCCCGAGCAGGCCGGGGTAGTCGGCGAGGTCCCAGCGGTCGACCACGCCGTCGCTGTGCATGACCAGCCTCGCGCCGGCGGCGAACGGGTACTCGTACTCCCGCACGGCGGGGCGCTGGTGGCCGGCGATGCCGGGCAGCGAGACCAGCCCGCGACGCCGCTCGCCCTCCACCACGATCATGGCTGCGATGTTGCCGAGGCCGGCGTACCGGAGCAAGCCCATGGCCGGATCCAGCTCGGCCACGGCCAGCGCGGCCCCCCGGGTGTGCGCGATGGCCCGGTGCAGATGCTGCACCACCGTGGCCGGCGAAGTGGCCGGTGCGTCCCGGAACGCGGCGAGCGCCGCCTCCGTGGCGGCCGCCGCCAGCGGCCCGTGCCCGAGGCCGTCGCAGACCAGCACCTGGTGGCGTCCCTCGGCGACCCGGACGCCGTACCCGTCGCCGCTGACCTGTTCACCGGTGATCGGCCGGACCAGCCCGCCCGCCCAGGACGGCTCGGGGGCCGGCCCGGACCAGACCTGCACGGCCAGGACCGTGCCCCGGTCCGGTTGCGAGTAGCCGTCGTACCAGGTCGCCTGCCGGGCGATCGCGCCCAGGCCGATGCCCAGCGTGCCGGTGGTGGAGTGCCCGTCCCGCGACGAGACGGTCAGGTCGGCCATGCCCGGCCCGGAGTCGATGGCCACCAGCTCCACCCCGGCCCGCCCGGCCCGGCGCGCCGGGCGGAGCAGCAGCACCCCCTCCTGGGCGTGCTTCACCAGGTTGCTGGTCAGCTCGGCGGCGACGATGGCCAGGTCGGCGACGCGGCGCTCGCCCAACCCCAACTGGACGCCGAGGCGCTCGGCCGCCCGGCGTGCGCCGCTGCCCGCGCCACTGCCCTCCACCCGGAACCAGAGACCGTGGTCGGCGACCACGTCGCCGATCATCGGGACCACTTGGTGACGGTGATCCGGGTGCCCTCGTCGACGGCGGTGACGATGTCGAAGTCGTCCACCAGGCGGCGGGCTCCGCTCAGCCCGAGGCCGAGGCCGCCGCCGGTGGTGTACCCGTCGGTCAGGGCCAGGTCGAGGTCCGGGATCCCCGGCCCGGAGTCGGTGAAGACGATCCGCACCCCGCGGCGGCGGCCGTCGTCGACGCCCGCCACGTCGGCGGTGCCGCCCCCGCCGTGGATCAGCGTGTTGCGGGCCAGCTCGCTGGCGGCGGTGACCAGCTTGGTCTGGTCGACCAGCGAGAGCTTCGTGGCCACCGCGACCGTACGCACCAGCTGCCGTACCCGCACGACGTCGTCGTCGCTGCGGATCGCCTGGGTCTGCGGCGCGCCCAGGTCGACACCGGCGGTCATGTCGTGGCCGTCGTCTCGGCGTCCTCGTCGCCGTCGACCATGACCCACTCGTCGGTGCGGGCCGCCGCGATCAGCTCCATGCCGCGCTCGACGTTCAGCGCGGTCCGGATGCTGTTGAGCGACAGACCCAGCTCGACCAGCGTGATGGCCACGGCGGGACGCATCCCGACCACGACCGTCTCGGCGTCCAGCACCTTGGAGATGGACGCGATGGTGGAGAGCATCCGGCCGACGAACGAGTCGACGATGTCCAGCGCCGTGATGTCGATGATCACGCCGTGGCAGCCGGTGGCGACGATCCGCTCGGCCAGATCCTCCTGGAGCATCACCGCCGTCTGGTCGGACATGTCGACCTGGATGGAGACCAGCAGGATGTCGCCGATCTTGAGGACCGGCACCCGCTCCATCAGGACTCCCGGCGCTGGTGGCGGCGGGCGTTGTCCACGCCGGTCAGCCGCAGCACGTGCCGCAGGGCGTCGGCGAGGCTCGCCTTGGTGGCGATGTCGCCGAACTCGATGCCGAGGGCGACGATCGTCTGGGCGATCTGCGGCCGGATGCCGGAGATGATGCAGTCGGCGCCCATCAGCCGGGCGGCCACCACGGTCTTGAGGATGTGCTGGGCGACCTGGGTGTCAACGGCCGGGACACCCGTGATGTCGATGATCGCGTACGGCGAACCGGTGTCGACCAGGGTCTGGAGCAGCCGCTCCATCACCACCTGGGCGCGGGCCGAGTCGAGCGTGCCCACCAGCGGGACCGCGACCACGCCCTCCCAGATCTTGACCACCGGGGTGGAGAGTTCGAGCAGCTGCTCGGCCTGGTCGGCGATCAGGCTCTCCCGGGTGCGGACGAAGCTCTCGAAGGTGAAGAGCCCCATCTGGTCGATCAGGGCGGAGAACGCCACGAAGTCGCGGAGGTTACCCGCGTTCTGGTCCTCCTCCATCAGCTCGAGCAGGACGTCCTTCAACGCGAAGACACTGATCGCGGTCTCGCTGGCGGAGAAGCCCTGCCGGGCCCGACCGCGGGACAGCTCGGCGAGCACGGCGCGCAGCTCGCCGCCCTGCTCGGAGTCGAGGTCGGTGAGGCCGTTCTCGACGGCGCCGATCATGCTACGGTGCAGCTCCTGCACCTGGCGGGCGAGTTCGGCGTGACTGAGCCGCCCCCGCAGCGACGAGGCGACGAGCTCCGTCCAGCGTCGGATCAGCTGCTCGGCGTTCTTGGTCAGCAGACGGGCGAGCCAGCCACTTTCTTCGGCGCTCAACGCCATTCTGACTTCCCAGGACTGGCGAACCGGCCGGACTCTACCACCGGAGCTATTCCGACTACTTGCCACATGGCAAGGAATGATCGTCGGCACCCGTACGGCTCCCGTTCTGCGTGTTCCCCGCTTCGTGGGATACCGTTCCACCGAACACAGGAGGTCGACGAATGTCCCTGACGGTGCACACGGAACAGCGCGGCGACGTGGTCGTCGTGTCGGTCGCGGGCGAGCTGGACATGGCGACGGCACCGCAACTGCAGGACCAGATCACCGATCTGCTGGACAAGGGACGCAGCCGCCTTGTCTTCGACCTGGCGAACGTGTCGTTCTGCGACTCCACCGGACTGTCGGTGTTCGTCCGCGCCAAGAACAGCTGCGACGAGGCCGGCGGCGTGGTCCGGCTGGCCGCCCCGCAGCGCGGGGTGCTGCGCATCCTCGAGGTCAGCGGGCTGGTCGAGGTGCTGCACACGTACCCGACGGTCGAGCAGGCCGTCGCGGGCGACCCCACGCCGGCCTCCTCCTGAGCCACCTTCCTCAGCGCTCGTCCTCGATGTAGCGGGGACGAGCGATCACCATGCCCGCGCCGGTCTGCACGGCCAGGGCCGCGAGGAGGAAGCCGAGCGGCGCGGTCCAGCCCCCGGTCGCCTCGTAGAGGATGCCGACCAGCAGCGGGCCGAGCGCGGCAATCACATATCCGGTGCTCTGCGCGAAGGCGGACAGTGCCACCGTGCCCTCGGCGGTGCGGGCGCGCAGCCCGATGGTCGTGAGGATCATCGGGAAGGCGCCCTGACCGAGGGCGAGCAGCAGCACCCAGAGCGGGGCCAGGCCGCGCGGTGCGAGCGCCAGGCCCAGGTAGGCCGCGGTGGAGAAGGCGGTCAGCGCGAGCACCAACGGACGCAGCGTGCGCAGCCGGCCGGCCAGGGTCGGCATCCCCAGCGCGACCGGCACGCCGAGCGCGGTCACCCCGGCCAGCAGCAGCCCGGCGGCCTCGGGCGCGTAGCCGGAGTCCCGGAAGAGCTGCGCCAGCCAGCCCATGATCGCGTACCCGCTGAGCGACTGCGCGCCGAAGTAGACCGCCATCGCCCAGCCCAGCCGGGTCCGCTCGGGCCGGATCCGGGCCGGGGTGGCCACGGCCGCAGTCGGGGTCGCCGCCCGCCGGGCGGCGCGGGCCCGCAGCGCCAGCGGCACCCACGGGAGTACGGCCACCGCGGCCAGCCCAGCCCAGACGCCCAGCCCGGCCCGCCAGGAGCCGAAGGCGTGCGCGACCGGCACGGCGGACGCAGCGGCGACCGTCGTGCCGATGGTCAACGCCATCGTGTACGCCCCGGTGACCAGCCCGGTGCGGTGCGCGAAGTGCTGCTTGACCAGCATCGGCAGCAGGATGTTCGCCACCGCGATGCCGGCCAGCGCCAGCGCGCTGGTGAGCACGAAGACTGCCGCGGAGTCGGTCGCCACCCGGAGCACCTGGCCGACCGTGAGCGCGAGCATCGCCACGACCAGGACCCGGGCCGGCGCGTACCGGCGGACCAGCCACGGGGTGAGCGCGCCGAGGCCGGCGAAGGCGATGGTGGGCAGGGTGGTGACGAAGCCGGCCATTGTGCCGGAGAGACCCAGACCGCCGCGCACCTCGTCCAGCAGGGCGCCAAGGCTGGTCACGGCGGCCCGCAGGTTGAGCGCGACCAGCAGCATGCCGACCAGCACCAGCGCGCCGCCGGTGGCCGAGGACGGGGTGCCGACCCGCGTGGCGGCCGGCGCCGGGCCGGGCACGTCGGTGGTGGGTGTGCCCTCGGCGGTCGGGGTCCGGTCCCGGATCGGGGCCTCGGTGCTGGCGGGTGGCGGGGTCATGACCTCGAACCTACAATCATGGGATGAATTTCGGCAGCAGGTGTAACCGGTGACACCGCCCGTCGATTCCGTCGCCGTGCCGCCGCGCGGCCAGCGGGTACGGGACACGATCGCCCAGCTCCGGGCCCGGATCCTCGGCGGCGAGTGGCCGGTGGGCGGCCGGATCCCAACCGAGCCGCAGCTGGTCGCCGCGCTCGGGGTGGGGCGGAACACCGTCCGGGAGGCCGTCCGCGCCCTGGTCCACGCCGGCGTGCTGGAGTGCCGTCAGGGCTCCGGGACGTACGTGGTGTCCACCGACGAGCTGGCCCCGGTGGTGGCCCGCCGGCTCACCGACGACCGGATGGCCGAGGTGGTCGAGGTGCGCCGCGCCTTCGAGGTGGAGGCGGCCCGGCTCGCCGCGCTGCGGCGCACCCCCGATGACCTGGCGGCGCTCGACGCCGCGCTCGACGCGCGGGAGGCCGCCTGGCGCTCCGGCCGGGTGGACGACTTCGTCGAGGCCGACGCCGCGCTGCACACCGCGGTGGTCGCCGCCGCGCACAACGGCATGCTCGCCGAGCTGTACGCCTCGGTCGGCGCCGCGCTGCGCAGCACCGTCGCCCAGGCCATGGGCGACGCGCTGTCGCCCGAGCGGTACGTCGACCACGGTCGACTCGTGGCCGCCATCTCCGACGGCGATCCCGCACGCGCGGCGATCGAGGCCGGCGCATTTCTGGAGCCGCCCTCCAGGGCTTAGGTTGTCCCGGACGCAGAATCGGACAGCACGGGAGTGTGGATGCTCAAGGGCTTCAAAGACTTCATCATGCGCGGCAACGTCGTCGACCTGGCGGTCGGTGTCGTCATCGGCGCCGCCTTCACCGGGGTGGTCACGGCCTTCACGAACTCGTTCCTGAAGCCGATCATCAAGCTGGTCGGCGGCGGCGAAGACCAGGTCGCTGGCGCCTGGGAGATCAGCAAGGGCAATCTCATGGACTGGGCGGGGTTCATCAACGCGCTCATCACGTTCCTGCTGACGGCCGCGGTGCTCTACTTCCTGGTCGTATTCCCGATGAACAAGCTGGCCGAGCGGCGCAAGCGGGGCGAGGAGCCACCGCCGAAGGCGCCGAGCGAGGAGGTGCGGCTGCTCACCGAGATCCGGGACGCGCTCGTCTCCGCCGGTCACACCACCCCCGGACAGCAGCGGGGGGCGCTGGACGACGTGCTGGGGCGCCGGAACGAGCCGCCGGTCGGGCGCTGACGTAGCACATGCACAACGGCCCCCGCGGGAATCCCGCGGGGGCCGTCCCATGTCGTACAGGTGTTCGATAGAGTCCCGCCATGGAACAGCGCAGGCACTGGTGGAACGGGAAGTGGGGGCGGCTGGCCCGGCGGGACGTCTTCCTCCGGGCGGACGGGGACCGCTGGCACGTCGAGCAGCGGGCCGGCGGCGCCGAGGGGGTCTCCCGGTTCTACGAGTACGCCAGCGCGGAGGAGGCCGAGGAGACGGTCCGGGCCCTGCTGGAGGGGCTGGACGGCTGGCGTGAGCTCTCCCCCCGCCCGCCGAGCGGCTGGGCCCCGTCCGTTTAGCGCGGGCGCGGCCCGGGAACCGCGCCTGCATGAACCAGCAGGGTACGCAGCAGCAGGCCACCATCTCCCGGGTCACCACCGGCATGCGGGTGGTCGACTCGACCGGCGCCGAGATCGGCACGGTGGATCTCGTCCAACGCGGCGACCCGACCGCGGTGACGGTGCAGGCGCCCACCGCCGACCCGGGCAGCAGCCTGGACGAGCTGATCGAGGCGACCGCGGTCGAGGAGCCGGACGTGCCGGCCGACCTGGCCGCCCGGCTGCTGCACAGCGGCTACCTGAAGGTCTCCACCGAGCTGGCCCGCACCGGGGCGGTCTACGTGCTCGCCGACCGGATCGCCACCGTCTCCGACGGCCAGGTACGCCTCGACGTCCCCGCCGCGGAGCTGCCCCCCGAGGAGTGAGGCGGGCGGGCGCACCTCCCGGACACGCTACGAAGCTGATGTCGTCGATGAATCATCGCTGAATCCCCTACCGTGGGCGGGATGTGGATGGTGATCGGAGAGCAGCGCGGCACGCCGGCGGATCCGGACCAGCGGTCGGCCCAGTTCACGCACATGGCCGAGGTGACCCGGCAGAGTCCCGGGTTCGTCCGGGGCTGGTGGGGCGCGGACGACGACGACCCGGAGCTGAGCCACGCCCTGGTCGTCCTCGACACCCTCGACAACGCCCGGGCGCTGAAGCGGATGGTCGAGGCGAACGTCACCGGGGTGCGCCTGCGCCTCATGGAGATCGGCGTCGCGGTCGACGGAGCGTCCTGACCGCACGAGCGGGGTGATGACGCAAACGATTCAACTGCAAAGGACGCCGTGCCCGGTCCCGGCCCTCAGCGGACCGGCGGCCCCGACAACGCCGCCCGTCCCCCGCCTCCGGCCTGCGGCACGTCATCGCCCCGCGGCACGACCTCGGCCGGCGCGACGGCGCCCTCGGCCGGCTCCGTGGTCGCCGCCCGGTCGTCGCCGCCCGGTCGCCGGCGGCGGAACAGCAGCAGCATGAGCCAGCCGGCGACCAGCCCCCAGAACGCGCCGCCCACCCCCAGCAGGCTGACCCCGGAGGCGGTCACCACGAAGGTGACCACGGCAGCCTCCCGGGCCTCCGGTTCGGCGACGGCCGCGGAGACCGCGCCGGCCAGCGCGCCGAGCAGCGCCAGGCCGGCCACCGCCTCGACCAGGATCGGCGGGGAGAGCAGCACCAGCGCGGTGGCCACGCCCGCGCCGAGGCCGAGCAGCGCCAGGCCGATCCCGGCGGTGACCGAGGCGATCCAGCGGCGGTCCGGATCCGGGTGGGCATCCGGTCCGGCGGCCAGCGCGGCGGTGATCGCGGCGAGGTTCACCGCGTGCCCGCCGGCCGGCGCGCCGAGCGCGCTGGCCAGCCCGGTCACCCGGAGGGCGGAGCCGAGCGGCGCCCGGTAGCCGTAGCCGGCGAGGACGGCCATCCCGGGGACGTTCTGCGCGGCCATGGTGACCAGGAAGAGCGGCAGCGCGAGGCCGACCACCGCCGGCAGGGTCCAGGCCGGCGTGGTCACCTCGACGGTGGGGGCCAGGTGCAGCCGGCCGGGCCCGGCGGCGGGGGCGGTGAGCGCGATGGCCACCGCCGCCACCGCCAGCGCGGCCGGCACCGCCCAGCGGCGGGCGAACCGGTGCAGGACGAGCCAGGTGAGCACCACCGGGGCGGCCAGCCGGGGCACCTCCACCAGCGCCCGGACCGGGGCGGTGCAGAGCGGTAGGAGCACCCCGGCGAGCATCGCGCTGGCGATCGGGCCCGGGATCGCCGCGACCGCGCGGCCGAGCGCGGGGATCAGCCCGGCCGCCGCGATCAGCAGGCCGGTGGCCAGGAACGCGCCGACCGCCGCCGGCCAGCCGCCGGGCACCGGGCCGGTGGCGACCAGCAGCGCCGCGCCCGGGGTGGACCAGGCGATGGCCATCGGCAGCCGGTGCCGCAGCCCGAGCCAGACCGCGCAGAGGCCGGCCGCCACGCAGAGCACCAGCAGCCCGGAGGCGGCCTGCGCGTCGTCGGCGCCGACCGCCCGCAGCCCGGCGAGGACCACGGTGAACGAGCTGGCGAAGCCCACCAGGGCCGTCACGACGCCGGCCAGCACCGGTTGCAGTCGGCCCGCCATCCGCCCCCCTCCACCGGCTGTTCCGTTTACGGAACGACGACGTGTAGCACCATAGCGGCATGGCGTCGCCCCCACCAGCTCGTGACCCCGCACCCGGAACGGTCGGCCTGCGGGTGCGGGCGCTGCGCGAGGAACGCGGAATCTCGCTGTCCACCCTGGCCCGGCTGGCCGGCGTCGGGAAGGCCACCCTCTCCGGCCTGGAGAACGGCACCCGCAACCCCACCCTGGAGACCCTGTACGCGGTCACCGCGCAGCTCGGCGTGCCGCTCACCGCCGTCCTCTCCGGGCCCGCCGAGACGCCGACCGTACGCGGGGCGGCGGTGAGCGCCACCCTGCTGGAGGTCTTCACCGACAGCGACGCGACGTACGAGCTGTACCGGATGCGGGTGGCGCCCGGCCCGGGCCAGCTCTCCCCCGCCCACCAGGCCGGGGTCACCGAGCACGTCACCGTCTTCTCCGGCGTGCTGCGCGCCGGGCCGGTGGACGCCCCGCTGACCGCGGCGGCCGGCGGGCACCTGCGCTGGACCTCCGACGTGCCGCACAGCTACGCCGCCGTCGGCGACGACGAGGTCTGGGCCAGCCTGCTGCTGCGCTACCCGCGCCGCTGACCGGTCAGCCGGGCGGCGCGGCCACCGGCAGCCGGTGGCGTACGGCCCAGAGCGCCGCCTCCGTCCGCGACGCCGAGCCGGTCTTGCGGAGCAGGTTCGACACGTGCACGGTGACCGTCCGCACCGAGATGCCGAGCGCCCGGGCGGCCTGCTTGTTGGACATCCCGGCGACCAGGCAGCCCAGCACCTCGATCTCCCGGCCGGTCAGCTCGGCGTCCGGCGGCGTCGCCGGCCGGGGCACCAGATGCTCCGGCAGCGGCTCGTGGACCAGACCGTCCGGCCCGGACCCGGCGTGCGCGGCGAGCAGCTCGGTCAGCACGTACGGGTTGCCGCCGGTCCGCCGCCAGACCGCGGCCACCACCGTCTCGGCGGGGCGCGTCCCGTCGTACACCTGGGTAAGCACCTCGGCCACCTCGGCCGCGGTGAGGGGCGCGAGGTGCTGGCGCACCGCGCCGCGTACCCCGCAGAGGCGGGCCAGCGCGCGGACCGTGAGGTCCGGCGCCACCGCGTCGGCCGGCGGACGGCTCGCCACCACCAGCAGGGCCGGCAGCTCCGGGGCGGCGGCCAGCTCGCCGAGCAGGTTGAGGCTGGCCGGGTCGAGGGCGTGCAGGTCCTCCACCACCAGCACCGCCGGGCCGGTCCCGACCAGCAGCCGGACCGTGCGGACGGCGAGCCGCAGCAGCGTGCCCGGGGCGTAGCGTTCGCGCGGCGCGGTGGGCTGCTGGGCGAGCCAGGCCAGGGCGTCCGGCGGCAGGTCTAGGCCGCTGGTGTCCCGGCCGCTGAGCACCGCCGCCAACCAGTCGTACGGGGCGGGGTCGTGCACCCGCGCGGCGCCGGCGAGGACCACCGCCGGCCGCGGGGTGAAGCCCTCCAGGGCGGCCGCGACCAGCAGACTCTTGCCCACCCCGGCGGCCCCGGTGATCACGGTGACGGTGGGCGCCGGCCGGCGGCCGGAGACCACGGCGGCCCACGCCCGGTCGAGCTCGGCCAGCTCGCCGGCGCGCCCGACCATGGACACCGGCATCATTTCTCACACCCTACGCAGTAGTGCGTAGAGACGGCGGCAGGGTCTTCTTGGCAAGCTTGACCCATGACGCTCATCCTCCGCTCGGCCATCCTCAACGACGTCGGCCTCGTCCGGACCAACAACGAGGACTCCGCCCTCGCCGGTGACCGCCTGGTGGCGGTGGCCGACGGCATGGGTGGTCTCCCCGCCGGCGAGGTGGCGAGCGAGATCGTCATCCGGATCCTGGACGAGCTGACCCCGCCCACCGGCGCCGACGAGGCCGCCGACGCGCTGCGGGCCGTGGTGAGCACCGCCAACCAGCGGATCCGGGCCGCCATCACGGTCGACCCGGCCCGCGACGGCATGGGCACCACGCTCACCGCCGCCCTGCTCGCCGGGGACACCCTGGTCCTCGCCCAGGTCGGCGACTCCCGCTGCTATCTGCTGCGGGACGGGGAGCTGACCCAGCTCACCCGGGACGACACCTTCGTCCAGGCGCTGGTCGACCAGGGCGCCCTCTCCCCCGACCAGGCCCGGCACCACCCGCAGCGGTCCCTGGTCACCCGGGCCGTGCAGGGCTCGGACGCGCCCCCGGCGATCGGGGTGCTCACCGTCTTCCCCGGCGACCGGCTGCTGCTCTGCAGCGACGGCCTCTCCGACTACGTCGAGGACCCGGCGATCGCCGCCGCGCTCGGCACGTACGGCGACCGCCAGCAGTGCGGCGAGCAGCTGGTCAAGCTCGCCCACCAGGCCGGCGCGCCGGACAACGTCACCGTGGTCGTCTCCGACGTCGCCGACGCCTGACCGGTCCCGGGGCCGGCGAAAGCGGTTGCGCCGGCCACCGGCCCGGGTTGGGATGAGGCGTGATCATCCGTCGGTTGGCCGCCGAAGAACGCCTGGCCACCAGCTTCCCGCTCCAGGCGTACGCCTTCGAGGCGTCGCCGCTGGCCGCGTCCCGGGTGGCGGAGTTCCGCGACTACCTCCCCTACAACGCCGGCAACCGGACGCTGGTCGCCGACGAGGACGGCACGGCGGTCGCCGCCGTCACGGCGATCCCGATGCGGCAGAACCTCCGCGGCGCCGTCCTGCCGATGGCCGGCGTCGCCGGGGTGGCGACCCATCCGCTGGCCCGCCGGCGCGGCCACGTCCGGGCGCTGCTGCACCAGCTCCTCGACGAGATGCGCGACGAGGGGCACCTGCTCACCGCGCTGTACCCGTTCCGGGCGTCGTTCTACGAGCGCTTCGGCTACGTCGGGCTGCCCCGGGCGCGTACCGCGACGTTCACCCCGGCCGACCTCGGGCCGCTGCTCCGCGCCGAACTGCCCGGCGAGGTGGTCTGGGAGCGGGTCGGGGCGGGGTACCCGACCTGGCGGGCATTCACCGAACGCTGCCTGCACGAGCGGCACGGCTTCGCGGTCTTCCCCGACTTCCGGGCCGTCGGGCTACGCGACCGGGACGACCGCTGGCTGCTCACCGCCGTGGTCGACGGCAGCACGGTCGGCGCGGTGACCTACCGGATCGACGACCACGGCGGCGAGCTGCTCGCCGACGACCTGCTCGCCACCGACCCGTACGCCCGGGCGCTGCTGTTGCAGTTCTTCGCCCGGCACGTCGACCAGGTCGAGCGGATCCGGGTCCAGCTCCCCGCCGACGAACCGCCCGAGCTGTGGCTCACCGACCTGGCCGTGCACGTCGAGGCGCGGGTGTCCCGGCCCGGGTCGCCGGCTCCGATGGCCCGGCTGCTCTCCCTGGACGCGCTGACCGGCCTGCCGGCGGGAGCCGGTCGGGTCCGGGTCGACCTGGTCGGCGACCGCTGGCTGGCCGGTACGCACCTGCTCGACGGCGCCACCGGCCGGCTGGAGCTGCGGCCCGGCGACGCCGCCGGGGCCGGCGTCCCGACCGCGACGCTCACCGCCGCGGGGCTCTCCGCCCTCGCGTACGGGGTGCTCGACCCGGCCGAGGTCGACATCCGGGACCTGGGCGACGTGCCGGCGGACGCGGCGGCCGAGTTGCGCCGCATCTTCCCCCGCGAGGTGCCGTACCTCTTCGCCGACTTCTGACGGTTCCGCCGCCCCCGCGCTGGGGTACGGTCCTGCGAATGCCGGAGTGGTTGCAAGCGGGACTGTGGGGTCTGCTGGCCGGTTCGGCCCTGCTGATCGGGGCGGTCGCCGGGTTCTTCGCCCGGGTGCCCCGGAAGGTCATCGCGTCGATCATGGCGTTCGGCGCCGGGTTGCTGCTCAGCGCGGTCTCCTTCGACCTGGTCGCCGAGGCGTACGAGCAGGCTGGCCTGCTGCCCACCGCCCTCGGCGCGGCGGTCGGGGCGCTGGCGTACACCGTGGCGAACATCCTGCTGGCCCGGCGCGGCGCCCGGCACCGCAAGCGATCCGGCGACGTGCAGCCCTCCGAACAGGAGCAGCCCGGCTCGGGTACGGCCATCGCGGTCGGCGCGCTGCTGGACGGCGTACCGGAGTCGGTGGTGATCGGCGCGGGTCTGCTCGCCGGCGGCCCGGTCAGCCTGGTCACGGTGGTCGCGGTCTTCCTGAGCAACGTGCCGGAGGGCCTGTCCAGCGCGGCGGGCATGCGCCGGGCCGGCCGTTCCCGGCGGTACGTCTTCCTGCTCTGGGCGGCGATCGCCCTGGTCAGCGGCGCGGCGGCGCTGGCCGGATACGCGCTGCTCGGCGGCGCTCCGCCTGCGGTGCTCGCCACCATCACCGCGCTGGCGGCCGGGGCGATCCTCGCGATGATCACCGACACGATGGTCCCCGAGGCGTTTGAGGACGCCCACTCCTGGTCGGCCTGATCACCGTCCTCGGCTTCCTGGTCGCGTTCGCCCTCTCGCACACCTGACCGCACGCCCGCTGGCGGCGGAGCTTTAGGCGGCGGCGCGATCTTCTTCGTCAGCAACGACCGCACCCGCGGCGACCGGCGGGGCGTACGTCAGTAGGGGTTGCCGTGGCCCGGGGTGCGGGCCTTGCGGAGGCCGCCGGGGCGGCCGGGGAGGTCCGGGTCCGCCGACATGGGCGGGGCGGCGGTGTGCCCGGCGCCCGCCATGCCGGCGAAGAGTTCCTTGAGCGCGGTCAGAGCGTCGATCCTCGGCGTCCAGCCCAGCTCCGTCTCGGCGCGGTGGCTGGACATCAGCGGCGCGTTCAGCGCCAGCTCCACCCAGCCGGCGTCGACCGGTTGCAGCCGCGCCCGCCAGGTCAGCGCCGCCGCGACGCGCAGCACCGGGGCGGCGACCGGCACCGTCCAGCCGTGGAAGTGCCGGGCCACCAGCTCCGGGGTCAGCACCGGGTCCGCGGCGACGTTGAACGCGCCGCGTGCCTCACCCAGCAGAGCCTTCGCGTACGCGTCGGCGACGTCGTCGGCGTGCACCGCCTGCATCCGCAGCCGGCGGTTGGTCGGGACCAGCGGGATCCGGCCGTACCGGAGCAGCCGCACCGGGGCCAGCGGCCCGAGGAAGTAGCGGGTGATCTCGGTGCCGGCGTCCCGCTGGAAGGTCAGCCCCGGGCGCAGCCGGACCACCCGCAGCTCCGGGTGCTCCCGTTCGACCGTGTCGAGCAGCGCCTCCACGTCCGCCTTGTCCCGGCTGTACGACGATCCGGGCACCCCGGTCGCCGGCCAGCGCTCGCTGACCGGGTGGTCCTTCGGGCCGGGCGCGTACGTGCCGACCGACGACGCGCACACGAGGGCGGGGACGCCGGCCCGGACGACCGCGTCGGTCACCGCCCGGCTGCCGTCGACGTTGGTCCGATGCAGGGTGCGCTGCTCGTGGCTGGGCTGGATCTGCCAGGCCAGGTGCAGCACCGCCCCGGCCCCGGCGAAGATCGCCGAGAGCTTCTCGGTCGCGCCGGGCGCCCCGATGTCGCAGGAGTGCCACTCCACCCGGTCGTACGGCTCACCGGCGTCCGGCCCCGGCAGCCGGCGGGCCACCCCGGCCAGCTCCAGCCCGGACTCCTGACGCAGCCGGCGCAGCACCGCCGTCCCGACGTTGCCGCTGGCCCCGACGATCACGATCCGCATACCGGCTGCGGTACCCGTTGAACCGGACTCCAACCCCCGGAAGGTTCACGGCCGGGGCGAGTGGCGTACCCAGTTCTTCTCCTGCCGGCGGCGTCCCTGGGTGGCGGCGAGGCAGCGCGGACAGATGAACCCGACCGGGTCGGCCTGGGTGAGCACGTCGGTCGAGGCGTAGTCGAACGGCACGTGTGGGAAGCGCCGGAGCCGGGTACGACTGAGCGGAAGCCCGCAGACGGTCTGGTTCTGCCCCGGCAGCCAGGCGTGCACCTCGCCGCCCGGCTGCCGTACGCCGTCCGCGCCGACCTCCTCGCTCGACGCGGCCACGGCGGGCGTACTGCTCATCCTCATGCCCGTCCCGGTTCCCCGGGCGGGCCGAGGCATGCCGGCCCGCCCCGCGCCGTGTCGGCGATGTGGCGGCATCCCGGCCGGTCGGACACCGCCACATCGCCGACGTGAAGTCGCTGGTGATCAGGCGCGGCGGGTCAGCAGGGCGCCGATCAGGCAGGCGAAGGCGGCCACGGTGGTGACCGTGCGGGCCAGGTTCCAGCGCACCCAGGTCGCCTCGAAGCGCTCGCGGACCGCCGTCAGGTCGGCGATCCGGTCCACCGGACCGGCGGCGTCCAACCGGTCGTTCAGCGGCACGCTGCACCGCATGGTGATCACCAGCGTGGCCAGGTAGAGCACCAGCGCCGCCCCGGTCCAGGCCAGCACCCGGCCAGCGCCGGTGAGGTGCAGCGCCACCGCCAGCGCGAGCAGCAGCACCGCCCCGAGGAAGGCGGCCAGGAACCAGCCGTTCAGGATCCGCCGGTTGATCCACTGCATGGTCCCGACGAAGGTCCGGTCGTCGGTCGCGGCCAGGCCCGGCATCACCGAGCACGAGTACGCGAAGAACAGCCCCGCCATCAGCCCGGTCGTCAGCGTCGCCCCGGCCAGCACGGCCGTACGCAGCAATGTCATGGCTCCCAGCCTGGCCGGCCACGGCGCCACGGGCCATCGTCGAGCGGCTCGCCCGCATGCGCGGTCGCTCGGCCTCGGCGGCCGGACATCGACGGGCGGCGGGAAGCCGGAAGGCTCGTCCGAGCGGGTTCCGGTAGCCTGAGCGGGCGGGCCGCTAGCTCAATGGCAGAGCTGTGGACTTTTAATCCATAGGTTCAGGGTTCGAGTCCCTGGCGGCCCACTCCTCCGCAGGTCAGCGGTCCCGTCCGGGGCCGCTGTTGCCATGATCGGGGCCGGTACAGCAGCGAAGTACAGCAGTGGACCAACCGCCAGCCTGACTTCCGTGTCGGGGATGCTCTCCGAAGCGGCGGCGGACCGAACAGCTGGAGGGCGGACGATGACGGACGGACCGCTCGTGCGCAATTCGCGGCTGCTCGGCCTGTTCGTCGAGATCGTTCAAGGGCCCGAAGGGACCCTGCGGGCAGTCGAGACCGCCGGCCGTGGCATCACGGCAGAAGCACGCTGCACACTGACCGTGGTCGCAGACAAGATGACCACCAGCTCCGGCAGCCCGGCCGAGGCACGTCAGAGAAGCCTCGCCTGCGCCGACCGACTCATCGAACTGGGTGCCATCGAAGATGACCTGAGCGAGTTGTGGTCCCGCCGCCGGGGAGGCGAGCTTGACGAGGCCGCGTTTGAGGCAAGCCTCCTGCGAATAGTCATGCGCCTGGAAGCGTGGCCGCAATCCTGGCCGCGCATGCCCTACTGGGCGGCGGCATGCCCACCCCTCACCGGTCGAGCGTCTGGCCGAGCCGCTTAAGGGCGTCGCGGGTGGCCGCCGAGGAGACCACCGTGTAGATCTCCATGGTGATGGCGAACTGCGCGTGCCGGAGGATCTGCATCGCCACCCGGGGGTGCACGTCCAGGTCGGCCAGGAGCGAGGCACAGGTCCGCCGGGCGTCCCGGACGGTGATCCGCCGAACGCCGGCCGCCTCACAGCGGCGGTCCCAGAAGCGGTTGAAGTTCCGTGGCTCAACCGGCCGGCCGTAGCGGGTGGTGAAGATGAGATCCGAGGGCTGCCAGGCCGGGCCGGCGGCCTCCCGGGCGGTGGTCTGGGCGACACGGCGGCGACCGAGCGCCACGGTGCAGATGTCCGGCAGCGGCAGGGTGGCATCTGAGGCGGCCGTCTTCGTCTCGCGGTGCAGCAGTTCGGCACCGACCCGCTGGAGCTGCCGGTCGATGGTCAGCTCCCCCGCGTCGAGGTCGACGTCCGCCCAGGTGAGCCCCAACATCTCGCCTTTGCGCAGACCGAGCACCAGGACCAGGACGTACGCGGCGTAGAGCGGGTCGTCGTCGGCGCGGGCCGACTCCAGGAAGCGCCGCGCCTCGTCGCTCGTCCACGCCTTCCGCTTGCGCTTCCGTACCGGGGGCAGCTTCACCAGGGATGCGACGTTGCGGGTGATCAGCCCTTCGGTGATCGCCTGGGACAGCAGCGTCCGGAGCACGGTCCGCAGGTGGGTGACGCTGGTCGCGGAGGGCAGATCCCGGCAGCAGCGGCCGAGGGCACAGCAGCGACGCTGGGCTGGCTTGCGCCCCTCGTCCTTGCCCTGGGCACAGCACTGGCACGTCCGCCCCACCTCGTTGATCCAGGTCTGCACGTCGCTGACCCGGAGCTTGTCGAGCCGCTTCCGACCCAGCCCCGGCACGAGGTAGAGCCGGACCACGACCTCGTAGGTGACGTAGCTGCCGGGGGCCAAGTTCGGCTTGACGATCTCGCGCAGCCAGTAGCCGGCGAACCCCCTGCCGTCGGGGAGCGTGTCGCCACAGGACCGGCCTTCGCCTGACCGTGCAGCTTGATCCACTTGTCGTGGACCTCCTCGCGGGTCTTGCCGTAAACCCACTTTCGACCCCGCTTGCCGTCCGGCTTCTCGACCCAGACGTACGCGGCGAAGCCGTTCCGGTACGGGAAGATCGACCCCTCGCCGTTGGCACGGGCACGTCCGGGCATCAGGCGGCCTCCTGGCGTTCGACCTGCTCGCGGATGTAGTCGTCGACCCATTCGGGGAGGATGCGGCGGTACTTGCCGTCCTTGATGGAGCGCAGCTCGCCGATGGCGATCTTCATCTTGACCTTGGAGATGCCGAAGCCGAGCAGGACGGCGACTTCTGCTGGGGAGTACCAGCGCGGGGTGAGGTCATGGCTCATGCGGCGGCCCCGGTGAGCCAGGCTTCGTGGGCGAGTTCCTCCCGGCCGATGCGTATGCTCTCGCGCCGCTGTCGCGCGGCGGTGTTGGCAAGCAGGGCGTCTCCCTCAGAGAGCCAGCCGGAGCCGATGTAGGTGAGGGTGCCGACGGTGATGGTGTCGGCGGTTTCGTCGTCCTCTTCGTGCCGGTAGGTGGCGCGGGTTTCGCGGAGCAGCGCGAAGGTGACGGAGTAGCGGCGGGCTTTGGTGAGGAAGTGGCCGCCGAAGCCGAGCATGTGCGCCCAGCGCCGCAAGCCGCCGTAGATGTTGGGTTTGGCGTCAAGGCCGCCTTGACGGTCATCAGCGGTTGCGGCGCCGCCGGTCGTGTCGGTGTCGGTGGCGCGGCCGAGATGCCAGCAAGCGTCGATGAGGCGGGCGACGTGGTCGCCTTCGGGATCGGCGCAGTCGTCGATCGTGGCCGGGGTGAGCCGGGCGAAGGAGTGGCCCGTGGCTTCCGTGGCCTTGGTGGCGTACTTGGCGAGGTAGGCGGCCACCTTGCCGTCGGTCAGCTCACCGCCAGCGGTGTTGATACGCCGCACGTCGACCTGCTCGCCCCAGGCGACCAGCCAACCTTCCGGCCGGTCGGGGTGGGCGGGCGTGGTGACGGTGATCTGCCGGGCGGCGACGTGGATCGCGTCTTCCAGGTCGTCGAGGGTAATGCCGGCCGGCGGCGGCACGAGGGCGCCCGGGTCGTCCGGGTCGACGCCGTCGAGGCGCAGCAGGGCGTGGAAGTGCACCGCTGCCCGGCGTTGCATCTCGGCGACCTTGCCGTGGGACACGCGCACGGGCGGCACCCATCGGACCTTGCCCGAGGCGGTGACGACCCGGACGAAGGGGATGCCGCGCTTGCGGCAGAGGGCGGCGAGGTGACGTTCGATGGCCTGCTTGGTGCGCCGCCACAACTCCCCCGAGAAGTAGTTCCACACGACCTGGTGGGCGTGGTCGTAGCAGTCCAGGCACAACGGCTGACCGATCCGCGAATCGTCGGCCTCGTGGCGAGCGAAGCACGCCGCGGGCTGCCCGTGCGCGCAGGTCCCGGTGTTGGTGCGGGCGCGGCAGGGTGCGGGTCGGCAGTCGCAGCGCTGCCGGCTGCGGCAGGTGTGGCGGGCGACGTGCCGGTGATGGACCGGGCCGAAGGACGGGGCGGTGAAGGTGGCGAAGACGACCGGGTGCCGACCGACCGAGTCAGGGACGCCCTTTCCGCCGGTCAGGCCGCAGCGCGTGAGCTGATAGGCGTCGCCCCGGTAGACCCAGGCGCAGTCCGGGCACACCGATTCGCGGCGGTTGCCGCACGCCTTGTAGAGCGTGCGGTCGGGCAGCTCGTCGGTGTGCAGCTGGCCGGTGATGCGGGCGGTGTTCCGGTCGACGGCGGCGAGGGTGCCGGTGAGGCGGATCGGGCGAGCACAGCCGCCGGCGGGGCGGGTGTGCTCCAGCCAGCCGGAGAACTCCGGCGTGGCGGCGCGGTGCAGGACCTGGGCGTCCCGGCCGACAGCGAGGCCAGGTCGGTACAGGGCGAGCGGAGTGGTGGACACGACTGTCTCCTCTTCAAGGGGTGGCAGGGACGGGAGACGAAGCACCACCAGCCGTGGACGGGTGTCCGCTGGTGGTGTTCGTCGTGTCTCCTGGCACCGCCGAGAGGGCGGCTGACGCCGGAGGGCGGAACCGTGGCCGTGCCACTTCCCGCCGATGGGTCATGTCCTTTCACGCTCGTGAACCTGGCGAATGGGCCGGCACGGGTGGGGAGCCTGGGATATCGGCATCCGGCGGGTTGCCGCAGGCTGCCCCCACCCGTGGAGGGGAGCGAATCCGGGCCATCGTGGACGGCAGGGAAGGCCGTGCTGGGCCGCTCAACGGATTCGAGAAGCCGGCACTTCGGCCGGTGCGATCGAGAGCCGGCGGGACGTGGCCCGCATCAGCGGCAGGAAGACCGCTCGGCATCTCCGACGTCGAGTCCAGCGATCCGGCGGGAAGGCCGCGCTGGCGTGCTCGACGAGCGTCAGAGTAGCACCGGGTACCGACACGTCAACCGGTCGTGACTCCTGCGGCCGGGGCGGGACGGCCGGCTGCCGGCCGGTGTGGGAGGACTTTCTGTACGTCTATCAAGGCGGCCCGCGTCGCGGGCCGCTCGCGCCGCCGAACCTGGGCCGGGCCGATGGCCCGCCGCCGCGCCTCTGGCCTTCGGCCGCCAGCGCGACGGTTGCAGCCCGCCGGCGGCGCGACATACGACGAAGCCCCGGGCCGCCATGGGTAGTGGCAGATCCGGGGCTTCGATGTTGAACGGGACAATGGCAGTGCCTCCGGCGGGGTCCTCAGGCACTCCGGGATGGTTGGCGCCATCCCGACAACCTCCGTCCGGGCAAAGCCGAGCGGGTAGGGCCTGCCCGGTCAAGGTCGTTCAGACGGTGGTGTGCTCCACCTTGACCGGGCAGGCCCTACCCACTCCACCGTGTGCGGACGAAGGCCGACGGGATGGCTAGGACGGAACGGAGCAGGCGCGCAGTCAGTTAGGCCAACTCCCTACGAGCGACCACGTAGAGCTCGTGTAACGATCGGTGGATGCCATCCGCCTTATCTCGGAATTCGTCTGCTACCTCCGGCCAGCCGTACCACGCTTTGTCTTCCGGCACTTCGTCAAGGAGGTCGCGCAAGGGTTGGATGTCGCGCATCCAGGAGCTGTAGGCGTCTCTCATCTCCTCGCTGGCGTAGACCAGGAGCAGAATGGAAACCTCGTCTGCGACCTCGTCAATGTCGGGCGGCTTCCCATCTCGGGGGTAGACGACGTCTGCGGTCGTCACGAAAGAGGTCGTCTCAGTGGCCACGGCCAGGAGCCGACGGTAGGCGGCTTCGAGCCGGTCTTGGCTGCGGGCCTCCCGAGCAAGCGCCAAGGTGGTCTGCCTGGCGTTCTCCGCCAACCGTTCCGCATGTTGGCGGCCTCGATGGTTGGTCCACACCGTGGCGCAGAGACCAGCGATGCCTACGACGGCCGTTGCGGCTGCCCCACCCCACTCCCAAGCCACTAGCTGAGTCTGGCTGAGGCCCGCGGTTCAGGGAAGGTGGAGCGACCTGGTGAGGCCGCCGGAGCCGCCCGATGGTCGCTGAACCCCCAAGATCATGCCGTTTCCAGGCCGTCGAACGAGGGCCGACGGTGACCATCGTTGACCATCCATCCGATGCGTGGCAGCAGGCCAAAGCCCATGTCGCCCGGTTTGATCGACTACGCGCCCGCCCCAGATCAATACTGCTGGAAGTGGTCGATCGTCTAACATCGACGGGCCGCGAGGATCTTCACGTCTCGCGTTCATGTCGGTACTGTTCGCACTCATGGCGTCTCGCGGCAAGCCGAACCTCTGGCGGTATTGGGGCTACGGCGTCCTGGCTGTGCTCCTCCTGTCCCTTGGTAGCAGCGCGTACGGCCCCGGCATCTACGCGGTTCTGGTCGGCCTCTTGATCCTCTTCGTCCTCTTTCAAGCGCCGGTGTACTGCGGCGCAATCAACCGGAAGCGCGGCGGCGTCGAGTTCTGCCGCAACAACTCGAGCGGCCTGGTCTTGGGCTGCCACCTCCGGCAGCACAAGTGGCAGAAGTTCGGGCGTGACTGGTGGTCGCTCGGCTGGCGCGAGAAGACTAAAGGGATCTGGACCGGGGCCTCGGCAAAGCTGGCGACCGTCAGTGGCCTCGTGGGCACCGTGACCGGGATCATTGGCGTCTTCAAGTAAGTGCCCGCCCGCCGCGGAGTGGCGCAGACCGTTGAGCAGCGGAAGGCTGTTGGCGGGCGGGGCCAAGCAGTACAGCAACGAAGTACAGCAACCGACTACACCAAGCGGAACCCTGGTGACCGCCCTCGGACCGTCGACCAGCGGTACGAGCCAAACCACACCGCTCTGCCGATCTCTGGGGGTCAAGGGGTCCTCCGTTCGATCCGGCCGCCCGGACGCAGCTCAGGGGGCTGATCCGGCACGCGGATCGGCCCTCCTTGGCGTTCTGGGGACCAAGATCGGTCAAGTTGGCTGCAAGTAGCGCTTCTTGACCAGCGGACAAGGCGAGGTGTTGCCGGCACCTAGAGCCTGGACGACTCCTGGGAAAGCCAATCTCGATGCTGTGCCTTTAGCGCGTCGCGTTGCTTTCGGCTCGGCAGAATGACATCGGCTCCACCGTCGTAGGGGTGATACAGCCATCGAAGATCAGTCGGCGCGAGGATCACGTTTGCCAACTCGTCGTCGGCTACAGCCCGCAACAGGACATCAATCGCGCCGGGCTGCCAAGCGATCGTCTCGGCGTAGAGCTGTGTATAGGCGCGGTACTCAGGCTCTTCCTCGGGGTCTTCCAGCAGGGTCTGCCAGTGCCATGCCGACGGCGCCACTTCTGAACGCCTCGGCCACATCTGCGGGGTGGTTGGCGGGCCCTCTGTCCACTCGCTGGTGACAACAAGAAGGACGGCACCCGGATCGAGCTCTGACAGCACCGTGTAGTGCCGGTCGAGCACGATCCCGTACTCGCTCTCGTTGTCTGCGTACCGCTTCGATCCCGGCAGGCTGTGGAACCTGACCCACCGATCCGGGTACTGACCGCGAAGCCAGTGGGCGAACGGCGGGCACTCGGACCAACGCTGCTCCCACAGCTCGGTCAAGGCCGGCGGGTTCAGCTCTTGGCTCGGTGTCACCGCGTTGTTGTACCTCATGCCCAGCGAGGGTCGCTCCCCGGGACCAGGCAGGGACCACACGTCCCGCACGAGCGCAGACGACAAGAGGCGGGCCGCACTCCTTCCGCAGACGCCTACCGTGCGTGAGGTGCGTGGACGTATGGCGAGTCGTCCTGGGGGACGAGCGGTCCTCTCGGCGGCGAGCAGGTCACTTTCAAGATCATGCCGTCTGCAGGCCGTCTGAGGTGAACCAACGGCGACCAACGATGACGACCGACGACAGGCCCGAGCGCAGGTCACGAGGCGTTCGGTCCGGTTGAAGTTGGTATGCCGAGGGCCTTCCACATTGCAACGCCAAGTGGCATCAGGATCGAGGCCAACGCCAGGCGGGGACACCGAACAACGCCCGATCTTGGCTGAGGTGCTCCGAATGGAACCCTCCAACGTCGATCCAGGCGTCCCGCTTAAGGGCCTATGCTGCTGCCTCACGCTGTTCGTCGGCGGCCCACTTCTCATCCTGCTAAGCCGTGTTGGCCAGAAGAAGAGCCGTCCGTCTAGCCGCCCGGGTCAGGACGCGACGCGAGCCGACAACCGCCGACGTGCGGACGGGTGACCAACTGAGTGACGATCGCGGCGGACGTCCACGGACGAGTACGCATGGGACTGTACAAATAACGGCTGATCGACCGATCAAGGGAGAGACGCCAGATGACGACCGAGACCATCGTGGGACAGCAGACGGCCGCCGGGTCGGCGGGCGCGGTCACGGACGAGCAGTTGATCGCGATGCTGGTCGATCGGGCTCGTGGGGACGGGCTGCAACTGACCGGTGAGGGCGGGCTGTTGCAGCAGCTGACCAAGCGGGTCCTGGAATCCGCGCTGGACGGCGAGATCACCGATCACGTCGGCTACGACAAGCACGACCCGGCGGGTAAGGGCAGCGGAAACTCCCGTAACGGCAGCCGGACCAAGACGGTGCTCACCGATGTCGGCCCGGTCGAGGTGCGGGTGCCGCGGGACGCGGCGGGCACGTTCGAGCCGCAAATCGTGCGGAAGCGTCAGCGGCGACTGTCCGGGGTGGATGACCTGGTGCTGTCACTGTCGGCCAAGGGGCTGACGCACGGTGAGATCGCCGCGCATCTGGTGGAGGTGTACGGCACTGAGGTGTCGAAGCAGACCATCTCCACCATCACCGACAAGGTGATGGACGGGATGGCCGAGTGGCAGAACCGGCCGCTGGACCGCGTCTATCCAGTCGTGTTCATCGATGCGATTAATGTGAAGATCAGGGATGGGCAGGTCGCGAACCGGCCGATCTACGTGGCCTTGGCGGTCACCGTCGACGGGCACCGGGACATCCTCGGGATCTGGGCCGGCGACGGCGGCGAGGGCGCGAAGCACTGGCTGCACGTGCTCACCGAGCTGAAGAACCGCGGCGTCCAGGACGTCTTGATGCTCGTCTGCGACGGGCTCAAGGGCCTGCCGGACGCCGTCGCGACCGTCTGGCCGCGCACGATCGTTCAAACCTGTGTAGTTCACCTGCTGCGCAACTCGTTTCGATACGCGGCCCGCCAGGACTGGGACAAGATCGCCAAAGCGCTCAAGCCTGTCTACACCGCGGCGACCGAGGACGCCGCGACCGAACGGTTCCTCGAGTTCGCCGAGACCTGGGGCAGAAAGTACCCGGCGATCGTCAAGCTGTGGGAGAACGCCTGGGCCGAGTTCGTGCCCTTCCTCGCCTTCGACGTCGAGATCCGCAAGGTCATCTGCTCCACGAACGCGATCGAGAGCGTCAACGCCCGCATCCGCAAGGCCGTCCGCGCCCGCGGCCACATCCCGAACGAGGCCGCCGCACTCAAGTGCGTGTACATGGCGCTGATGAGCCTCGACCCGACCGGCGCCGGCCGCCGGCGGTGGACCATGCGCTGGAAGGCACCGTTGAACGCGTTCCAGATCGCCTCCGAGGGCCGGCTCACCCCGGCCAACGACTGACTACCTCAACAAACCAAGATCAGCCGTTAACTTGACACTCCCGTACGCATAGCAGAGGACCGTCGTAGCAGCTCAGCCCGCGTAGAGCAGCAGGTGACAGAGGCGTGTTGGTTGCCTGGAGGTCATCAAGGAGTTCCTGACGTTTGTCGCAACGGGAGGTGGCAGGGCTCGATGATCTACTACGACTGCTCGGATGACTCCTCGCTGTTCGCGCAGGTATGTCTGGATCCGCGGGATGCCGCACGGGTGGCGCGAACGTCGCGGGCGTGGCTGCAGCAGGGTTGGGATGGGCTGTTCGGTGAGGTGTCGCGGGCGGTGGCGGCGAAGGATCCGGACGCGGCGGCTTCGCTGATCGTGTGCAGCACGGAGCGGGATCCGATACGTGCTGTTCGTCGTTCAGGTAAGCGGTGGGCGGCTGCGCTGGAGCGCATTGACGAGAACCCGGTGGTGGTTGCCGCCTCGGTCCATACGGCGGAGAAGAGACTGTCGTACGCCGCGATCCGGCTGGAGGTGACCCGGGTGCTGGACAACAACCCGTGGGTGCGGCTGGTCATTCGGGCGATGCTGGGGGCGGCCTTTGACCCGGCCGTGGAGTACGACCGGTGGGTGGACTTCCTGACCGAAGTCCTGGCCGACGCCGACCCGGCATATGGGGAGATCAACAAGGACGTGGGTGACGAGGGCAGCACTGAGCTGGACAAGTCGCTTCGCCGTGATTCCGATGTCTCCCTGAAGCAGAGTCGGCAGGTGCTGCGGGGGTATTCGTGGGTGACGGTGGTGCCGGGGGAACTCGTCGAGCGCCTCGGTGGCGCCGATGCGATTGAATCGGCCGGTGCGGTGGCCGAGGTTCGCCGGCTGGCCGCTGGTGGTGTGCTGTTGCGGGCGACGCGAACGCCTGAGGAGTACGACGACCTAGCGATGCAGCGCCTGTTCCGGATGCTCGCCCCAGTTCTGCCGCCCGGCCAACCCCGTGACTTGCCTGGCTGGCCGACGAAACATCAAGTCGTGTACGAGGACGCCGCAATGCACTGAGCCAGGCCGCGGCGTCTTGGTGGGTGAGCCGCGAAAGATCCGGACTATTCGCGGAATGATCATGGACAGCGCAAGCTATCCAACGAGCGTTTGCGCAGGGAGCCACGGCCTTTGTCGGTGAGGCCCTAACTCCTTCCTAAACCGTGTGCGGCAGTGGAGGCAGCGGCACGGTCCCACCGACTGCACCCGCTACCTGGCGCTTGCGGCCCATCGGGTTGAGGGCTGATCAGACGGACAAGCAGGTGCCATCGGGCAGCGTTCCAGCTACGCCGGCCGCCTCGCGCGAAGGAAGCACGTAGCCGAGCACGCAGGCACCTTCAACCCGCGCAGCGAACACGAGCCCCTTGCCCTCGGTGATGTCGTTGGACCGCGCGGGCCGTACGACGTGGTCGACCAGACCCACGCGGTTCAGCGCAGTCCGCAGCTCGCCGGCGTCGATGTTGTCGCGCCTACATGGCCCGGGACCGCCGGCCGCAGTCGTCATGCAGACCGACGGCTGTCGATCCTTCACGGCCGACAACTCCGTTCGGAGTTCAACGGCGGCGAGTCGGGCGGCCTCCCGCGCCGCGTGGCTCGGCGTGCTCCGGCCAGCGGCGACGGCGAGGTCCCAGCATGGATCGGGCACCGCTCCGGTCGGTTGCGGAGGTTGGAAACAGGTGATGAACCGGGGGGCGGCGGCCGATTCTGCCGCGGTGCTGCCACCATCACTGCTCCGGTTCAGGATCGGCACGGCGAGCGAGACGGTGGCAGAGAGGACGAAGGCAGCACCGAGCGCTGCCGCTATGACGGCCGGTCTCGGCGAGCGCCAGTTCACCTGTCAGACAGTACGCGGAATGGCTTGGCTCCCTGGTGCGACGTTGTCCAGCTGGCCGCCCACCGGCTCGATGCGATCGTCGCCGCGGACCTCGACAAGATCACCAGGCACAACGCGGGCACAACCGACGCCGACAAGGACTGTCAACCGCTGTAAGGCAGCGGAAGAACTCCCGAGGCCAGGCGGCCGATCCGCCCGATCTGAGATGGTCCACAGACCGCCAGGAGGGGTTCAGGGTTCAAGTCCCCGTCTAAATCGAACTCCTAACAGCTTGGTCGCCGATTGAGACGCACCGTTGGGCCTGACATACTCAACGCCTGTGCTCCTTCTGGATCTTTCATAGCAGAAAGAACGGCGAATCCAGCAGAGCATCACTGGACAACTTGCGCTGGAACCGATTTATTAATACCGCATTCGTCAGCGCCGACACGGTGGGGGCGACGGACAAGACAAGGCTTTGAAAGTTGCCCGTTGAGGTAACCACTTCGGCCGTCACAGCGGCGGCGAGTGGAAGAAATGCGACCGTAGCGCCAAGGTTGCGCAACCTCCGGTGGTTGGCGATTTCACGCGCGTAACGGCGCTCGATTGTGCGCAGGCTCGGGCGGATGACGTCTCCCTCGATCTGCCGGGAGATGCGGCCAAAGTCGACCGCATCGCCATGTGAGATCTGTTCGACCAGTGCCTTGTGGTAGGCACGCTGGAAATCAGATAACAGGTCCTCGTTCTCGCTACGTAGCTTAACGACGTCATCTAGGCTCGCTTGGGCAATCCAAGGCACGTATGTCGTCGCGAGGTCGAGAACCTGGCGGTTGGACCGGAGTAGCGACGCCAGCCTGGCAACCTCCTCGTTGTCTCCCACGGCCAGCGCCCGCATGTCTGGGAGTTCGTCTGCCGTTACGTGAGTCTTTGTCTGAGCGAATTGGCTGGTGTACCCGATGCTTGAGCCAAGCAATCGAACTGCGCCGGAATCGATCAGCCCCCGGTAGTCGAACAAGTGTCGGATGAATTCCGCGCTAACTTCTACACCCCATCCCTCATATTGTTTAGCATCATCCGGGGTAACGTCTTCGTAACTTGTGATGTGTATTTTTTCCGGAAAGATAAACGTCGAACGCGCGGCGAGGAACAGCGACTTACGTAGATGCTCATCATCGATCACTGGTGCTTTGAGTACGGTGAATTGGGAAATGCCGGGCGAGTAGTCTCGGATGGCATCTCCGGCTCGGTAAATGTGCCACCTAAGGTCACCGAGGAGGCTCGCAAGTGGACCTGGCTGATGTGCGAAGTCCCACATTTCCCGTATGAAGCTTTCGCTGCCCGCGTATTCGCTGAGCATCCGGTCCAGAGCGCTGCGGGAAATGACTCCGTGTCTGTCAAAGTCCTCTGTTAGCGGCACCCGTTCACCTCGATTGATCGCTTCGGGCGTTGCCCGAGGTTAGGACCATGCAGCCTCGAAGGTAGACGACGGACTCCAACTAACGCCCCGAGCTGAACTGATCGGCGAAGAGGCCAGGAGTCCCACCTCCGAGTAAGCCGCCTGGGCCACAGCGTCGGGCGGCCGGGGCTTTGGTTACTGACGGCAGCATGACGACAACGGGAGCAGCCGCGGACAGCCGGGCTCGGCATCGAGCGATCAGCGACCGCTCGTCGGAGTGCCTGCGACCGCTGCCGCCTGGATCTGAAAATCGGACGGTCCGGCTCGACACTAAGTAGGCAGCCCCCCGACAGCCCGCGACGAGGTGAGCTGAACAGCCATGACGTGTTGGCCAACCACCCTCAGGCAGGGGCTGACTGGTGCGCCCTGATCGCTGGGTATCACCGCGGCGACCGGCACGCCCAGGTCGTGACCTACCGGCCCACGCCCGACCAGCCCGCGTATCGCCCGCAGGCAGAGGACCCCAGGGCCTGCCCACGAAGTAGGCCGGCCATAAAGCTGTCGACAGCAACGCTGGAAGCAACCGCACCGGACGGCGGCGCGCGCGCCTAACCGCACCGCTAGGCGGAGTCAGCAGCGGGTCAGCAAACAGGCTGCTGTACGACGGTAACGGACGGGAAAGAGCGACTGGGTGGCCGCGCCTGAGCAGGTAGGACGATGCCTGCTGACAACGAATGACAACCGCCACCCAGGCTCCCCCCGGCGGGGGTCGTAGCCCTGCGGCCCTCGGCTACCGCACGTGGACCTGGTCGCCGTGCCTCCGGTAGGGCGCTCCACCTGGTCACCCTGGCCCTGGCCCGCTCCACCGAGGTGTGGGTCGGCGGCAGACAGGGATGGCAAGACGCCAGGCCACCGTGGTTGCCTAAAGATCATCGGGCACTGTCGGCGAGAAGCCCCTGTCAGGCCCACCATTTCGGATACCACTTCAGAACCTCTTCCGCAGGCTTCGGCGGCTTGGATTCCCTTTCCCGCCAAGCGGTGATGACAGTCGGACCATGAAACACGAGCAGACCGGCGGCGAGGAGTAGCGACGCGACCTTATCGGGCCAGCCCAACCACAACCCGACACCCGAGGCGAGCCAGAGCAGGAACCCGGCGAGCTGCGTCATCCGGAGACGCGGACGCTTCATGCAGTGAGTCTAGGTTTGATTGACAAGCACGCCGAGTCCCCGAAGCCCGCAACGGCGTACGAATGGCAGCGGAAGCGGGGGGAACGGGCGAAATTGCCTGGTCATCAGGACGGCCGTCTGATGATCGGGGATGTGGGAGAAGGTCGACGTGCCGTGCGTTGGAGGTCCGGTCGACGGCCGGTCCTTGCTGGTGCCCGTCGACGAGGACGGCGTCCCGCCCAACGTGACCGACCAGAACTGGCTGTGGGTGGGATTCGGTGGCGAGTTACTCGATGCCGACATGGCCGGCGTCTACGAGTTGGAGCCGGTGGCCGGCACCGGCCCGCCGTGGATTTACGTCTGGGCGCCCGGCCGGTAGTGGACACAGGACGGGACGTGGACTCGCGGCCAGCAAGATCATCGGGCACGTGGCGGGCACTACTGACGCCGACAAGGGCTGTGAACGCCTGTAAGGCCATGACAAACGTCGCCCAGGTCAGCATGCCGATCCGCCCGATCTGGGATGATCGACGCCCGACGAGAGGGGTTCAGGGTTCGAGCCTTCGGTAGTTCAGTGAGGCGCGGCCGAGCAGCGCTGGCCCATGCAAGTCGTCGAGGTGGCATGGGTCAGCACGCCGGCGCTACCGGCCACTCGGCTGGGATCACCACAGAAGCTGATCGAGCCAAAGCTGGCTCACCTGGAGTTCGGCAGCGGCCGCCTGGGCGACGGTAAGCACAGCGTGGGGGTCCTTGGGGCATGGGAACCCCTGCCCGCGAAGGGATGCGCGTACTCGTCCATCCGGCTTTACGCCGTCTCCGCCTGAACGCATCTGGAGGTAGCAGAACAGGGCAAGGCCGATGCCCTTCACCCCTCCGACCCGTTCCTCACACCGGAAGGCATGTGCTAGGCCCGCCGCTCGTTTGGCCCACTCCCTACATGCCTCGTCTTCGTCATCAATGCCCTCATCTCGTGCGAACGCCAGGAGACCTTCTGCAACCCCGACCATCGTTGCTTGCTCCCCGGCCATTAGGCCGAGCTGGGCGCGATCCGGAGGCGAAGCAACGAGATCGCGAAGAGTGAAACCGTTCTCGGTGAACGGCCTGACGGCGGGCAGCACGCGCGTCTCGTAACCCCTTTGGCGAGACATCACCACGTCGAGGACCATGGCGCCCCTTGCTCTCTCGTAGATGAGGCCATAGCCGTCAGCACGAGCAGAGGCAGCGTCGCCACGGGAATCCGCCAGGACACGAAGGTTTGCGATTAGACGCGGCCAGCGGGTATGGCATCGGAGGGCTGAGACAGGCTCGGGGGAACTGCCGGACGGAGGGTGACGGCGCATGCCTGCATCCTTGCGCATCACGTCACGCGCCCTCAGCAACCATGAAGCCGGTACGCCGCAGCCTGACATCAGCCGTTGACATCAGCGCTGGCGGCTGACGCCGGACGAACGCAAACGCACGTCGCCTCTGACCCGAACGCGGTGGACGTCAGCGGACGTTGCCAGTCTTGCCGAAACCGCCTTGTAAGCGAGGCGTCAGGGTCCCGCCGAGCAGCCAAGCGAGCAGCCAAACCGGCGAGCATGAGCGGACGATCGCGAACCGCGACACCGTGTCGGGCACGAGGACCCGGCGGTGGACCAGGGCCAGGCCACCGACTCGTAATGCGTAGGTCAGCGTCGAGGCGAGGGCGGCGCAGCACCGTACGGAGCGGCACCGCCCTTACCCGTGGTTGCTAGAAGGCGCGGACGACGGTGATGGTGACGTTGGAGCAGGAGTTCGCCCAGCTGGTCAGGGCGTTCTTCTCGGCGGTGTCGACGGTGAGCCGCCAGCGGATCTTCGTGGCGACCCATTCGTTGATGTAGCGGCAACGGGCGGAGCTGTAGGGCGGCATCCAGGTCGCGGGGTCCTGGTCGCCCTTGGCCTGGTTGACGTTGTCGGTCACCGCGACCAGGGGGCGGGAGTCGCCGAGGTCGTTGGCGTAGGACTGGCGGCGGCTGGTGGTCCAGTTCCGGGCGCCGGAGTCCCACGCTTCGGCGAGGGGAACCATGTGGTCGATGTCGAGGTCGCTGGTGATCGTCCAGTAGGCGTTGTCGTAGTAGGAGTACCAGCGCCCGTCGGACAGGCTGCAGCCGGAGCCGATGGTGGGTTTGGTGGTGGCCTCGGCGATCAGGACCTCGTAGCGGGTGTTGCAGCCGTCTCCGTCGGCGTCGACCCACAGGGGGAACAGGCTGCGGTCGTAGCCGGTGCGGACCTCGGTGGCGACGGGCAGGTTCGCCACGGCGGTGCGCAGGGCGGCGGAGTAGGTCTCGGCGTGGGCGGGGGCGGCGGTCAGGGCGGTGGTGGCGGTGACGGCGGCCAGCAGGGTGGCGGCCCAGCGCAGGGTACGGGTCACGGTCGGCTCTCCCGATCAATCGAAGATAGCGGTACTTCGATATACACAGGTGTCGACCGTCATAGCAATGGTCTGCGAGCGAACAACTGCAGAACAGCGTTCCGCCGGCGGTAGGTGGTCAGCCTCTCGCCGCTGAAGCGGGCGGCCGGTACTGGTAGACCTCCGTGTCATCAAGCCTGTCAGCGAGGACGTAGACGTGCTCAACCGCGGGCGCCGCGAGGTGGCTCGCCCCGACGTAGAAGCCCGTCTGAGGTAGCTTGACCACCGCCGGTGGACTGCCGTCGGCGGTGACCTCCACTGGCATGAGTCTCCCGTCGACCGGTCCATCCAGAAACCATGCCTCTACTGCCGCCACTGCCACTCCGCGTACCGCTTGTCGGGGGCTGAGATTCGCCGCTGGCCGGGGGTATAGGAATGAGGCGTGCGGAGGCAGGAGCAAATCTGCCTCCGCACCTTCCTGTATTTGGTCACGTGTCGCAGGCGATACCGTCGCCGTCTCGGTCCAGGTCGTAGATATCGCTGCCGACCACTCGGACAGGCCCGTCGACGTAGGCGGGGCCGTTGCCGCTGCCACCAGCGCAGTCGACGTCGCTGGCGATGGGTACGCAGGCGCCGCTGTAGTTCGGGTCGCACTGCTGGGTGACCTTGGTGCCGACCCTGACGACCTGGGTGACGGGTGCCTTGGTGACCTGCGAGCGGACCAGCTTCTTGGCTGTCTGGACGCCGTCGGTCAGGGTCAACTGGTAGGTGAGGGTCTTGACTCCCGCGACCCCGCGGGTGGTCACCTTTCTGGTGCCCTTGGGTAGCGAGGAGTCGTTGACGGTCCTGGTCTGGTACGCGATCTTCTGCGTCTCGGTGACGGTCCGGGTCTCGATCACAGGGGTGGCGGCAGCCTTGGGGGTCACCGCAGTCGGCGACGGTGCTGCTGGCGTGGCGGCGAGGCCTGCCTCCGTTGCAGTCGACGGGGCATCCGCGGCCTGAATAGTCGGGGCCGGCGGGGTGGTGGCGTCCTTGTCGGAACTGGTAGGGGAGACAAGGGCGACGATGCCGGGCACCCCGCAGCACAGCACCACCAGCACCCCTGCGCTGATGAGCGCGATCTTGCCCTTGGACGCCTTCCGCCGCGCCGGCGCCTGGTTCCAGCTGGCAGCTGCTGGGAACTGCGCCGTCGGGTACGGCGGTACCTGGCTGCCGTACCCGGCCTGTGGCTGGTAGGGCGGTGGGGGCGGGGGT